>NZ_BAFC01000001.1 GCF_000248055.1 Gordonia sputi NBRC 100414 | reverse complement strand
AGAATCGACACATCGAAGCTCGGCGAAGACGAATGCAGGACCCGAGAAGACGGCTCGATGCACAGGGTGTCCCGGTGCTCGGCGGTGCAGTCGGCGAGTCCGCGGTGGGTGACCGCGACGCCTTTGGGGATCCCGGTCGATCCGGAGGTGTAGATGACGTAGGCGAGGTCGTCGGCGCGCAGCGGGCGTACCCGTTCGGCGTCGGTGATGGGTTGGGTGTCGGTGTGGGTGGTGGTGGTGTCGAGGGTGATCCAGTGGATGTGTTGGGGGAGGTGTTGGTGGTGGGTGGTGGTGGTGATGCCGAGGGTGGTGTGGGAGTTGGTGGTGATGTGGGTGATTCGTTGGGTGGGGTGTGTGGGGTCGATGGGGAGGAAGGCGGCGCCGGTTTTGGTGATGGCCCAGATGGCGAGGATGGTTTCGGGGGAGCGGGGGATGGCGATGGCGACGACGTCTTCGGGGCCGATGTGGTGGTGGAGGAGTTGGCGGGCGAGGTGGTTGGAGTGTTGGTCGAGTTGTTGGTAGGTGAGGTGGTGGTTGTTGTGGGTGAGGGCGGTGTGGTGGGGGTGGTTGTGGGCGGTGGTGGTGA
>NZ_BAFC01000002.1 GCF_000248055.1 Gordonia sputi NBRC 100414 | reverse complement strand
TGTGTGTTGTTTGAGAAGTGCATAGTGGATGCGAGCATCTTTATTTTTGCAATGCATACAAGTTTTTTGGTTGTGTGTTTTGTCGAGTTTTTGTGTCTACATTCGTGTCTCGCGTGGATCGTGCTTTTGTGCGGTGTGTGTGGGGTGTGTTTGTAGGTGTTGTTGTAAGTGTTTTAGGGCGTTCGGTGGATGCCTTGGTACCAGGAGCCGATGAAGGACGTGGTAGGCCGCGATAGTCCTCGGGGAGTTGTCAAACGAGCTGTGATCCGAGGGTGTCCGAATGGGGAAACCCAGCACGAGTGATGTCGTGTTACCACCAGCTGAATGTATAGGCTGTGTGGGGGGAACGTGGGGAAGTGAAACATCTCAGTACCCATAGGAAGAGAAAACAATTGTGATTCCGTGAGTAGTGGCGAGCGAAAGCGGAGGAGGCTAAACCATGCGCATGTGATACCGGGTAGGGGTTGTGTGTGTGGTGTTGTGGGGTTCATCTTCTCCGATCTACCTGTCGGGGCGTGAGTGATAAATGCTGCATGTTAGGTGAAGTGGCCTGGAATGGTCTGCCGTAGACGGTGAGAGTCCGGTAGCTGAAAACGTGTGGTCTTGCGTGATGGGTGCCCAAGTAGCAGCGGGCTCGTGGAATCTGCTGTGAATCTGCCGGGACCACCCGGTAAGCCTGAATACTTCCTGGTGACCGATAGCGGACAAGTACCGTGAGGGAAAGGTGAAAAGTACCCCGGGAGGGGAGTGAAATAGTACCTGAAACCGGACGCTTACAATCCGTCAAAGCCTGTGAATCATTTGGTTGATTGTGGGTGATGGCGTGCCTTTTGAAGAATGAGCCTGCGAGTTAGTGCTCGGTGGCAAGGTTAACCCGTGTGGGGTAGCCGTAGCGAAAGCGAGTCTGAATAGGGCGTGGAGTCGCCGGGTCTAGACCCGAAGCGGAGTGATCTACCCATGGCCAGGGTGAAGCGTCGGTAAGACGTCGTGGAGGCCCGAACCCACTTCAGTTGAAAATGGAGGGGATGAGTTGTGGGTAGGGGTGAAAGGCCAATCAAACTCCGTGATAGCTGGTTCTCCCCGAAATGCATTTAGGTGCAGCGTTCTGTGTTTCTTACCGGAGGTAGAGCTACTGGATGGCCGATGGGCCCTACTAGGTTACTGACGTCAGCCAAACTCCGAATGCCGGTAAGTGAGAGCAGGGCAGTGAGACTGCGGGCGATAAGGTTCGTAGTCGAGAGGGAAACAGCCCAGATCGCCGGCTAAGGCCCCTAAGCGTGTACTAAGTGGAAAAGGATGTGGGGTCGCGAAGACAACCAGGAGGTTGGCTTAGAAGCAGCCACCCTTGAAAGAGTGCGTAATAGCTCACTGGTCAAGTGATCCTGCGCCGACAATGTAGCGGGGCTCAAGTACACCGCCGAAGCCGCGGCACTCACATAAGCCCGCCCATGATCTACGGGTTGTGGGCTAGGTGTGTGGGTGGGTAGGGGAGCGTCCTGCATCCGTGGAAGCGCCCGTGTGAACGAGGTGTGGAGGGTGTGGGAGTGAGAATGCAGGCATGAGTAGCGAAAGCAGAGTGAGAAACTCTGCCGCCGAATGACCAAGGGTTCCTGGGCCAGGCTAATCCGCCCAGGGTGAGTCGGGACCTAAGGCGAGGCCGACAGGCGTAGTCGATGGACAACGGGTTGATATTCCCGTACCCGTGTATCCGCGCCCATGCTGAATCAGTTGTACTAACTGTCCAGATCCTCCGAGAAGACCTTCGGGTCTCGAGTGGGGTGATGCACAGGACCTTGGCTGGTAGTAGGCAAGCGATGGGGTGACGCAGGAAGGTAGTGGTGCCAGGCGATGGTTGTCCTGGTGTAAGCCTGTAGGACGAAACATAGGTAAATCCGTGTTTCATTGAGTCTGAGAGGTGATGCGTAACCGTTGTGGTGAAGTCCATGATCCTATGCTGCCGAGAAAAGCCTCTAGTGAGTTGGTACACGGCCCGTACCCCAAACCAACACAGGTGGTCAGGTAGAGAATACTAAGGCGATCGAGAGAACTGTGGTTAAGGAACTCGGCAAAATGCCCCCGTAACTTCGGGAGAAGGGGGACCCATACTGGTGGCCGGATTTACTCCGTGAGCTGGTGTGGGTCGCAGAGACCAGAGAGAAGCGACTGTTTACTAAAAACACAGGTCCGTGCGAAGTCGTAAGACGATGTATACGGACTGACGCCTGCCCGGTGCTGGAAGGTTAAGAGGACCGGTTAGTTCCCTTCGGGGGGCGAAGCTGAGAATTTAAGCCCCAGTAAACGGCGGTGGTAACTATAACCATCCTAAGGTAGCGAAATTCCTTGTCGGGTAAGTTCCGACCTGCACGAATGGCGTAACGACTTCTCTGCTGTCTCAACCACAGACTCGGCGAAATTGCAGTACGAGTAAAGATGCTCGTTACGCGCGGCAGGACGAAAAGACCCCGGGACCTTCACTATAGCTTGGTATTGGTGTTCGGTTCGGTTTGTGTAGGATAGGTGGGAGACTGTGAAGTGGGCACGCCAGTGTTCATGGAGTCATTGTTGAAATACCACTCTGATCGTATTGGACTTCTAACCTCGGACCCTGATCGGGTTCAGGGACAGTGCCTGGTGGGTAGTTTAACTGGGGCGGTTGCCTCCTAAAATGTAACGGAGGCGCCCAAAGGTTCCCTCAGCCTGGTTGGCAATCAGGTGTTGAGTGTAAGTGCACAAGGGAGCTTGACTGTGAGACGTACATGTCGAGCAGGGACGAAAGTCGGGACTAGTGATCCGGCACCAACGTGTGGAAGTGGTGTCGCTCAACGGATAAAAGGTACCCCGGGGATAACAGGCTGATCTTCCCCAAGAGTCCATATCGACGGGATGGTTTGGCACCTCGATGTCGGCTCGTCGCATCCTGGGGCTGGAGTAGGTCCCAAGGGTTGGGCTGTTCGCCCATTAAAGCGGCACGCGAGCTGGGTTTAGAACGTCGTGAGACAGTTCGGTCTCTATCCGCCGCGCGCGTTAGAAACTTGAGGAAACCTGTCCCTAGTACGAGAGGACCGGGACGGACGAACCTCTGGTGTGCCAGTTGTTCCGCCAGGAGCACTGCTGGTTAGCTACGTTCGGAAGGGATAACCGCTGAAAGCATCTAAGCGGGAAGCCTGTTCCAAGATGAGGTTTCTCACCCTCTTGAAGGGTTAAGGCCCCCTATAGACCATGGGGTTGATAGGCCAGAACTGTACGCCTAGTAATAGGTTTAGGTGACTGGTACTAATCGGCCGAGGACTTACCAACAACACCCAACACATCAACTTGTAATAAAGGTGTGTTCGCATCCACTATGACACTTCTGAAACAACACACGCAATCGCTCAACAAAGAGCGCATCCCGTGTGGATGTTGTTTCATATTGTTTCGGCGGCTATAGCGGTGGGGAAACGCCCGGTCCCATTCCGAACCCGGAAGCTAAGCCCACCAGCGCCAATGGTACTGCACTCTAATCGGTGTGGGAGAGTAGGACACCGCCGAGCACAACATTCCAGTAATGCCCCGCACCCCTC
>NZ_BAFC01000003.1 GCF_000248055.1 Gordonia sputi NBRC 100414 | reverse complement strand
AAGGTGCGGGGCATTACTGCATTCATGGGGGTGCTCGTTGGGTCCCAGTCCAACTTCGTTCTGGCCGGCCCCGTTCTGCGAGAGGTATTCGGCTCTGGTGAATTATTTGTGCGCTGTTCATGTTCTTTTGCTGCCGGTTATCTCGCATTGTCATCCGATGAAATGATTGTGGCGTGTCGATTGGTCCGCGAACTGAGACCGCATCTAGACTCGGCTCGTCGCGTGATCTCGCGCACTGCCTTCCTGAGATATTCCGACTGACTTGAACCGACGTTCCGAAACGTGCCCTATGCCTTCACATTTGCTGTCTCGCTCATGCTCGTTGCTTTCTTTTCAGCGGCTCCTTGTTCTGCCGTCGTCCGTGGGGTCGGGTGGCGCGGTCGGCTCCGCTCTCGATGAGGGAGTCCGCGGATGATCACTCGCTTGCGGATCTTGCGTGATGTCCGTATGCCGTCGCTGAGTCGCTCTGCCGGCGTCCCCGCCGACAGTGATGTGGCGCGGAGCTCGGTCGGACCGTGGTCTATATCGGCCAACGTCGTTGACGATCCGTGTGTCGACGATGCCTCTGCCCCTTCTGCCCACGACACAGGGTTGGACGAGGCTGATATCGAGTCAGATGCCGCTGCTGTGCCGGACCCTGATGTCGAGACGGCGTCCGACGTCGGCAGCTCGGATATAGGGCAGGAAGAGGCTGTCGAGAGGGTGAATTCCGCCGTGACGCCGGCCCTCAGATACCGGCGGCTGGCCGACCTCAGATATCGGCGCCGGCTTGTCACGCAGAATCCGACCGCTGGTACGGAATTGGTCGATCTTTCGGAAGGCGGTGCGCCGGAAGGCGATGCGCCGGAAGCTGATGTTCCGGACGGCGATGCCGCGCGAGCGGGCACGGCCGAGGTGTCGGTGGACTCGCATTCCGTCGAGCTCGCTCCAGCGAACGCAGCGAATGCGACGAGTGCGCCCGAGGGGCGGGAGCAAGCCGCACCACCGTTGGGTGCCGGACGAATCCGACGCGTTCCCGCGCTCGACGGATTACGCGGTATCGCGGTGCTTGTCGTCGTGCTCTACCACTTCTTCGGTGCGGCCGTGCCGGGCGGTTACCTCGGCGTCGACATCTTCTTCGTGCTGTCGGGTTTTCTCATCACGTCTCTGCTGGTGCGTGAGTACGGTGCCTCGGAACGTATTTCGTTGTCGCGATTCTGGACGCGTCGCGCGCGCCGCATTCTTCCCGCAGCACTTGCTGTGTTGGTGGTCTCCGTTGCTGTCGCTGGTGTGTTGGGTGGCGACATCGCGGTACAACTAGTGCCGCAGTTCGTCGGATCTGCGTTTTTCGTCAATAACTGGGTGCAGATTTCTCAGTCACATAGCTACTTCGCGGACACGACGCCGCAGATCTTCATGCATTACTGGTCGCTGGCAATCGAGGAACAGTTCTACGTCGTGTGGCCATTGCTGTTCGTGGCGATCATGGCGGCTGCGCGCGCGTTGCCGATGCGTCGACGCCTCTGGGTCGCAGCCGGGGTAGCCACTGTGCTGGCGGTGGGATCGGTCGTGGCGATGTGGCTGCTCCATGATCCCCATGCCGACCCGAGCCGGGTGTACTTCGGTACAGACACACACGCATTCGGGTTGTTGGTCGGGGTGATCCTGGCGCTTCTCGTGACGGCGCCGTCGCCCGCAGCACCCGATTCGTGGCCGCGGTTGGTGCCTGAGCGTGTCGTCGACCTGCTCGGCGCTACTCTCGCCCCTGTCGGTTTCCTCGCTCTGGTGGTGCTTTTCCTGGTGCTACCGGATACGTCGTCGTTCACGTATCAGGGCGGACTGCTGCTGGCGTGCATTCTGGCCGCGGGGATCGTGCTCGATGCGATCCGGGGGAGAGGTCGCGTTCACCGACTGATGTGTCGTCAGCCGTTGCGGTACCTCGGTACACGGTCGTTCAGCATCTACCTGTGGCACTGGCCTGTCGTGGTGGTGCTGCGGCAGCTCTTCCATGCTGACCGAGCTCACTCGGGGACTCTGCCCGTATGGGTGATCGGACTCATCGCTGCCGTCCTGACGCTGGCGCTCTCCGAGGCGTCGTTCCGGTGGATCGAAACCCCGTTCCATCGCTTGGGTCTGCGTGGCGTCCTGAACTTGCTTGGTTCGCGCCAACGCACTGCTGCGCCTGCCCTTGCACTCGCCGCTGCCCTCGCTGTTGCTCTGTTCGCTGGTTCCGCACTGGGCACCAGCCCGGCAAAGTCACAGCTCGAGGAGCAACTCGACCAGCTTGCGCAGATGCAGAAGGCCAACGCCGCCGCGCTGCGGCACGCACCTCCTCCTCCGCCCGCGGCACCCGTTCCGACGCTTCCGCTCGGCGGTGAGATCACCGGAATCGGTGACTCGGTGATGCTGGCGTCGTCGATGGCGCTGACCAACCGGTTCCCGGGCATGTACATCGACGCGGAGGTCTCGCGCCACTACACCGGTGGCGAACCGATCATCGAGAACCTCGCCGCCGCCCGTCAGCTACGCAAATTCGTCGTCCTCGGGTTCGGTACCAACGGCCAGGCGTTCGACGGACAACTCGACCGCATCCTCGGCCAGATCGGACCAGGCCACCAGATCGTATTGCTGGTGCCGTACGGCCCCGTCGACGGTATCCCGCAGGCGGCTCGCCAGGTTCTGCAGTACGCGCCGCGGCACCCGAACGTCTACCTGGCGCCGTGGTGCCAGGCTGCCGCAAGTCACCAGCAGCTTCTCGGCGCCGACGGAGTGCATCCGTTCGGGCCAGGCACCTTCCTGTATGCCGATGCCGTCACCCAGGGGTTGCGGCAGGCAGTCACAGGAAAGCGCGATCTCAGTATCTCCTGCCCGATCTGACGGTATCTCCCGTCCCGTCCGAGGCGTGATCGAACCTGGGTCAGCCGGTGATCCATCGGCTGGCGGGGAGATAGCCTGCGACACCCTGCGGGTAGGCGCGGGCCAGAGCGTCGGCGAATCGGCGATTGCGATCGGCGGTACCGGCGGCCGTGTAGTGAATTCCGTCGGAGGCGAACTCGTTCGCTGGTGCACTGCCTGCCCAGTCGTAGACGGCAAGATTCGGGTAGCGCGCGAGTGCGGCGCGTAGTGCTGTGTTGAATGTTGCCATCGCCGCGGGGCCGAATGCCTGGTTCTTCGGATTCGACGTCGTGACCGTCGGCCACAACACGGGTTGACCCTTCAACGCGGACATGATGCGGTCGATCCGCGCGTCGGCGCTCACCGTGCTGCCGGATGAGATCGCCCCGGCGTCGTTGATGCCCATCGCGATCACCCAGCAGCCTTTCGAGCCAGAGCTGAGCAGTCCGGCGACTGCCTTCTCGGCGTCGGTCCCAGGACCTCCGACGACTGCTCGTCCGCTCAGCGCGTCGACCTTCACCGACGTCGCCCCGACTCGCCGGTACTGCGCCGACGCGGTGTCACTCGGACTCGGCAATGCCGATGCCTTGTCTGCGTTCACCGACGTCGAGTCGCCAACCTGGACGACCGAGGTGCAACGTGACGTCGCGTTGCCCGGTGAGGGCACCTTCGGGATGATGTCGCCGAGCCCCAGCTCCGACGATGAGTTGGGAAGCCCGGAGTCGGACAACAGGGAGTTGGCGAGCCCGCCCAATGCACCGGCGATGTCATCTACGGGAGCGGCAGACGCGAAGGCCGGCGCACTCATTCCTGCGGCCACCACGACGCCCAGCGCGATCATGCCAAGGCGCTTGAATGCCGACCGAGAGGTCGTGCTCGACGAGATCTTGCGAACAACTTTAGTCACAGTAGTAACACTGAACACTTCTGTCCCATACGCCGCAACCGCTGAGGGCAAAGTGTCATCGGCGCGTGATGTTCTCGTCGATCGAGCGTGGTGACGAACCGGTTCAGTTCGAACCGGCACCGAGCGGTGCTCGGCTCCCGACCGTGACGACTTTCGCGACGTCGTCCCGAGAGGCGATCGTCTCCGTCTGCGGGGCCCTTGGCGCGGCGTTGGTAGGTGCCTTCCTGGCAAGGACCGTGCTCAGCGCTGCGCGGAGAGTGGAGATCGGATCGCCGACCATCGCCAAGCTGCGCCACGCGACGTGATGGTCGGGTCGGACGAGGAGCGCACCATCGGCGCCGACCTCGCGCTGCTGTGTCCATTCCCGCAGGACGTCGTGGTACTCACAACCGACGCCGACGGCGCGGACGTCGAGTTCGATCCCGAATTCCTGTGCCACCTGTGCCGCCGCGGCACGCCAGTCATCGCCGTTCTCCCCGATGATCAGTGTGAGCGCACCGTGTCCCGTGATGTCGACGGTCGAGACGCGGCGTCGACCCTGCTCGACCCACGCGTGGGGTAGGCGCGCTCCCGGATGTGTCGTCGCCTGGTAGTAGAGCTCTGCGTCGCGGACGTTCTCGGGGTAATCGGTGCCGTCGTCGACGATGCACGTCGACGAATAGCGTTGTCCCAGTTCCACTCCGTGCGCGTTGAACTGATAGTTCTGCAGCGCGACGGCACTGTCGAGTTCGCGGCGTCGCTGCGCGCCGCGCTCGGTTCCGGAGAACAACTCGTCGAGCATCTTCCAACCGTCCTCCGCGGACTGTCCGGGCTCGAAGCCGAGGGCCTGCGAGATCGGCAGCATGTTGCGCACGCTCTCCATCGCGCGATCAACGACCTGTTCTCCGACAGGTTGGCGCTCCTGGGTGTAGGTGTCGAGGAGTGCAGGTTCGGCGTCGCCACGCAGCACCATCGGGAGCTTCCACGCGAGGTTGAAGGAGTCCTGCACCGAGGTGTTGGTGCCGAGACCGTTCGCAGGCGGGTGCCGGTGAGCGGCGTCGCCTGCGAGGAACACCCGACCCTTGCTGAACGTGTCGGCGATGACGTGGTTGATCTGCCATTT
Source organism: Gordonia sputi NBRC 100414 (assembly GCF_000248055.1). GTDB lineage: Bacteria > Actinomycetota > Actinomycetes > Mycobacteriales > Mycobacteriaceae > Gordonia > Gordonia sputi. Next base: position 23,461 of record NZ_BAFC01000003.1, on the reverse strand, counting down.
GCTGACGGCCTTGATCCGGATGTCGATCGAGTCGTCGCCGATGGTGGTGCGGGCCCGCTCGATGACCGCCTCCTCGGACGTGTCGGGTTCGCCGTCCTCGGGGTTGTACATGCACAGCAGCACCCATTCCGTCCACGGCTTCACGCAGATCCACGTGCCGCTGCCGACCCAGTAGTCGTTGCCGGGCTGCGCCATCCAGTAGAGCGTTCCAGGGCGATGGGCGGTGTACTGGGTGAGGTCTGCTTCGAGCCAGATGTTCATGGCGGCACCGAGGCCCATCTCTCCGCGCAGCGGGAACTCCATCTGCTGCGCGACCGTCGAACGGCCGCCGTCGGCGCCGATCACATACTTGGCGCGTACCCGATACTCGGCGCCTGTCGTGCGTTCGCGCACGATGGCCTCGACGTGATCGCCGGTGTCGGTCAGCGAGACGGCCTCCGTGCTGAACCTGATCTCCGCGCCGAACTCGCGCGCCGCCTGCAGCAGTATCGGTTCGAGGATGTGTTGCGGAATGTTGCACATCTCCGTCGGGCTCGATACCTCGTAGTCGGCGTGCCGCAGCGTCCCCGAACCCCATGACTTCAGCCGGGCGATCTCGGTCCCCGCAAAGCTTGTCGCCCAGACGTTGTTGCCCATGTACTCGTTCGGCACGGCAGCGGCGCGCACGCGGTCGTCGATGCCGAGGTCGCGGAAGACCTCCATCGCACCCTGATTGGTGATGTGGGCGCGTGGTGAGTTCGCGGTGCCGGAGTAGCGGCTGACGGTCAGAGCCCTGACGCCGTACTTGGCGAGCAGTGCTGCTGCGGTCAGGCCAGCCGGCCCTGCGCCGACGATGAGGACATCTGTGGTGACGGTTTCCATCGGAGTCGACCTCCATGGTCGAAGTGCCGGCGTCGTGCCGGAGGGGGTGGATAAGGGGTTTGGGGAGTTATTCGAGCGGGAGTGTCGGGCGTCAGTTGGTCGAGTGTGCGCCGGTCATCATCGCGGCCAGGTCCTCGGGAGCGAGGAAACTCGGGGGAGGTGGCGGTCCCCAATTGAACAGTCCGCGTGCGCCTTCGAGGTCTTCCGGCGTCCACAGCGCATCGTCGGGGATGCAATCCATGTCGGAGTAGTACTCGGAGAAGTTGCCTGCCGGATCCTTCAGATACCAGAAGAAGTTCGAGCCCGCGTGGTGTCGGCCGAGCCCCCATACGTGGCGTTCGGGGTTGCCCTCGAGCATCGCAGCGGCGCCGCGCCCGACGTCGTCGATATCGTCGACCTGCCATGAGGTGTGGTGCAGGTAGGTCACCGGTGAGTTCATGACGAGGATGTTGTGGTGGTCTTGTGAGCAGCGCAGGAACGACCCGTGCCCCTTGATGTGGTCGCTGATCTTGAAGCCGAGTCCGTCGACGAAGAATCGGCAGGTCGCCACGTAGTCGGTGGAACCGAGCACCGCGTGTCCGAGCTTGTGCGGCTTGATCGCGTAGTCGCGCATCACGCCGGGTGCGCGGCCGTACCGTTCGATGCGGCCGGGGCCGTTGTACGGAGTCGGTTCGACACGCTGTTGATTCAGTCTCGGCAGGACTCGCACGGTGGCGCGGAGATCGGCGACCGGTTCGTGGGCGGTCACCTCGTCGCCGTGCCGTTGCGCGAGAAAGCCTTTCGAGACGAGTTCGTGGTGGATGCGGTCGATGTCGTCGAGATCGTCAGCGCCGACCGACAGTTCGAGCAGTCGACGCGTCGGCGCGGCGACGATCCGCAGCTGTTCGCCACCCTCGGTGGTCGACAACCAGCCGTCCGAGGTCGGCGTCAGCCCGAATTCCGTGTAGTAGGCGAGTGTTTCATCGACATTCGGTACGCCCATCGTGACCGATGCGAGCCTGTGCAATGGCATCGTCGATCACCGCGTCTCTGCCGTGGCGACGAAACGCTGCTCGATCTCGCCGATGTCGGCGATCCGAGAGGTGAGGACATCGCCGTCGGTGAGGAATCGCTGCGGCGTTCTGCCCATGCCGACGCCGGATGGTGTGCCCGTGAAGATGATGTCGCCCGGGAGGAGCGGCGTGATGTGCGATAGACGCGAGACCAGTTGCGGGACAGAGAAGATCATCTCCGACGTCCGGCCCTTCTGCATCTGTTCTCCGTTGACGTCGCAGCTGAGTTCGAGGTCGTCGCGGTCGGCGAACTCGTCCGGCGTGACGACGACCGGTCCCATCGGGGCGTACCCCGGGTACGACTTGCCGAGACTGAACTGCGGTGGGTGCGCGTTGAATTGGGTTTCGCGGTCGGAGATGTCCTGGCCGATGGTCAGTCCCGCAACATGATCCCAACCGTCCGCTTCGCTGACACGATGCGCCGCACGGCCGATCACCGCGACCAACTCGACCTCCCAGTCGATCTTGGGGCCCGTCAATTCGACGACGCCGACCGGACCGGCAAGCGACGTGCGGTACTTGGTGAACACGGGCGGGAAGTCGGGGACGTCGTACTTCGACTCCGCTGCGTGCTCGGCGTAGTTGAGGCCGATGGCGAAGACCTGCGCGGGCTCGGGAATCGGATTCTCCAGCGTGGCATCGAAGACGCTGCCGTTGGTGGGGTCGATGTCACGAGCCCAGGCGGCGAAATCGTCCCAGACGTCGTAGATCGCGGTGATCGACGGACCGAACCGTCCGTCGCTGGCCTCGGCGACGTCGATTGCCAGCCGGTGTCCGCTGTCGACCAGCACAGCGCGCTTCTCGAGAACTCCCAGACGCATGATCGCTCACTTCCTCGTATTGCTGCGCATCGATGCCAGGAGGTGATCGGTGTCACAGTCACTGACCTCTGGTCTACTCCCTCATATTCGTCAGTGCAGGTTATTTTCGAAAATATGTCGATCAGACACTGATGCGGATAAAAGTGGGTTATGGTTGTGACCATGGCAACAGCGAAGGCGAAGCAGACGCGAGGCGACCTCGTCTACGCGCAGTTGCGCGGCGAGATCCTCGGCGGCCGTTATCTGCCGGGGGACCGACTGAAGTTCGGGGCGCTCGCCGCGGAATGTGATGCGAGCATGAGTGTGATTCGCGAGGCACTCACTCGGTTGTCACTGGAGGGGCTCGTCACCAACGAACCCAACGTCGGGTACGCGGTCACCGAGATTTCCATTCCTCGTCTACGTGAGCTGACAGACGCGCGCCTCGAACTCGAGGGACTGGTGTTCGGCCGTGCCATCGGCGACGGCGACCTCGCATGGGAGTCATCGGTCGTCGCTGCTCATCACCGTATGGTCGGTACGCGCTACCTCACCGACGACGATCCGGTCCGCGTGACCGATGACTGGGCCTTGGCGCACGCGGCGTTTCACCGCGCACTGCTCGACGGGTGTGGGAACAAGAAGCTCCTACAGTTGGCCAACGGGCTGCGCGACGAGGCCGAGCTCTATCGCCGGTGGTCGCAGCCCCTGGGTCGGGAGAAGAATCGCGATCTCGACGGCGAGCATCGTCGAATGATGGAGTTGGCGCTCGCGCGCGACGCCGACGGCGCAGTGACCGCGCTGCGCGATCACATCGCGCACACCACGGAGTTGCTCGTCGAGAGCGACATCGCCGTGCACAGCGCCGTCACCCTGTGACCGCTCTCGACACCTAGCCGCTGTCTGCGTCCGACGAGACGGGCAGCGAGCGGGGAAGCGTTTCGCCCCGGAAGAACGCCGGCTGTCGCATGCGTAGGTAGAGCATCACGAAGAGTCCGAGCACCAGCAATCCGAAACCGATGTAGAAGACAAGTCCGACGCCGAATATCGAAGCGCCACTACCGTTGTCGGGATTCATGCTCTCGCCGACCGAGATGACGAACACCACGATCAGTGCGGCACCGCCCAACAGCGGGAACAAGAACTTGAAGAAGAAGTTGTGCACGGATGAGAAGAGCTCGCGACGGATGTACCAGACGCACGCGAACGCCGTGATGCCGTAGTACCAGCAGATCATGATGCCCAGCGCTGCGATGGTGTCGATCAAAGTGCGCTCGGACAGGAGTGTCACCGCCGTGTAGAAGACCGCTGTGACGATGCCGGCGACGAGCGCCGCGAACGACGGTGACAGGAAGCGCGGGCTGATCTCGGCGACCTTCTTCGGAAAAGCTCCGTAGCTGCCCATGGCGAGCATGGTGCGCGCGACAGGCAGGAAGGTTGTCTGCAGGCTGGCGATCGACGAGACCAGGATTGCGGCGAACAGCAGGACGCCGCCCCATCGTCCCAGGATCGGATCGGCCAGTGCGCCAAAGACATTCTCGGCGTTGTTCTCGTTGCCCAACCCGACCCCGTCGGTGCCGACGCCCGCATACATCATCACCGCGACCGCCACGAGCAGATAGGTGAGGAGGATCGACATCACGCACAGCAGCCCGGCACGCCCCGGGGTGCGTTTGGGATCTTTGGATTCCTCGCCGAGCGTGAGGCAGGTGTCCCAACCCCAGAAGGCGAAGATCGATCCGGTGAGCCCGACCGCGAAGGCGGAGATGGTCAGCCCGGTAAACGGATTGAACCAGTCGATGTCGAAATGTAGTCCCGCGGGCGCGGATCCGTCGGCGACTTTGACGAACGCGATGATGGCGAACGCGAACAACACGATGAGCTGAAAACCGACCAGTACGTACTGAAGTCGTTCGCTCGTGGTGATCCCGCGCATCGATACCCACGTGGCTATCGCGAGGAGCACCAGCGTCGTCACGATGTTCACGAGCTTGTTGGTGCCGAGATCGGCGATCGACGGCTTGTCGAAGATCTGGGCGATGATCAGGTAGAAGAACTGCACGCCGATCGCCGCGAGATTCGACAACACGATGATGGTCGCCACGACCATTCCCCAGCCGCACATCCAGCCCACGTACGGTCCGAATGCCTTGGTGGACCAGGTGAACGACGCTCCGCAGTCGGGGGTGTCCTTGTTGAGTTCCCGGTAGGCGTATGCGGTGAGGAACATCGGGATGAAACCGGCGATGAAGATCGCGGGCATCTTGAGGCCGACCGCCGCGACGATCAGTCCGATGCTCGCGGTGAGCGTGTAGCCGGGGGCCACCGTCGAAATCCCGAGGACGGCGCCCGAGAACACCCCTACCTTCCCCGACGCGAGTCCCTTGCTGTTCGTTTCGATGGTGACAGGGTTCGACGCGCCTGGGTCAGACGTGTTCGGGTCGGACGTGCTCGGGGTGGACGGCGCAGGGTCGGGCGATTCGGTTGGCGACGATGGGGACGAACTCATCTCTGCAGATCTCCGGTGTCAGGCGCCGCGGGGGACGACGATCATGGGAACGGCGAGCACCCGCAGCATCTTGGCCGCGGTGGACCCGAGGAACAGGTGGAATGGCTGCGCGAGTCGGCTCGAACCGACATAGATGAGGTCGCCCGGTTCCCAATCCAGCGACGCCGCAGCATCTTCGACGGTCTTGCCGGTCGCGATGGCGGTGGTGACCGGATGCCCGTCCGGCAGGTCGGCACGCGCTGCGGCGACAGTGCGTTCGAGGTGCTCGTTCACCACGCGGCGGGCCTCGGAATCCTTCGTCGGATCGCTCGAGAGGCCGTCGTCGACGGGCAGCAGCGACAACAATCGGAGCGGGACGTCGGCGGCCGTGCACGCCCGCGTCGCCGCCTGCAACAGCGCTTCGACGCCCGGTCGTCGACCCACCGCGCACGTGATGCGCGTAACCGGCGAGACGATTTCGCGTAGGCCCCGGGGAGTCACCGCAACCGGGGTGCCCGAGGTGTGCACGAGATCGGTCACAACGGAACCGAGCGTGTGACGCCCGAGGATTCCGCCTCCGGACCCGCCGACGACGATCATCGACGAGTTCAGCCGTGTCGCCTCGATCGACAGGCCCTCCGCGGCGTTCTCATACTCGGCGACATAGCCTTCGCCGTCGACACCGTCGGGCAATGTGCGCAGCGCTTCGTCGAGCCAGGTCGCGGCCTGTCTGTCCAGGATCTCCTGGAAGTCGCCCGGCGCCACGGCCTGTTCGGCCGGTGTGGACGGCGGCACCACCAGACAGATCTTCAGGTCGGCGTCGAAGGATTGGGCCAACTGTGCGCCCAAGGCCAGTGCATCCTCGCCGCCGGGGGTTGCGAGGTAGGCGACCAGCAGGTTGGGCCTGGGGTTGGTCATGGTGATGCGCTCCGTTCGGTCGGCTCGGGAGGGTGGCGCCAGCAGGGTACGAGCGGTTCGAGATTCACGGCAGTGGACTCACTGTGCGCTGGGCCACTTCCGGGCGCACTGGCCAGAATGTCCTGCGCCCAAGAGGTACGCAGGACATTCTGGCCAGTCAAACGGAGGGACTCGACGACTCGTCAGCTCAGGTGGTGGACCTCCTGCAGGTCGTAGACGGGGGTGTCGATGCCCTCGAAACGCGCCTTGAGTTGCAGCGCGAGGTACAGCGAGTAGTGGCGGGACTGGTGCAGGTTGCCGCCGTGGAACCACAGGCCCGGCTGTTGGGTCGGCTTCCACATGTTGCGTTGCTCGCCCTCCCATGGCCCGGGGTCCTTGGTGGTGTCGGAGCCGAGTCCCCACACCTTGCCCACCCGATCGGCGACATCCTGACCGATCAGGTCGGCCGCCCATCCGTTCATCGAGCCGTACCCGGTTGCGTAGACCACGACGTCTGCCGGAAGCTCTGTGCCGTCGGCGAGCACCACGGAGTTCTCGGTGAGGTGATCGACCTGTCCGTGAGCGAGCTTGATGGTGCCGTCGGCGACCAGCTCGCACGCACCGACGTCAATGTAGTAGCCCGAGCCGCGACGCAGGTACTTCATGAACAGTCCCGAGTCGTCGTCGCCGAAGTCGAGGTCGAATCCCGCAGCTTCAAGCCGAGCGTAGAAGTCCTTGTCGCGCTCACGGATCTGGTCGTAGAGCGGGATCTGGAACTCGTGCATGATCCGGTAGGGCAGCGAGGCGAACGTGAGGTCGGCCTTCTTCGTCGTCATGCCCGACGCCACTGCCTGCTCGCTGTAGAGCGCACCGAGGCCGATCTCCATGAGTGAGTCCGACTTCACGATGTGTGTCGACGATCGCTGGATCATCGTGGTGTCGATCCCGTTCTCCACCAACGCTTTACAGATGTCGTGTGCCGAGTTGTTGGCACCGACCACGACGACGCGTTTGCCCGCGAAGCCGTCGGGTCCCGGGTGCTGACTCGAGTGGTGCTGCTCGCCGGCGAACACGTCCTGGCCGGAGAAGGACGGGACGTTGGGCTTGCCCGACATTCCGGTCGCGAGGACGAGCTGGGTCGGGGTGAGTGTGAGGTGCTCCCCGTCGCGATCGACCTCGACGGTCCAGTGTCCGGCCTGCTCGTCGTAGCTCGCCGACGTGCAGGTGGTCTTCGACCAATAGGGAACCTCCATGACGCGCGTATAGAACTCGAGCCAGTCGCCGATTTTGTCCTTGGGCGCGAAGACGGGCCAGTTCTCGGGGAAGGGGAGGTAGGGCAGGTGGTCGTACCAGACCGGATCGTGCAGACACAGCGTCTTGTACCGTCCGCGCCACTGGTCGCCCGGTCGGTCGTGACTGTCGACGACGATCGACGGAACGCCGAGTTGCCGCAGCCGCGCACCGAGCGCGATGCCACCCTGGCCGCCGCCGACGACGAGCACATAGGGCTGGCTCGATCGACCGAGCTCCGCCTCCTCGGCCTCGCGGCGTTCGGCCCACGACCGTGCGTCGGGCTCGGACCCGTGTACCGCGCCCAGCACTCTGCTCGCGCCGCGGCGCTCCTCGTACCCCGTCAGTTCCTGGAGGGTGGTGAGCAGTGTCCAGGCCTCGTCGCGGTCGTCGTCACCGTCGGCCGTCCGTCGGAGCCGCAGCAAGCCTTCGCCGCGACCCGTTGCGGTCTCGAACTCGAGAAACGCGGTCACCACGCCGTCGTCCTCGGTCGGGGTCTCGGTGGCGGTGAACGACTCCGGGTCGGTGTCGTCGAGGCGCGCTGTGAGCATGTCCGCGAGCTGCTCGCGCCCCTCGACGGTTTTGAGATTCCACGTGAAGGCCACGAGGTCACGCCAGTAGCAGTCGGTCGCGAACATCGAGGTCGCCGCGGCGATGTCGCGTGATCGAAGTGCCGATTCGAAGTCGGCGAGCCAGCGGTCGACGCGTTCGGCCGGTGTCCGATGGGTCGTCTCGTCTCGTCCGGTGGTCGGCGTGGACGTATGGGGTTCAAGCGTCTGAGTCATTGCTTCTCCTCATCTCTGCCGGTCCGTTGGGCCCGGCGGGTGTGATGCACAGCACACTCGGGAGTGGGTGGGGTGGGCAAGGGTTGCAGCGGGTTGCATCCGCGGAGTTCTTTGCGGTCCGACTGTGATCGGGAGCACAATCTCTGGTGATGACCGCTACATCACCAGCCAGAGCGGGCGAGCCCGCAGTCGGCGCGGGCGACGACCCGCGGCACTATGCCGCCGTCCTCGCCGCCGTGTACGACGCCGCGATGTCGGGCAATCGCCCGCCGGCGCGTCCGCGCGACGTGATCGGCGAGTCCTGGCGACGAGTCCTGCACGCGGGTGTCGACCCGGAGCGCGGCAGCGCGGAGAATCTCATCGGTGCCGCAGACCTCGAGGCGCGTCGTGCACAGTCGCCGCTGACACTCGTTCTCGACGATCTGACCGGCGGACTCGACGCCGTGATCGCCGACGGCGACAACATTCTCGTGATCGCCGACGCCGCGGGACACGTCCTCTGGCGCGGAGGTCAGACCCGCGTGTTGCACCGGGCAGATCGTCTCGGATTCGTCGAGGGCGCGGATTGGGGAGAGCGGTCCGTCGGCACCAACGCCATTGGAACCGCGTTGATGTCCGGAGGCCCCGTGCAGGTTTTCTCCGCCGAGCACTTCGTTCGAACACACCACACCTGGACGTGCACGGGTGCGCCGATCCGCGACCCGAGAACGGATGCGGTGCTCGGCGTCGTCGACGTCAGTGGCCCTGCCGCAACCATTCACCCGACGACGCTGGCGCTCGTGAGTGCAGTTGCGAAACTCGCCGAATCTCAACTGCGCGAACATCATCGACGCAGGCTCGACGAGCTGAGGGCGATCGCGGCTCCGATCCTCGCGCGTTCGTCCGGGCCTGCGCTCGCCGTCGACGCCGACGGTTGGGTGGCGGCGGTCGACTCGGTTGCACCGTGCTCGCGACTGGCACTACCGCGAAGCCCGCAACCCGGGCGCGCGTGGTTGCACGCGCTGGGCGCGTGCGAGTTCGAACCGTTGCCCGGTGGATGGCTCGTGCGCGTCGCCGACGACCGCGACCCGACGACGACACTCGTCGAACTCGATCTCGCAGGCGATCACCCGCCGACAGTGCGGGTATCGGGCGCGACGGGCTCGTGGACCCACCGTCCGTCGCCGCGGCACGCGGAGATTCTGGCGTTGCTCGCCGCCCACCCCGACGGGTTGAGTGCAGCCGCGATGTCGGAGCAACTCTTCGGCACCGACGACCGCACCGTGACCGTGCGTGCCGAGATGTCGCGTCTGCGAAGGAGTCTCGGCGGCGTGCTCAGCGCGAATCCGTACCGGTTCGCCCCAGGCGTCGACATCACGTCTGTCGACGACTCGGCGCGGTCACTCGACCGGTGAATCCTCGACCCGTGAACCTCCGCGGGTTACGGTCGGTGCGTGACGATTTCGCATGTGGATGGCTACCTTCGCAAGATCATGTCCGACTGCGTGGACGATCGGACGGGGGAGGTGGCCGACTACATCCCCGAACTCGCGGCGGTTGATCCCGACGGCTACGGGCTCTCGGTCGCCATGCACGACGGCTATCTCTACTCGCTCGGTGACTCGGGGACCGCGTTCACCATCCAGTCGGTGTCCAAGCCGCTGACCTACGCGATGGCGCTGAGCCGATTGGGCCCGACGGAGGTCGACGCGAAGATCGGTGTCGAGCCGTCGGGTGAGGCGTTCAACCAGATCAGCGTCGACTCGCGCCGGCGTCCCAAGAACGCGATGATCAACGCGGGTGCGATCGTCGCATCGTCGTTGCTCCTTCCGCCGGTTCGCGACGTCGATCCCGATGTCGTGGAGAAGACCTTCGAGGAGATCCTCGCCTTCTACTCGGCATGCGCGGGACGACAGTTGACCCTGAACGAGAGCGTCTTCGAGTCGGAGGCGGCGACTGGGTCGCGTAACCGCGCGATCGCCTACATGCTCGACAGCTTCGGCGGACTCGACACCCACCCCGACGCCGCGATCGCGCTCTATTTTCGTCAGTGCGCGATCGATGTCACCACCAGCGACCTCGCCGTCATGGGTACGACGATCGCCTGCGGTGGGGCCAACCCGCGCACGGGACGGCGAGTGTTCAGCCAGGAGGTCGCACAGCGGTTGCTGAGCGTGATGACCACGTGCGGCATGTACGACGCCGCGGGCGACTGGGTGACGGCAGTCGGAATGCCTGCGAAAAGTGGTGTGGGAGGCGGCATCCTGGCGGTGCTGCCCGGCCAGCTGGGCATCGGTGTCTACTCGCCTCGACTTGATGAGCACGGCAACAGCGTGCGCGGCGTCGACACGTGCGAGCACCTGTCGACCGACCTCGGGCTCCACATGTTCAACGTGACCCGCGAGAACCGGGTCGCGATCAGAGCGACCTACGACATCGCCGACTTCTCCGTCGGCGACGACTGGACGGAGGAGGAGCGCAGCTTCCTGCGCACCTGCCGCGACCGTGTCCGAGTGTACGAGTTGCAGGGCGACCTGACGTTCGGCAGCGCGGAGAGCGCACTGCGGCGCGTCGAGGAGGACATCGAGCGTGTCGACGTCGTGATCATCGAGATCTCGCGTGTCGGGGTGATCGATCCGGTTGCCCGCACGATGATGCTCGCCGTCAAGAACTCGGCCGACGACAACGGTAAACGCATCATTCTCGTCGACCCCGACGGCGAGGTGCGCGCGAGTGTCGAGCGACACCGGTCGGACTCCTTCGTCCACAACCTCGCCGTACCGGCCCAGTTGCAGGGACTCGATCCCACGCTCCCGCACGTGCACTCGTCCATGGCCGACGCCGTCGACGACGCCGAACAGTTCCTGCTGAAGCACTACCGCAACGCCTGACGCGGCGCCGTGGTGGCTCGCCGGGGGTCGGGGGTCGTGTTGGTCAACGCGCGCGGCCGATAAGCTGCCCGGTGTGCGTCTGGTGATCGCGGAATGCCAAGTGGACTACGTCGGCCGACTGACGGCTCATCTGCCCATGGCCAAACGGTTGCTGCTCATCAAGTCCGACGGCTCGGTGAGCGTGCATGCCGACGATCGCGCCTACAAACCGCTGAACTGGATGAGTCCGCCCTGCTGGTTGACCGAGGCGCAGGTTCCCGACGAGGTCGCAGCGCTGCATGAGTCGGTCGAGGCGTACTGGGTGGTGACCAACAAGGCCGGCGAGGAGCTGCGCATCACGCTCGCGTCGATAGAGCACGACTCGTCGCATGAACTGGGCATCGATCCCGGCCTGGTCAAGGACGGCGTCGAGGCGCACCTGCAGGAGTTGCTCGCCGAGCACGTCGAGACGCTCGGACCCGGTCACACGCTGATCAGGCGCGAGTACATGACGGCAATCGGGCCCGTCGACATTCTGTGCAGGGATGCGCAGGGTGCGACCGTCGCCGTCGAGATCAAACGTCGCGGCGAGATCGACGGCGTCGAACAACTGACCCGTTACCTCGAACTCCTCAACCGCGATCCGTTGCTCGCACCCGTCAGTGGCGTCTTCGCGGCCCAGCAGATCAAACCACAGGCGCGCACGCTGGCGACCGACCGCGGAATCCGTTGCGTCGTCCTGGATTACGACGCTCTGCGGGGAGCGGAGAGTACCGAGTTCCGGTTGTTCTGAGGCGCCGCGGCGTCAGTCGCCCGTGCTGAAGCGGGCGCGCTCGGACAGTATCCGGTTGAGCAGTTCGGAGTCGTCGGCATCCGACAACGACGTGTAGTCGATGTCTTCGGCAGGACGCAGCGTGTCGGGGAACGTGTCGAACTCGCGCTGGATCTCGTTGAGCTTCTTGCGGATCTCCTCGAACTCCTCAAGGACCTGCGTGCGCGCGTCGTCGGCCTTCGCCGAGAGATTGCGGGCGCCCGCCAGTCGCTCGATGGCGATGTCGCGGGCGGTGTCGCGAATCTGCTTGGCCTCGGCCAATGCTTGTCGACGCTCCTCGGCGAGGGTCATGTCGTGGTGGCGGCGTTCCTCGGTGCGCGTCTGCTTGCTCTGTCGCGCCAGTTCGTCGGCGTCCGCATGAGCCTTGGCGACCAGTTGGGAGGCCTGGGTACGTGCCGCGTTCATCGTCGCCGTGTGCTCGGCTTCCATCGCCGCTGCGCGTTCGCTGCACAACCGGTCCGACTCCGCGGCGTCGGCCTTTGCCTTGGCGTGGATCGACTCCGCGTCGGTGCGTAGGTCAGATGCGTGCTGTTCCGCCTCGGCGACGATGCCGGACGCCTTGTTCTCGGCGTCAGCCACGATCGATTCAGCCCTGGCCTGTGCCTCGGACAGGATTCGGTCGGCATCTTCACGTGAGTTCTTGCCGAGTTCCGCTGCTTCCTGACGCGCCACCGACACCGTCTCGGCGGCCTCGGCGCCTGCTTCTGCGCGCATCTCCGACGCCTCGTCGGACGCGAGCTGCAGCATGCGACTCAATCGTTCGCTCATGCCCTGGGCCGTCGTGGGTGGCACAGACAGGGTGTCGACCTCGCGGCGGAGTTCCTCGATCGTCGCGCGGGCCTCGTGCAGATGCGCGGCGAGTTCTTGCGCGTTGGCGGTCGCGGCGTCGCGGTCGGCGGCGAGGACTCGCAGGTCGGCGTCGATGCGTCGGAAACGCTCGGCGACCTGCTCGCGATCGTATCCGCGCATGACGACGGCGAACGGGAGTTGCTGCCTCGGAGCCTGGCTCGACATGGTTCGACAGTCTAGTCGGCCGTGCTGTGGCGGTGCTGTGTCTGGTACGAGCGCGTGTGCGCCTCGGCAAATATTTGCCGTGGACGCGGAAGTGCGCGGGTCAGTGCGTCGAAGCGCTGTGGTCGGCCGCGGGTTCGACGAGCTCGAGCAGCACGCCGCCAGCATCCTTCGGATGAACGAAGTTGATTCGCGAGTCGGCCGTGCCGCGTCGCGCCTCCGGATACAGAACGCGGACCCCTGCGGACGTCAGGCGGGACACCACCTCGTCGACGTCGGTGACCCGTACGGCGAGCTGCTGCAAGCCTGGTCCATTGCGATCGAGGAACTTGGCGATCGTCGACGACTCGGACGCCGGTGCGAGCAGTTGGATGACCGCGCCTGTGCCCGAGTCCGCGGGTCCGATCATCGCCTCCTCGACGCCCTGCTCCTCGTTCTTCTCCTGGTGCAGGGTGACGAAGCCCAGATGGTCGGCGTACCACTGCTTCGCGGCGTCGAGATCGGGCACCGCGATACCGACGTGGTCGATGGCCACCACAAGGTCGGAGATGAGTGCCGTCGCGCCGGCGGAGCCGACCGCGGCTGCGGTTTCGGAATCAGATGCAACTGCCGATTCGACGGGGGGCACGGATGATGAGGGCGTCATGCGATAAAGGTAACGTTTAAGGCGTCATACGAACAGAGCGACCGCTCGGTTGGTCGCTGCCCAGTACTTGGAGGTCCTCATGTCCCCGGCAACAGATCAGGCGACGTCGGTGATCGTCGCCGGCGCGCGCACGCCGTTCGGTCGGCTCCTCGGCTCGCTGAAGGGTTTCAGCGGTGTCGATCTCGGTGCGATCGCCATCAAGGCTGCGCTCGAACGCGGAGGCGTCCCGGCGTCGGCTGTCGACTACGTGATCATGGGCCAGGTGCTCACCGCAGGCGCGGGACAGATGCCCGCACGCCAGACATCGGTGAAAGCCGGAATCGGGTGGGACGTTCCCGCGCTGACCATCAACAAGATGTGCTTGTCCGGCATCGACTCGATCGCGCTGGCCGACCAGCTCATCCGTGCCGGTGAGTTCGAGTGCGTCGTGGCCGGTGGCCAGGAGTCCATGACCCAGGCGCCGCACCTGCTGCCGGGAAGCCGCAGCGGATTCAAGTACGGCAACACCGAGCTCGTGGACCACACCGCATTCGACGGCCTCTACGACGCCTTCACCGATCAGCCGATGGGTGCGCTGACCGAGCAGGGCAACGACACCGATGGCTTCACCCGCGCCGAGCAGGACGAGTTCGCCGCGCGTAGCCACCAGCTCGCCGCGACCGCGTGGAAGAACGGACTCTTCGCCGACGAGGTCGTTCCCGTGAGCATCCCGCAGCGCAAGGGCGACCCGATCGAATTCTCCGAGGACGAGGGTATTCGCGCCGACACCACTGCTGATACTCTCGCGGGACTGCGCCCGGCATTCCGCAAGGACGGCACCATCACCGCGGGCAACTCGTCACAGATCTCCGACGGCGGCGCCGCCGTCGTCGTGATGAGCAAGGCGAAGGCCGCAGAACTCGGCCTGACCCCGCTCGCCGAGATCGGTCCGCACGGAGTGGTTGCGGGCCCCGACTCCTCGCTGCAGCTCCAGCCGGCCAACGCCATCGAAAAGGCTTGTGCGCGAGCGGGAATCACGCCAGCCGATCTCGACCTCGTTGAGATCAACGAGGCGTTCGCCGCGGTCGGACTGGCCTCGACCAAGGCGCTCGGCATCAACCCCGACATCGTCAACGTCAACGGTGGGGCCATCGCGATCGGCCATCCCATCGGGACGTCCGGAGCACGCATCACGCTGCACCTCGCGCTGGAACTGCAGCGTCGGGGCGGGGGCGTCGGTGTTGCTGCGCTCTGCGGCGCGGGCGGTCAGGGTGACGCGCTCATCATTCGCGTGCCCAAGGCCTGAGGAAACTTCACCACGTTCGTGATCACGGATGCCTACTACGCCCTGTCGTAGTAGGCATCCGTGTCAGGCACAATGGGTTATATGAGGCAATTCTTCGACCTGTCCACCCCGGCCAAGCGTTTCCGGTTCGTCGCCGTACTCGAGGCAATCACCTGGGCCGCGCTGTTGGTGGCGATGTTCTTCAAGTGGGTGCTCGGGTACACCGAGGCCGTCGCGGTTCCCGGCATGGTGCACGGCATCGTCTTCGTCGTCTTCGTTCTGATCTCGATCGTCACCGCGGTGTCGTTGCGGTGGAGCCTCTCGGTTACCGCGCTCGCGCTGATCTCCAGCATCCCGCCGTTCGGCACGCTGGTGTTCGAGTGGTGGGCACGCCGCAACGGGCACCTGGCCGAGCTGTCGGGGCAGGTCGACGCCGAGTCGACGCCCCAGTACGCGGCATGACGTCCCGGTAAGCGACCCTGGTCGCTTCCGATTCCGCATCACTTGCAGAGGAGCCGACCATGATCGCCGCATTCAGTCTCACGCCGTCGGGTGGCGACGCCGTCGGTGACGACGGAGGCATGAGCGAAGCCGTCGCGGCGGCCGTGCGGGTGGTGCGCGAATCAGGTCTTCCACACCAGACCACCGCGATGTTCACCTACATCGAGGGTGACTGGGATGCGGTGATGGACGTGATCAAACGCGCCACCGACGCGGTCGGCGAACTCGCCCCGCGTGTGGGCCTCGTCATCAAGGCCGACGTCCGCCCCGGCCACACCGACGAACTGACCGGCAAGGTCGACCGGGTGATGCGACATCTGTCCTGACTCGGCCCGCGCGCCTGCTCGACGATCCACGCTGACGAGTGCGCGCGGTGCGGTCTCGGCGATCTTCTTCCTGAACGGCTTTCTCGCAGCGCTGTGGGTGGCCCACATTCCCGTCATCACCGCCCACACCGGCACCTCGCACGAGCAGCTCGGCGGGCTGCTGCTGTTGCTCGGCGGCTCGGCGTTCGTCGGCATGCAGGTCAGCGGGCATGCTCTCGACAGATTCGGTTCGCGCACCACGACTTTGGTCGCGGCTACGCTGCTGTGTCCGGTCATGATCGGGCCCGCGGTGGCGTCGAATACCGGTCAGCTCGCCGTCGCGCTCGTGCTCTTCGGGTTCGTCAACGGAAGCCTCGACGTCTCGATGAACGCCCAGGCCGTCGCGGTTGAACGGGCGTATCGCCGACCGATCATGTCGTCGTTTCACGGATTCTTCTCGCTCGGCGGCCTTGCCGGGTCGCTCGTCGTCGCCGCGACGTTGTGGGCGCAGGTCGGCGTCGTCGCGACTGTCGGGGTGTCGGCGCTACTCGGGTTGGTGCTGGTCGCGGTGTGTGCCCGCTCGCTCGTCGCGCCTGACGGTGGGGGATTGGTCGAAGCGGCCTCGGCCTCGGCGTCGGCGGCAGGTGGGTCGACAGACGACGATGCGTCGACGACAGGCGCGCGTTGGTGGCATGGACTGGACCTGCGTCGACTGGCAATCCTCGCGGCCGTGGCGTTCGCACTCATGCTGGCCGAGGGAACGGCATATGACTGGAGTGCGCTGCAGATCGTCGAAGATTTCGGTACGCGTGACGCGGTCGGCGCTGTGGCGTTCGGGGCGTTCAGTGCCGCGATGACGATCGCCCGCTTCGGCATCGACCCGATCGCTGGGCGGCTCGGCCCCGTCTGGGTGGTGCGGGTGGGTTCGGCGCTCGGCATCTGTGGAATCACCTTGGCGATTCTCGCTCCCGAACCGGTCATCGCGATCGTCGGCTGGACCATCTTCAGCGTCGGTCTCGCCGGGCTGATCCCGCAGATCTTCACGGCTGCAGGCAATCTCACGACGTCGTCGAGCGGACGTGCCATCTCTACCGTCGTCGGCTGCGGCTACATCGGGATGCTGTCGGGACCCGCGATCGTCGGGTTCATCGCGGGTCACTCGGGGGTGTCGGTCGGCCTGACACCCGCAATCGGCGCGCTGGTCTTCGCGTTGGTGGCAGCGCCGGTCGTACGACCGGTGAGTGGTCGGGCCGTCCGTGGCACACTAGAGGGGTGACACGACCGACCCCCAGGCCTCAGGGAAATGCAGCACGCACCCAGGCCGCCGCCGCAGCACGTCAGCAAGCCGCCGCGACAGTTGCCATGTCAGGTGCAGTCGACCTCTCCGCACTGAAGGAGAAGGCCGAGGCGCAACGAGCGCAGGCGCGTCAACCCGCCGCGGCAGCCCAGCGGCCCAGCGCTGGAGCGGCGCCGACCGGCGGCAACGTGATCGACGTGACGGACGCGACCTTCGAGACCGAGGTCCTCGCCCGCTCGACGAGACAGCTTGTCCTGGTCGACCTCTGGGCGGAGTGGTGCGGTCCGTGTAAGCAGTTGTCGCCGGTGTTGGAGAAGCTCGCCAACGCCTCTGGCGGCGCCTGGGTCCTCGCCAAGATCGATGTCGACGCGAACCCGCAGATCGCGCAGGCCTTCGGTGTGCAGTCGATTCCGACGGTTGTCGCACTCGCCGCCGGTCAGCCCGTCGCCGCTTTCAATGGCGCGCGTCCGGAGGCCGAGATCGTCGACTGGATCGATCAGATCCTCGCCCAGGTCGGCGGTGCGCTCGCTGGGGCTCCTGCCCCCGAGGCAGAGCAGGAGATCGCCGACGATCCGCGCATGGTCGCCGCCGAGGACAAGATGAACGCGGGCGACTTCGACGGTGCGCTCGCCGACTACCGCGCCATCGCCGAGGCCGAGCCCGACAACGTCGAGGCCGCATCGTTGGTGCGCAACCTCGACTTCATGCTCCGTGCCCAGGCTCATGACCCAGCGATCGTCGAGAATGCCGCCGCGACAGACGTCGACGCCCAACTCGCGGCCGCGGACGTCCTGCTGCTCGGTCAGGATCCGGAGGGAGCGTTTGCGCGCATCATCGACGTTGTGAAGGTGACCTCCGGCGACGACCGGACCCGTGCACGGACCCGACTGCTCGAGCTGTTCGAGCTGTTCGACCCGGCCGAGCCGTTCGTGGTGGCCGCTCGTCGAAAGCTGGCTGCCGCGCTGTTCTGAGCCGGTTGTGGCGCACAGACCCGGCACTAGGCCGGTGCGAGCCAGATCGCCGAGTTGGCAGGAATCGTGACCGACGCCGAGACCGGCCTCCCGTGCCAGCCCTCGCCGTCGGCCTGCACCGCACCCAGATTGCCCTTACCCGCGCCGCTGTACGCGGCGGCGTCGGTGTTGAGGATCTCGGTCCAGGTACCGGCGCGGGGAAGTCCCACTCGGTAGTCGCTGCGGTCTGCACCGGAGAAATTGAACAGGCACGCCACCACCGAGCCGTCGGAACCCCATCGCAGGAAGCTGATGACGTTGTTCGCGGTGTCGTTCGCGTCGATCCACTCGTAGCCCTGGGGCTCGGTGTCTTGCGTGAACAGGGCGGGACGCTCGCGGTAGACGCGATTGAGATCGGTGGTCAGCGCCGAGATCCCCTGGTGCAGTTCGCCTTCCCAGCCTTGTAGCTGATACCAGTCCAAGCTGCGGTTGTCGGCCCACTCGGCGGTCTGACCGAACTCCTGGCCCATGAACAGCAGTTGCTTTCCGGGGTGCGACCACTGGTACGCGAGGAACACCCGCACGCCTGCGGCTTTCGTCCAGGAGTCGCCGGGCATCCGGCTCCACAGCGTGCCCTTGCCGTGCACCACCTCGTCGTGTGAGAGCGGGAGCACGAAGTTCTCACTCCACGCGTACATCAGCGAGAACGTGATCTCGTGGTGATGGAAGCTGCGGTGGATCTGGTCGCGCCCCAGATAGCCCAGCGTGTCGTGCATCCAGCCCATGTTCCATTTGAGGCTGAAACCCAGTCCGCCGAGGTCGGTCATGCGTGTCACGCCGGGCCAGGCCGTCGACTCCTCGGCGACGGTCACCGCACCGGGGAAGAGCTTGTGGACCGTCGCGTTGGTCTCCTGCAGGAACTGCACGGCTTCGAGATTCTCTCTGCCGCCGTAGATGTTCGGCCGCCAGCCGCCCGCCGGCCGCGAGTAATCGAGGTAGAGCATCGATGCCACCGCGTCGACGCGCAGTCCGTCGACGTGGAATTCGTCGATCCAATAGAGTGCGTTGGCGACAAGGAAGTTGCGCACTTCGCGTCGACCGAAGTCGAAAACGTATGTGCCCCAGTCGAGCTGCTCGCCCCGCATCGGGTCGGCGTTCTCGTAGAGTGGTGTGCCGTCGAAGCGGGCCAGCGCCCATTCGTCCTTGGGGAAGTGTGCGGGGACCCAGTCGATGAGCACCGAGATTCCCAACGAATGCAGATGGTCGACGAGGTACCGGAAGTCGTCGGGTTTGCCGAAGCGGGCTGTCGGCGCGTAGTACGACGTGACCTGATATCCCCACGAGCCACCGAACGGGTGTTCCGCGACGGGCAGGAACTCGACGTGGGTGAAGCCCTTCTCGATCACGTAGGAGCCGAGTTGCTCAGCGAGTTCGCGATAGTCGAGCCCCTTGCGCCATGAACCCAGATGCACCTCGTACACGCTCATCGGTTCACGTGTCGGCTCGCTCTCGATCCGACGGTCGATCCAGTCGTCGTCGGACCAGACGAAGTCCGAATGCGTGACCACCGACGCGGTGGCGGGCGGAACCTCCGTGCGCCTGGCCATCGGGTCGGCCTTGTCGTGGAGGGTGCCGTCGGCGCCGTGGATGCGAAACTTGTACAGCGTGCCCTCGCCGACGTCGGGGATGAACAACTCCCACACGCCCGATGGCCCCATTGACCGCATGGGCGTCGACCGTCCGCTCCAGCCGTCGAAATCACCGATCACGACGACGCCGTGCGCGTTGGGTGCCCACACCGAGAACGTCGTGCCGGGCACGTCGCCGTCTGGCGTGGTGTAGACGACGGTGTGCGCGCCGAGAACCTTCCAGAGCTCCTCGTGCCTGCCCTCGGAGAACAGATGCAGATCGAGCTCACCGATGCTCGGGAGGAACCGATAACCGTCGGCAACGACGAATTCTGTTGTGCCGCCGTGCCCGTCGGGGTAGACGACTCGATAGCGGTAGTCGATGAGGTCGGTGATCGGCACGGTGACGACGAACAGGTCATCGGTCTGATGGTGCATCGGATAGTCGACGCCGCCGATCACCGCCGATACCGAGATCGCATTGGGACGCAGTGTCCGCAGGATCGTGTTACCCCCGGGGGCGTCGTGGGCGCCGAGGAACGAGTGCGGGTCGGGATGCGTCGTCGCCATCAGACGTCGGAGGTCGTGGTCGGAAGCGAAGGGATCGGGCTGCGTGCTGGTCACGGTGTGCTCACTGGATTCGGTAGGAGAGTCGGCGGGCGGCGTCGGGACTCAGGGGTGGAAGGGCGACGATGTGTGCGACGGCGCGCCACGGTTCGAGTCGTACGTAATTCGCCTGGCCCCAACCGAATTCCTCACCGGAGACCTCATCTGTGCCGACGAAGCGCTCCTGCCAGTCGAATCCGAGTGCGGGCATGTCGAGCCACAGCGTCGACTCCTCGGCACCGAACGGATTGATGTTGACCACCACGACGACACGATCACCTGACACCGGGTCGAGCTTGGAGTAGGCGATCAGTGCCGGGTTGTCGAGGTGGTGAAAGGTGATGTCGCGCAACTGCTGCAGGGCCGGATGGCGTCGGCGGATCGCATTGAGTGAGGTGATCCATGGTTCGAGTGACTCGCCACGGCTCGCGGCTCCCTTGTAGTCGCGTGGGCGGAGTTCGTACTTCTCGGAGTTGAGGTACTCCTCGCTGCCCTCGCGCACGGGCAGGTGCTCGTACAGCTCATAGCCGCTGTAGACACCCCAGGTCGGCGACAAGGTGGCGGCCAGTGCCGCGCGTAGCGCGAACATGCCCGGTCCGCCGTGCTGCAGGCTCTCGTGCAAGATGTCGGGGGTATTGACGAAGAGGTTGGGGCGCGACTCGTCGGCGTGCGCGGCGATCTCGCGGCCGAACTCCTCGAGTTCCCACTTCGCGGTCTTCCAGGTGAAGTAGGTGTAGGACTGTGTGAAACCAAGGCGTGCAAGGCCATAGAGTAGTGCAGGTCTGGTGAATGCCTCGGCGAGGAACAGCACGTCGGGGTCGCGCTTTTTGACCTCGGTGATCAGCCACTCCCAGAAGTTCGGTGGCTTGGTGTGCGGGTTGTCGACGCGAAAGATCTTGACGCCCAACTTGTTCCACGCGAGCACCACTTCGAGTACCGCGCGGTAGATGCCGTTGCGATCGTTGTCGAAGTTCAGTGGGTAGATGTCCTGGTACTTCTTCGGCGGATTCTCGGCATAGGCGATCGTGCCGTCCGGCAGGGTGGTGAACCAGTCGGGATGCTCGGTCGCCCACGGATGGTCGGGGGCGGTCTGCAGGGCCAGATCGAGCGCGACCTCCATGCCGAGTTCGCTTGCGCGAGAGAGGAAATACTCGAAATCCTCCTGCGAGCCGAGCTGTGGGTGGATCGCGTCGTGACCACCCTGCGCCGACCCGATCGCCCACGGCGACCCGACGTCGTTCGGTGCCGCGACCAACGTGTTGTTGGGCCCCTTGCGATTGACCTCGCCGATCGGGTGGATCGGTGGCAGGTAGACCACATCGAATCCCATGTCGGCGATGCGCGAGAGATCTTGAGCTGCGGTCAGGAACGTGCCGTGCACGGGGTTGCCGTCGTTGTCCCAGCCGCCCGTCGATCGCGGGAACATCTCGTACCACGATCCGTAGAGCGCGCGGCGTCGGTCGGTCCAGATCCGCAGATTACGACTCTTGGTCACGAGTTCACGCACGGGATGTGCGTCGAGAAGGTCGACGACCTCGTCGGACAACGCGATTCCCACGCGATTCTCGACGCGTCTGCGCCTCGAGCGAAGTGAGTCGACGGCGTCGAGCAACAACTGGCGGTCGGTACCGTCGACCTGTTGCGCCGCTTCGCCGAGAATCCGCGCACCGGTCTCGAGGTCGTTGGCGAGATCCTCCGCGCCCTGACCGGCGTCGATCTTCTTGGTGACCGCCGACCGCCACGTCGCGTACGGATCACTCCACGCCTCGATGCGGAAGGTCCAGTAGCCGACGGCGTCGGGAACGATGGCCGCGTTGAAGGCATCGGGTTCCGTCGCGGGCGACATGCGGACGTCGAACGAGGTGCGGTAGGGCGTTTCGACGTGCAGGGTGACCCCGAGCGCGTCGTGTCCCTCTCGCCACGCGGTCGCGCTGATCGGGATCAATTCTCCGACAACGCATTTGGCAGGGTATTGCCCTGCGGAGACCAATGGTTGGATGTCGTCGATGCCCATCCGGCCGATCACTTCGGCCCCCTCTCGTCAGCGGCCACGCGCAGGGCCGGGAGTCCTCATCGATCCCACAGTGTTGCGTTCACTCTAGTGGCGTTGAGTTCAACACTAGTGACGTCGCCGGGTCGTGATGCCGAATCCGGGCGTCAGACTCACCGTAGCGGTACGGCGGCCAGTCTGCCGAGTGCCGCGCGGACCACGTCGGGGTCGGTAGTGCGCCAGAACGGCGGCATGGATGCGAGAAGATAACCGCCGTATCCGGCCGTCGCCAGACGCGAATCGAGGACGGCGACCACGCCGCGATCGTCGACCGACCGCAGGAGTCGCCCGGCGCCCTGCGCCAGCAGCAATGCAGCGTGATTGGCTGCGACCGACAGGAATCCGTTTCCTCCCCGCGAGGTGACTGCGCGCTGGCGGGCACCGAGTAGGGGATCGTCGGGGCGCGGGAACGGAATGCGGTCGATGATCACCAGCGACAACGACGGGCCGGGGACGTCGACGCCCTGCCACAGCGACAGTGTGCCGAACAGGCAGGTCCTCGGGTCGTCGGCGAAGCGTGCGACGAGCGCCGCGGTGGTGTCGTCGCCCTGGCACAGGATGGGGAGGTCGCTGCGCGCGCGAAGCGCCTCGCTGGCCTCGCGGGCGGCGCGCATCGACGAGAACAGCCCGAGCGTGCGACCACCCGCGGCCTCGGTGAGCGCGGCGAGCTCGTCGAGTGTTGCGGGGGCGATGGAGTCTCGTCCAGGTCGGGGGAGATGACGTGCGACGTAGAGGATCGCCGAGCGAGGGTAGTCGAACGGTGAGCCGGCGTCGAGGCCCGTCCACCGCATCGGCGAACCGTCGGAGGGCGCAGCGCTGCCCGTTGCGGTGACATCGCGTGCGGGTGTGTCGTTGCGGGCGTCGCCGAGCGCGATGTCGTCGGCGGCTGGGGTGTCGGTGCCGCGGCCCGCTGCCGGCAGCCCCCACGTGGCGGCGAGAGCGTCGAAGGAGCCGCCGATGGTCAGTGTCGCGGAAGTCAGGATGACGGTCGACTCGGTGAACAGCGTCGCGCGCAGCAGTCCGCCGACCGACAGCGGTGCGATGTGCAGCACGGTGCGCGTCGACGATTCCGATCGGCCGGTGCGTTCTTCTGCCACCCAGACGACGTCGCGTCGCTTCGCCGGGTCGGGTTCGTCGAAGGCGCCGAGCACGCGGACTGCGGTGTCGTGGAGTTCTTCCAAGGAGGTCAGCGCAGCCGACCGTGCCGCGCCCTGACCGTCGTCGGCGCCGCCCGGTCCGCGCGCGGGACCGATGGCCGAACGCGCCAGCCACAACCGATCTCGTAGCGTCGCCAGAACCAGCGCGGCATCCGCGGGCATGGCGGTCCACTCGCGCTTGGGAGCGTCGTC
>NZ_BAFC01000004.1 GCF_000248055.1 Gordonia sputi NBRC 100414 | reverse complement strand
CTAGGCTTGGAACTCATGAGCAGTGCGCCTCTCGACGAACTGATCGCCTCGCTCGGCGATCAGATGGTCGTCACCGATCCCGACATCCTTGCCGGCTACCGCCACGACCGTGCCAACGACCCCGACGCCGGCACGCCGATGGCGCTCATCCGACCCGTGACGACGTCCGACGTCCAGGTCGTCGTGCGGTGGTGTGCTGCGCACGGAATCCCGGTGATCACCCGCGGTGCCGGGACGAGTTTGTCCGGCGGGGCCACGGCGGTCGACGGAGCCGTGATGCTCTCGACCGAGAAGATGAGGAATCTGACGATCGATACCGCGACCCGCACGGCGGTGTCGCAGCCGGGTCTGTTGAACGCCGAGGTCAAGGCTGCGGCTGCGGCACATGGACTCTGGTATCCGCCCGATCCGTCGTCGTTCGAGATCTGTTCCATCGGAGGCAATGTCGCCACCAACGCGGGCGGGCTCTGCTGCGTGAAGTACGGCGTCACCACTGATTACGTACTCGGCCTCGAGGTCGTCCTCGCCGACGGTCGCGCGATCAGAATCGGCGGCAAACAGCTCAAGGATTCGGCGGGGCTGCCGTTGACGAAGCTGTTCGTCGGCAGCGAGGGGCTGCTGGGCATCGTCACCGAGGTGACGCTGCGGCTGTTACCGCCGCAGGCGTCGGCGTGCACGGTGGTCGGAACGTTCGCGTCGGTGCACCACGCGAGTGAGGCGGTGCTCGCGATCACCGCCAGGATCCGACCGGCCATGCTCGAAT
The DNA here is from genome assembly GCF_000248055.1 of Gordonia sputi NBRC 100414. GTDB lineage: Bacteria > Actinomycetota > Actinomycetes > Mycobacteriales > Mycobacteriaceae > Gordonia > Gordonia sputi. Next base: position 85,221 of record NZ_BAFC01000004.1, on the reverse strand, counting down.
TCATGGACTCGGTGTCGATCAACGCCGTCGAGGACATGCTCAAGATGGGACTCGATCGGGAGGCGGGAGCCCTGCTGGTTGCCCAGTCCGACGCTCCGGGACCAGCGGGCGTCGCTGAGGTGGAACTGATCGAGAAGGCATTCTCGGAGTGCGGGGCGACCGAGGTGTTTGCTACGTCCGACGCTGCCGACGGAGAGGCGTTCACCGCTGCGCGCCGCGCGGCGATTCCTGCTGTCGAACGGCTCGGATCGCTACTGCTAGAGGACGTCGGGGTTCCGTTGCCAGCCCTGCCGGAGTTGATCGACGGGGTCGAGGCCATTGCGATGGAGAACAGGGTGATGATCTCGGTCATCGCGCACGCGGGTGACGGCAACACGCATCCGTTGATCGTGTTCGATCCCGCCGACGCCGACGAGAGCGCGCGTGCGCAGACGGCCTTCGGCCAGGTCATGGATCTCGCGATCAGTCTCGGCGGGACGATCACCGGCGAGCACGGCGTCGGACGATTGAAGAAAGGATGGCTGCCCGATCAGCTCGGACCCGATGTCATGGAACTGACGGCGAGAATCAAAGCCGCCTTGGACCCGGAGGGGCTGCTCAACCCCGGCGTACTTCTCTGAGGTGAAAAAACTCCGGTCCGCATGTCGCAACGCCCCCTCTGTGCTGCGACATGCGGACCGGGATCGAGCACAGCTATCGTCTTCAGATGGAAGGCGCTGACTCCAAGCTTGTACCGCTGATGACACTGTAATCATCTTTTGCACAACCATCCATCGAGAATATCCGGACAATTGTCAATCTCAGGTTGATAATGGGAGCTATGACGAGTTCATCTGATCGTGACCTGGACCTTCGGCGTCTCAGAATGTTCGTCGAAGTGATCGAAGCGCCGTCACTACGTGTTGCGGCCGAGCGTCTGTTCATCTCGCAGCAGGCCTTATCGTCGGCGATCAGGGATCTGGAGCGACAACTCGGTGTGCAGCTGTTCTCGCGGTCGCGTCGATCACTCACACCGACTGCTGCCGGAACGGCACTGTACGAGGGTTCAGTCCCACTGCTCGCGGGCGGCTCGCACCTCGCGTCGGAAGTGCGGATGGTCGACGCTCAGAATCCCGACCCCTACGTGATCGGATACACCCAGGGCCTGGCGCCGTCGGAGGTCTTCCAGGTGATCGAGGGGGCGGTCCAGCAGGACGCGTCGATGCCGATCACCGTGCGCCCGGTTGCCGCGGAATTCATCCGTGAGGAGCTCCTCGCCGGCAGCATCGATCTCGCACTCGCCCGCACGGTGGAGGCTCCGCCCGATCTCGCCGGCGCCATCGCGACCAGTCACGAACTACGTCTCGCGGTCAACGCGCGCCACCCGCTCGCCGCGCATGAGACGTGCGCGATGAAGGACGTCGCGTCGTGTCAGATCGTGATCTCCGAGCTCGAACCCGACTACACCAACATGATCGTGTCGTACTGCCGTCGCGCGGGCTTCGAGCCCGAGATCATCGTCTCCAACCTTCGAGGCACCCCGCCGCACACGTCGGTGATTGCACATCCGCAGGCGGTCGCGTTCGTCACGAACCAGCCCGGCTGGCTGTACGACGATCAGATCCGCGTGATTTCGTTCGAGAATCCACCGCTGACCCCCGTCATGGCGATGTGGCTGCCCAACACCGCACCGCGCATGCGCAACCGCATCCTCGACGCTGTCGGCGTCAGTGCCGTTGCAGAATCGCAGTGAGATCTGCGCCGACGGGAAGAGTGCCGTACTCGGCTCCACGATCATCGCCCAGTCGAGCCGCGATGAAGGCCTCCGAGACCGGCGTCGGCGAAAATCGCACCAGCAGTGAGGCTTCGAGCGCAAGAGCCATGGATTCGACGACGCGCCGCGCTCGACGCTGAGCCGACGACGCGTCGAGCGTTGCCAACTCGGAGAGTTGCGTACGGACGTTGTCGAGATGGGCGTCGAGGATTGTGCTGGCGCCGCGTGCGAGATTGACCTCCGCGTCGAATGCGGCGATCGATTCGGGTTCGCGTGTCATCGCGCGCAGCACGTCGAGTGCGATGACGTTCCCCGAGCCTTCCCAGACGGCCATCACCGGCTGCTCGCGGTAGCGCATCGCCAAGGGGAAGTCCTCGGTATATCCGTTTCCGCCAAGGCATTCCAGTGCCTCGTAGGCGTGGTGCGGACCGCGCTTGCAGATCCAGTACTTGGCGACCGCCGTGGCGAGCCGGCGGAAGGAGCGCTCGGTGTCGTCGGCATCCTCGTCGTGTGCCCGAGCGAGGCGCATCGCGGTGACGGTTGCGGCTTCGGACTCGAGCGCCAGATCGGCGAGCACCGCAGCCATGGCCGGTTGGTCGGCGAGCGTTGCGCCGAAGGCTGCACGATGACGGGCGTGCCAGGTGGCTTCGGCCACCGATTGCCGCATACCGGCGGCGCTGCCGAGCACGCAGTCGAGTCGCGTCTGTGCGACCATCTCGATGATCGTCCGTACACCGCGGCCCGGCTCGCCGACCATCAGGGCGACGGTGCCGTCGAGTTCAATCTCGCTCGACGCGTTGGACTTGTTGCCGAGCTTGTTCTTGAGGCGCTGGATGCGGAACGAGTTGCGGGTGCCGTCGGGCAGGATTCGGGGGAGGAGGAAGCACGAGAGTCCCTCTCCGCCAGCACCTTCCGCCTGAGCGAGGACGAGGAACGCGTCGGACATCGGTGCCGAGCAGAACCACTTGTGACCGGTCAGCAGGTACTCCGCGCCCGGGCCGCCCGCACCGACCGGCCGGGCGACGGTGGTGTTGGCACGGACGTCGGAGCCGCCCTGCTTCTCGGTCATCGACATGCCGAAGATCGCCGAGGGTTTGTCTGCGGACAGGCCAGGAGAATAGCTGCGCGACAGCGCCTTTGGAACCCACTGGGCGGCGACGTCGGGTTGCAGTTCCAGCGAGGGGATGACCGCGTGGGTCATCGACACCGGGCATCCGTGGCCCGGCTCGATCTGCCCGAAGAGCATAAAGATCGCCGCGCGGGCGACGTGCGAACCCGGCTGCGGGTCGGCCCAACAGCGGGTGTGCGCACCGTGCTCGACTGCCGCGGAGATGATCCGGTGATAGCTCGGGTGGTACTCCACCTCGTCGATCCGGTTGCCCCAGCGGTCAAAGGTGTGCAGTTCGGGCGTGATGGTGTTGGCAAGCTTGGCGTCGTGCTGGAACTGCGCGCTGCCGACGAGCATGCCCACGTCGGTGAGTTCGCTTGTGGCCCAGGCGGCATTGTGGCGGTTGACGGCCTCGACGAGCACGGTGTTGAGCTCGTACTCATTGACGTCGACCCGCGGGGCCGACTGGTTGAACACCGCGTGCGTCACGTGCGGCCGCGGCTGCGTGGTCGGGGTGGTTGAGGTCATCGTGATGCCTTTCGTCGATGGCTGCGCGCGGGTTGGTCCGGTGTTTCTCGCTGCCCCCGCTGGTCGAGCTCCCCGCGCTGGTCGAGCTGCTCTCTCCGCTGGTCGAGTCCTCCCCGCTGGTCGAGCCCTCCCCGCTGGTCGAGCTTGTCGAGACCACCTAGCCGCGCGTTGAGAACCTCTTCGGAGATGCCGAGGTTCGTGAAGATCACCGTGACGGCGTCGGTGAGTGACGGCCCCAAACTGTCGTCGGTCGCCGACTTCTGCACCGCCAGACCGAAAATCGCCGACCAGAACGCCTTGGCCTCGACGCCGATAGAGGCGCGCAACTGCCAGCCGGTGCGCACCAGCTTCTGCATGAGCGCTTCCTCGCCGCGCTCGTGCAGAGTGTACAACGTCGTAGTGATGAACTCGCGCAGGTCAGGCCGTCTCGAAACGAGAAGCATTGCCGTGGTAAACATCTCGACGCCTCGGAGTTCCGGTCCCAGCAGTGTGGTCACGAGGGTCTGTGCGTAGTCGCGGACAGTCGGAGTGGCCTCGGCCGCCTCCTCGGCATGGCGTCCCGCGCGGAGAACCGCGGCGCACGCCACCTCGACGAAGAGTTGCTCCTTCGAGCCGAAGTAGTACGTCACCTGGTTGGGAAACGTGCCCGCCCGTTCGCAGATCAGCGCGACCGACGCGGTCTCGCCCTCCGCGCGGAACACGTGGTCGGCGGCGTGCAGCAGGGTCTGGCGCGTCTGCTTCCCCGAGCTACGCGTCGCGCGCTGCGATGTAGAAGAAGCCACGCCACCTCGCTGTTTGTATGACCGACAAGTTTGTATGTCACACAATAAATGCGATCGACGCCGGGGTCAACGGAGCGACGCCGAGGTCAATGGAGCGTTTTGGACCCCCAGTAGTCGTCGCTGTGAGATCCACGTGTAAACCCGATTTAGCCAAGTCCATTTCGACCGATCTCAGATAATCCACGCGTAGATCAGATGCGATGGGAGTCGTCCATGTGGAGGGCCGAAACGGCCAGCGCGCGTGGATGGGGTGGCCAACCGGTGCGTCGCGCCGCCAGCTTTGCGCTCAGGGCCAAATCCGGGTGGCGCGACAAACCAACCTGTGGTTATGCGGTAGGTGCCGAGGTGGCCTTCGCTGCTGAGACCGGTGTCCTCGGCGACGGATGTGACCTGGCTTGTGCTCGCTGACCAGCTGGTAGCGGCCGCGTTCGGGCGCTGCGAAGGGGTCGGGCATAACCTGTTGGACGCTGTCGGCGAGATCGGCCAGTTCCGTCTGGCTTCGGCGGCCTTCGAAGGCGCCTACGTGGAGAGGCATATCTTGGATCGCCCCGGGTTTGTCGTGCATTAGCCGTCTCGGTTGCGATTCGACGAGGCCCTCGGCCGGGCCGCTAGCGAGCGGTCTCTGAATCGGTTCGGCGGTGCGCTGCAGGGGACAGCTTGGACCCAGATAGTCTTGTGGCGTATAAGCCTGGCCGAATCGGTCGGTCGACTTGGAGTGGATCGAGGGGAGGTCAGTCTGTGGCGACGAACGATCAGCTCAAAGCGCTTGTAGTCAGTCACGCCGACGGCGATGATTCCCAGTTTTACTCGGTCGCGATGCAGGTGGCAGCAAAGGCCGCACGTTCTGGGCAGTCCAAGTTCGCCCAGGAGCTTCGCGACCTCGTGGATGACCTCCGTCAAAAGGGGGTCACCTCGACCCGGGTGGCGTCGGTAGTAGCGGTCACCCAGCCGCGAGGCGAACTCGGATCGCTGCTGACCGTCAGCTATCCGGATGCGCGGCTGAGTGATCTGGCTTTATCCGACAGCCTCGGCGACCAGCTCCGCCAGGTTCTCCTAGAACAGCGTCAGCGTGGCGAGCTTGCCCGACATGGCCTGCGGCCTGCTCGCCGACTGCTTCTGATCGGCTCCCCGGGCACCGGGAAGACCTCGACGGCTCGGGTGATTGCCGGGGAGCTGGGCCTTCCACTGTTCGCGATTCGGCTGGACTCGATTATCACCAAGTTCATGGGCGAGACGGCTGCGAAATTGCGACTGGTCTTCGATGCGTTGGTGGAAACTCGTGGGGTTTACCTTTTCGATGAAGTGGACGCACTCGCTGGGGATCGTGCGGCACCAAACGATGTAGGTGAGATTCGACGTGTGTTGAACTCGTTCCTACAGTTCCTGGAGGAAGACGATTCCGACAGCGTGGTCGTCGCGGCCACAAATCACCCCCGGCTGCTAGACAATGCGCTGTTCCGCAGGTTCGATACCGTGATGGATTTCGCCCTTCCTGACGACAAAGGCATAAGGACTGTGATCGAGAACAGGCTCGCCTCGTTCTCCATCAGCAACCTGAGTTGGAAACGCGTGATCTCCGCGGCGGAGGGCCTCAGTCATGCCGAGATTGCCACTGCTGCTGAGAACGCGGCTAAGCGGACAGTGCTGGCGGAACGGGCCCGCATCCGGACCGACGACCTCGTGTCTGCGTTGGCGGAGCGGGCTCGGGCTGACGCGCAGCACTGGCCGAACGCGTAGGTGGCATGGCCGAGCGTGACCGCCCGCACCTTTTCGTGCCTGCCCCGCCAGAAGCGGAACCGTTCACGTCGACGCGGGGTGGCGGAAGCAGCGACAGGCCAGAGTTTTCCGGCGACCGTGCAGACCACGGGCGGTCCCTAGCCCGGCAGTTCGAACAGGCCGTCCCCACTCCCGACGAGACGGACAATGCGGGAACCTACGTGTCGTTCGAGTCCTTTCTCGGTCTGGAGCTGGCACTTCAGAGCCTCGATGTGCAGCGCAGCGGCAAGCAACCCGAACTCGTTGCGGTCAAAGAGGTCCGGACAGTCTCAGGCACGATGCAAATCGCCACCGTCTACATCCCGAACAACAAGCGGGACTACTTCCTCCGACGCCTCAACGACTACGTCGAGACCGCCACCGAGGACAAAGCCAAGAACGCCACGCTTGTAGAGGGCATTGCTGCCATTCGCCGCGCCACCATCCGAGAGCTGTGGACCGATCCCGACGACGAGTTTCCCACAGACTCGAACGAGGTTGTGTGGTGGGAAGTTTGGCTGCGCCGCCGCGATGGCTACGAGCAGGAGAGGCTGCGTGGATTCGCCGAGCGGAATCAATTGCTGACCAACGGAAACTCTCTCGGCTTCCAGGATCGGACGGTCATGCTCGTGCGTGCCACTGCAAACCAACTCGCACATGGCCTCGACTCTCTCGATGACCTGGCTGAGCTGCGAAGGCCACACGAGGTCGCCAGCCTGCTCACCGATATGTCCGCCGTCGAGCAATCAGAGTGGGTCGACGACCTGCGCCGCCGATTGCAGGTCGCTGACCAAGACTCCCCAGTCGTGTGTGTCCTGGACACTGGCGTCCAGAACGGTCATCCGCTCCTGGCGGACTCACTAACCGAGGCCGACGTGCACGTCGCTAACATCACTTGGCAGAGTCGGCCCGTCAACGCCCACGGAACGGAGATGGCCGGGCTCGCACTCTTCGGAGATCTGCATCGAGCAGTCACAACTGCTCACGCCGTCCGATTGGATCACCGGCTCGAGTCGGTCAAGATCCTGCCAGACCACGGGCAGAACGAGCGCGACCTGTACGGGGCGATCACGGCCCGGGCCGTAGACCGTCCTGAAATCGAGGCGGCGGACCGGCTCCGCGTGTTCATGCTCGCGGTCACAGCCCCAAACACTGACGCCGACGCGTCGCAGTCCACCGACGACGTCGAGCGGGGCCGGCCCACGTCGTGGTCCGCTGCGGTCGACGCCTTGTCCTTCGGTCGCGCGATTGATCACACTGACTCCAGACTCACCTACCTCGACCGCGACGAACCCCGCACACCGCGCCTGTTCGTCATCTCGGCAGGAAACATCAACTCAATCAACCCAGCCGACGACCACCTAGACCGCAGTGACCTTTCGCCTGTCGAAGATCCGGCACAGTCATGGAACTCGTTGACGGTCGGTGCCTACTCTCAGCACGACGACATGGCCGACGCGCCAACAGCTTTCGCGGGCTATATCCCCATCGCGGCAAGGGGGGAGTTGTCGCCGGTTAGTCGAACTTCGGTACTACACGGCGGGGACTGGCCGTTCAAGCCCGAGGTCGTCGCGAACGGCGGAAACGTTGCCGCTTCACCGGACAAGACCAGCGCAGACACGCCGCCAAATCTCGGTGTGCTCACGACCAGAATGCAGCAACTTGGTACCGGATTCCTTACAACTACGAGCGCCACTTCTGCCGCGACCGCGCAGGTTGCTGCCATCGCCGCCAGTATCGGAGCGGCGTACCCAGATCTGACTCCCGAGACGATACGGGCGCTGATCGTGCACTCCGCGCGGTGGACCCAACCAATGCACGCGCGCTTCAACGACCGCAACGCCAACAAGACTGATCTGGCAAATCTGTTGCGCCGCTATGGGATGGGTGTTCCTGATCTGGACCGAGCCTTGCGGAGCGCTACCGACGCGCTGACGCTCATCGCTCAGGCACGCATTCATCCATTCGAGCGGGGCGACGGCGCAAACAAGGTGCGCGAGATGAATCTCCACGACCTGCCGTGGCCGATCGAGCAACTGGAATCGCTCGGGGAGATCGAAGTGTCAATGCGGGTCACGTTGTCGTACTTCGTTGAACCTAACCCGTCGAGCCGTGGCTGGACCGGCCGATACGTCTACCCCTCGCATGGCTTGCGATTCGCGACCAAACGTGCCGATGAGAGCCTCGGCCGATTCAGGCAGCGCATCAACAAACGCGCCCGCAGTGAAGGGCAGCGAGTCCCGAGCTCGAAGACTGAGAAGGGATGGCTTTTTGGCAGCGCCCAACAACAGAAGCCCGTCTCACTGCATACCGACATCTGGACCGGCCCCGCGGTCAACCTAGCCAGCAAGGGGGCGATCGTTGTCTACCCAGTTGCCGGCTGGTGGCAATACCGTCGCGCCTGGGACCAGAGCGATAAGGGTGTCGACTACTCCCTCGTTGTCAGCATCGAAGCTCCCGATGTGGACATTGACCTATGGACACCCGTCTCCCTTCAGATTCAAACAGTCGTTGAGACCAACACATGACATGAACCTCTCGCCGCCGATCCGCGCTACGGTGGTGCGCTTGGGTTCGCCCGCATGCACGCCTATGTACCGAGACGGTGTCGATACGAGTGCGCAGATGCGACCCCTGCTGCCGGCCCCTCAGTGTTAGGGGCACGCCTGACTCGCGTGGTGGCGTGTGTCCGTCCATACTCAGTGGGGCACCCCGACTTTCGACTCCTGGACGGTAGCCTGAGATCGATCAGGAGCTCTGTGTTGCAGCAGGTGTTTCCCTGCTACTAATGATTCTGACGAGTATGGCAGCCCTCGATGTCCGACAACCCTCCCCATGCTTGCATCTCCTTGAGCATCCAGTCACATCGCTCTCCGTGCGGAATGGGGTCAATCGCACGTTAGGAACCCAGAGACTGCTCACCAGTGACAGGTTGCGCGAGTATGCGGAGGACGGGAATCCGCTACTCAGGTTGCAAAGGCCGAGGGGATCCGCAGAACGAAGATTGTCGCGCTGATGAGCGCCTGCGGATTCCGAGTAGGACCCCACGGGCGTCCTAAATTTCACATTCCGACAGCGACGCTCCAGGCGCTCTACGAACAGTCCCGACTGACTCCTGTCGAGATCGGGGAGCTTTATGGAATTTCGCTTACCGTAGTCTTGCGGAGGCTCGTCGCTGTAGGAATTCCTCGGCGAGCACGAGGCGGCGCATCTTATGCTGCGAACGTACGGAGAATCGACCGTTCGCCAGAATTGATGAGAGAAGTTTGAACGGGCGAGGGTTGTACACTGTCAACAGTGTCCTCCATCCAAGCTCCCCAAGGTGGAACTTCTGTCACCGCGGCTTTGATCCAGCAGCTGCTCGCCGCCGCCGACGAAGCTGAGAATAGATTCTTCGAACGGGAGTTTCCTACAAAGGATGCCGCGATGGAGGCCGGTGGGAACCTCTTGACGATCGCAGACCGGACGGTCAGAGGTGGCGCCTTGGCCTTTGCCGATGCGGTACGCGCTATGAAGAACTACGGGGCGTGCCGCGGCATCGCACGTCGATACGCAATAGACGACGCTGAGATCACGAACAGCCAAGCTCGTTGTGGACAAGTGCTGAGAGCAGTGATTGTGCCAAACCGAGACGAGGCGCGCCGCAAAGCGTACGAAGTATTGGAGGAGGTATCCACTCGCTACGCTGCGCAGGGAAAGCGAAGCGAATCTGGGGCAGAAGCCGCCAACGCTGCTTTATGCATCCTTGAGATGTCGGCCGCTGACCAGATTTTGTTGGAAAAGGCCCGGGTTCTGCTCGAACGCTCGGTCGAATTGAAGAATCGCCCGTCCGATATCGCCTTCAGCCGATTCAATTTGGCCCTATGCCTTCGGCTCATCGCGGAAGCCGACTCCGACAACGAGGAACTGTTGAAACAGGCAGATCGACTACTGGATCGCGCATCCAAAGAGTTCGACAAGTTGGAAGAAGCTCCAATCGGTTTGGCTTCGACGCTACCCCTAAATCGCAGTCAGATTGTTCGTGGCCGGATTCGCGGACTTCGATCTCGTGAAGGTCTGAAAATTCTACTTTCTCACCGCCACGATGTTCCAGAATGGCTAAGGCAACGGTTTGACGCTAACCCGGTCGACTTTGCATCTGCGATCACTAGCAACCCTGCCGCGTACGGAATGTCATCCGCCCCTGGGTGGGCCACGCCCCATATTAGCGTGAACGTGCATGAGCGTCTGTACGAGCGCGCCCTCGACGCACTGTCCACGGCGATCAGTTCGGCTTCCGGTCTCAGCAAGGCTCGACTACTTTGGGAGCGCCACCTCCTGGCCAGCACTTACTTGAACACCTGGTCTGTCGACGAAGACGCCGTTGAAGCCCTCAAGCTCGTGTGGGTGGCTGAAGACCACCACGTGTACTTCGAGTGGGCGAGGAGCATGATTGCGCTAGAACCCGACGACCCGGCGCGTGATGATTACACAGAAATTCTGAGGAGGATCGCCGCGTGTATCACGACGTTGCGACGTGGATGGGCTAGTAACGATATTGAACGTCTGCTGAGGTCGAACGACACAACATTTCGCTTTCTTGCATGCAGGCTTGCAAATTTCTCGGAGTATGAGGTCGCTTTCGAGGTACTCGAGTTGACCCGTGGTCTTATCTCGACAAGGACTATGCAAATCATGGATGTATCTATCGCTAAGGGAACTCGGAGTAATTCTTCTTGCTCGTGGGTGCATCTAACACACAGCCCGGCTGCAACAGTTGTCATTGGTCTCAACGAGACACTCGATGGCGCCAAATGCTACTTCGGGCGCACCTTTCCTACCCTTTCCGGTCGCACCTTGGCGGTCCTGTTTAGTGGTGTCGTCGATTATGGTCTTATTGCAGCGCAGCAAGCGGGCAACAGGACGGATGCAGCTGCCGCTGCAACAACTATCGCAAAAGAATTGACACCGGTGGCGGACTTCATTATGGAGAATGCAACGGGGGTCAATATCAGAATATGTCCTGGAGGATATTTCCAAGCGTTTCCTGTGGCGTCGATAGAAACGGCGGATGGATTGGTGCTTGGGGCCCAAATGCGAACAGCGATCGCTCCTTCCCGCACGCTTGCTGCGGGCACCGATTCTCCAGTGGTAATGAGCGAGCCAGTCATGGTGGCATCTGCGGATGCCGTTCCAGGCTACGAAAGCCTCCCATTCGCTGCTCTTGATCTCGGAGCGATTGCCCGCTACTTTGAGATTGCGTCGGTCTCCGCGACCGCAGTTGATCTGCAAAATCTTGAAGATGGGCCGGGTACGGTACTTCACTTTAGTGGGCACTCGTACGCCGACATAGATCCAAGCAAGTCCAGCATGATACTTTATGGCGGGAAAATGGCCGCATCGGACATCTTGCAAAGTGGGCCTCGGCCAGCTTTTTGTGTTCTCAGCTCATGTCAGTCTGGCGCTGCACATAACTTTCAGGCACAAGACGAATTCCTCAGCATTCAAAGTGCGTTTCTATACGCTGGTGGCCAAGTTTCAATCGGTACTTCCTGGCCTGTAGGTGACTTGGCAGCCTACTGCTTTACTCAGAATTTATACAGACAACTTGCGGCGCACGATAAGAGAGATGCATCCGCATGGATCGCCGCTTTCTGGAACTCGCAGGAGTGGATCCGACGCGTGTCACTAGATGAGATTCGGCGTCTAATAGATGAATCCGAGGGTACTGTCGGCCTCCCGTCGTCTGTGCTCGGCCGAAGCTCTGACTATCAGCCATTCGCATCATTCTACGACTGGGCGAGCTTCACTATCCTCGCGCGTCAATGAGCTGAGTAGCTCGCGGCCTGACTCAACGACATAGCACTCCCGTACCCGCCGCAAGTCTGCGCCGCATCTCAACCCAACCGCACTACGAATCGCCTATGAACGCTGTTCACTGTCCGTCGCCACCCACTGGCCCTTCGAGCCGCGTCAATCCGAAAGAGCCCGAACGCTCCCCGAACACGCCACCGCCGGAACAGGAGCACAGGTGGGTACTGACAGGCATGTCGACGCGCTCGACACCATGGCCTTGGCCGGCGCCTTCTCCAGTCGGCGGCCATACCACCGCAAAAGAAGGCATCCCGCACGGCAAGCCCGCCCGTGATGCGGCACAACTATTGCGACACAACATCTCCACCACAACTACCGACACCTCGACAGAGCGATCGGCAGGCCCGGGGGTCACGGTAGTGCGCCGGCTCGAGCGGGAAGTGTCGATGCCGAATGTCGTTTGTGGGACCTGGCCCTGACACGCTCACGCCAACGCCACCGCCCGATGCCCCGCGACGCTGAACGCGTCGTCGCCAAACGGGTTCCGGCCGCCGGTCGCAAGCGCGGCCAGGCATTCACCCCACACCGGCGCGAACTTGAATCCGTTGCCGCTGAACGCTGTTCCCACGATCACGCCGTCGCCGACGCTGTCGATGATCGGCATCTTGGTCGGCGTCCACGAATCCGAATGCAACGACCACCGCACGACGTCGGGGATCAGATCGGGGATCATGCGCGCCGCCTGATCGCCGATCCAACGGAGTTGTTCACGGCTCAGCGTCGTCGGTCGGTCGGCCCAGTCGTCGAATGCGTCGAGGTCGATGTGTGGGCAGATCTTGATGCTGTAGCCGTCGAGTGTCGGTACTCCGAAGGCGTGCACGTCGTCGAGGTCGCGCATGAATCCGGGGAAGACATCGGGCGTGAACCGCTCCACGTGGCGCGGCATGAGCCACGTCAGCGCAAAGGTCTTCGTCTGCACCACGTCTCGCAGATCGGGAAGCAGTTGAGCAGTCCATGGACCGGCCGTCACGACGACGCGGTCGGCGGTGAACTCACCGCGACTCGTACGCACGAGAACGCCGCTCGGTGTCTCCACGATGTCGAGCACCTCGGTGTCGTAAACGGCCGACGCACCGTGTGAGAACGCCTGATCGGTGGCGGCGGCAACGGCCATCTCCGGACGCATGGCGCCCCCGAGGAGGTCGAGCACGCCGATGTCGTCGTCCTCAATGTGAAACTGCGGGAAGCGAAGTCGCATCTGCGCAGCGTCGAGAATCTCGTGCGGCAGGTCGAAGTGCTCGATCGACGCGAGTGTCGGCTGCAAATCGGGATGATCCGACGGTGCGACGCTGAGTGCGCCTGCGGGCAGCAGGATGTCGCGTCCGTATCCGGCCCCGAGTTCCTGCCACAGCTCGCGTGACCGCAGCAGGGCGGGAGTGAACAGCTCACCCTCCTTCGCTGCGACGCGGAACAATCGCGACTCACCCGCGTACGCGCCCTCGGTGTGTACCCTCCCGAACTGCTCGATACCGAGAACGTCGACACCCTGCTTTGCCAACTGCCACAACGTCATCGATCCGATGGAGCCGAGCCCGACGACGATGACCGAATGGTGTGCGGCCACAGAAACATCGCTCATGACAGCGCCGGGCTTTCCCACAGGTTGAGAGGCGTCCCAATGCCACGCTCCACCGCGTTGCGGTACACGACGGTGCCCCACGCGACGTCTTCGACGGGCATGCCGCCCACCGACAGGATCACTATCTCGTCATCGTTGCGTCGTCCCTCAACGGCGCCCGCTGCAACCGCGCCGAGATCGACGAGCTCCTCACGCGGCATCGAGCCGTCGTGGATCATGTCCATGAACTTGCAGCCGATGATGGGAATCGAGTTGTGCGAAGGGTATTCGGTCTCGTCGAACCATGCGTCGTAGAGGCCGATATTGTCGACGACCTTGCGGACGTCGGACGCCTTGAGCCCCTCGTCGATCTCGCAGCTCGCGGGCATGCTCAAGAACGCTCCCGGCTTCAGCCAGTCGCGGCGCACGAGGGGATAGGTCGACGGGTCGCCGATCTCGCCCGAGGTGCAGTAGGTGACGATGTCGCTGTCGCGCACGGCATCCTCGATGTCGTCGACCTCGATGACCGTCAATTGCGGGTACTCCTGCGCAACCCAACCGGCGAAGGTATCGAGGCTGCCGCGGCTGCGGCCCTTCACCTTGACGGTGTCGATCTTGGGACATGTCGCCATGAACGCGGCCAGCGATGTACGGGCCATGACGCCAGGGCCGACGATGCCGACGACCTGTGCGTCTTCTCGTGCCAGGAATCGTGCGCCGACGCCGGGCACAGCTCCGGTTCGATACGCCGACAACACGTTTGCCGACATCAATGCCAGCGGTGCGCCCGTGTCGGTGTCGTTGAGCATGAACATCAGAATCGACCTTGGCAGGCCCTTCTCGCGGTTTGCGATGTTGGAGCCGTACCACTTCATACCGCTCGTCCCGAAGCTGCCACCGAGGTAGGCGGGCATTGCCATGAAACGACGATCCGCCGTGTTCTTGGGCATGGTCTCGAACGGAGACTCGTCCGGGAAGGTGACCATTGCGCCGTGGGAGTCGCTGTTGGTGCCCGCCATGCGGTAGTCGCCGGAATGCAGCAGTTCGAAGGTTTCCTGCATGGCGTCGACGCACGCGGCCATGTCGGTGACGCCTGCGGCGATCATGTCGGGTTCGGAGAGGTAGCGAAAGTCGATGGAGGTCATGGGTTTTCCTGTTCTGTGCTGAAGAGAAGGGGGTCAGACCGCGATGGCCGAGGTCAGGGAGTCGTAGGCAACGACGTTGCGGCGTCGCATGATCAGTGCCTGGACCACGCCGAGCGCGACTGCCGCGACAACCAGAGCGATGAAGAAGTCGGCAAGCGACTGCGAACCACCGATCAGCGTCGGGAAGTTCCAGATCACCGCCACGAGGATGGTGATGAGGCCGATGAACCCGAGCGTCGGTGCGATCACCGCTCGCCAGAGGCCGGCCTGAATGTTGTTGCGGCGGAAGTACACCAGCACCGCGAGGCAGGTCAGCGCCATCAGCACGACGATGCCCAGAGTTGCGACACCGGAGAACCAGGCGAAGACCTCGAGTTCGGGATCGAGTCCCAGGGCCGCGAAGACGACGATGAGCAGTCCTGCAGTGATGGTCTGCACGAACGAACTCACATGGGGCGACAGATGATTCGGGTGCACCGTGCCCAGCTTCGACGGCATCGCCGTTGCCGAGGCCATCGAGTGCTGGTAGCGCGAGATCACGTTGTGGAAACTGAGGATGCACGCAAACAGGCTCGTGATCAACAGGACGTTGACCGTCGTCGACGCCCAGGTGCCCAGGTAGGTCTGCGCCGTCGCCATGATCATGCCTGACGGATCCTTGGCGGCAGCGGCGACCACGTTGTCCGGTCCCCACGCCATGACCAGTGCCCAGGACGAGAAGGCGTAGAAGACGCCGATGAGCAGGACGGAGACGTAGGTGGCGCGCGGGATGGTGCGGTCGGGGTCACGAGCCTCGTTGCGGAAGATCGCGGTTGCCTCGAAGCCGATGAATCCGGCGACGGCGAACATCAGGCCGATGCCGGGTGCACCCGACATCACCTCGGACGGCTTGAACGAAGCTATCGAGAGTCCCTGGTTGCCGCCCTTGGCCATGATGGCGATATCGAGGATCAGCACGATCCCGATCTCGGCGACGAGCAGCAGACCGAGGACCTTGGAACTCAACTCGATGTGCCGGTATCCGAGGATGCCGGTGAACGCCGCGATCACCAGTGCCCACACCCACCAGGCGATCGACGGTCCGCCGAGGTCGGAGACGCCGGAGGAGATCAGCACACCGATCAGGCCGTACACCGCTGCCTGGATCATCGTGTAGGTCAGCAGCGCCAGATGCGCGGTGCCGAGTCCGAGAGGCCTGCCGAGTCCGTAGCCGACATAGGTGAAGAAGGCGCCCGGCCGGGGGATGTAGCGGGCCATCGTGCTCAGTCCCACCGAGAAGAGCAGCAGGACGACGGCGGCGATGACGAACATCGACGGCACGCCTGCGCCATTGCCGAGCAGGAACGCGACGGGCACGCCACCGCCGACGACGGTGAGGGGAGCGGCCGCGGCGACCACCATGAAGACGATGGCTCCTACGCCGAGCGACCCCTGCAGGGATCGAGACGACGAGCCTGATTGGCCGGCGGTGGCAGCGCCGGTGTCGATAGATGTCATGTGATTCTCTTCTGCGATCCGACGGGCGACATCATGCAAGGAATCGTGCAGGGAGATGTCGTGAGGACTGGGCGTCGATGCCCGTGGATATATGTTCTGACCGCCCCGTCGCGGCGCCGTTGCCCGGCGGTAACACGTCTGGACACCTTCGTGGGACGACGCTCGACGCCGCGACCCGTTGCGTGTCACGCCCACAACACCATCGAGTAACACGGCCGAAACACGCTGTGGTTAGCGTCCGCGCTATGCCGGGACCAGCAAGAGAGCGCGTTCGCGCGCGACTTCGTCTGGGCGCTCGTACTCAGTTGGTCGGGCTTGATCGTCGAAGTCTTGGATTCACCGATGTGGTTGCGCAGTCGGTGGCCGTCATGGCGCCATGCGCTGCAGCCGCAACGATACCCATGCTGCTCGGCCAGGCGAACGCGCCGCTGGTGTGGTGCGTCGTCACGGCTACCGTGCTCTGTGCGTTGGTTGCGTCGACGCTCGGTGTCTTCGCTTCGCGCGTGGTTGCTCCGGGCGCCCTCTACACCTACGCGGCCAAGGGACTCGGCCCCGCCGCAGGCGCTGCCACCGCGGCCGCGATGACCCTCGGCTACGGGTCGCTGGCGATGTTCACGCTCTCGCAGACCGCAGCTTATGGGTTGCGGATTTTCGGCCCCGGGGCACCGTCGACGCTGACGATGTGTCTTGCAGTTGCGGGGATCGCGGTGCTCATGGGGGTTGTTCTGATCCGAGGTGTACGAGTCTCGGCGCGAGTCGGGCTGATCATCGAGGCTGTTGCGGTCGCCGGATTGTTGACCCTTGTCGGAGTGTTGGTCGCACGCAACTGGGACCACATGTCGGTGCGTGCAGCAGTCGCGGTGCCGACCGGATGGTCGCACTACCTTGCGGGTGTGGCCGTCGCGACATGCGGAATCATCGGATTCGAAAGCGCCGCAACGCTGTCGGTCGAAGCGAAGCGTCCGCTGCGAACCATTCCGCGGGCGATCAATGTGTCGCTCGCCCTCGGCGCTGTCGTGGTTCTCATCGCGACACTGGCACAGGCGGGCGGAGCGAACGTGCTCGACGGCATCTCGGCGCTCGGCGAGGGAAACGTCGACGTGCTCACCGCGAGTATCGGGGCGTCGTGGGTGGCGCCGCTCGTGAATCTCGGTGTGTGCGCATCGTTTCTGGCGTGTGCGCTTGCGAGTACGACGGCGCTGACCCGAACTCTGCTGTCGCTGGCCCGAGAGGGCGTCCTTCCCAGCCGACTCGGCTACACGCATCCGCGCTTCAAGACGCCTGTCGTCGGTGTGGTTGTGAGCCTGCTCGTGATGGTCGCGGTGATTGTCGTATCGCTGGCGGCGGGTGCGTCGGAGAGTTCCATGCGCGGCTCGATGGCGGCAGCGCCGGCCATCGGATTCATGGTCGCCTATGTTCTGGTCTGCGTTGCGGCGCCTGCCTTTCTGCGCAAGACCGGTGAACTACAACGACGGGCGGCGGTGATCGCCGGACTCGCCGCGGTCGGATTCGGCGGCATTCTGGTGGTGTTCGTCGCGACGAACATCGGCGGCACATGGGCGTCGGGAATCATCGGTGCGCTGGTTTGGCTGGCGCTAGCGGCAATCGGCTATGCGACGCTGCGCCGCATTCGGCCACTGGTCACAGCGCACATAGGAATTCACGAAACACCAATGCGCTCAGAGGTGTTCAGCGGACACCTCGAGTCCGACGCCGCAGTCAGTGGCGGACCGTCGCGATGAGTCCTGCCTTCGGGGGCGACTCGTCGTCGAAATCGGTGCTCAACGCACTGCAGATCCTTGAAGAGGTCGCGACGATGGGACCGGGTGTGACCGCAGTCGAGTTGTCGCGGCATCTCGGGTTGTCGAAGTCGGCGACATACCGTCTCGTGAATCTTCTTGCGCAGGAAGAGTATTTGGTCCGTACGCCCGATCTGGGCGGCTTCGCGCTCGGCGCCAGAATCGATCGCATGCTCGGCGCCGCGGCCGGTCCACCGGTCTCCGACCAGCTCCGTACCGCTCTCGACGAGGTGCGCGCGGGTCTACGGTTCGGTGTGCACTTGTTCGGATGCCACCGCGCGGGCACGTCGCGGGCCCGGTTGAGCCTGATGGACATCGATCCGGACTACCCGCTCAGTGATCCCGGCCGGCTGCTCCATGATCTGACCGCGTCCGCGGCGGGCAGGCTGATGACCGCCGTCGGATCCGGGCATCCCGCCGCGGCACCGACGCATGCAAGCCAAATCGGTTCGTTCATACCCAATTTCGGCTGCGTCTCGGTGCCGGTGTGGGGAGCAGCTTCGACGCTGGTCGCCGCGCTCACCATTGCCGCGCCAGCCAAGCACATCGAGAACCCCGAGACACTGGTCCGACTACTGGCCGAACCCGCGCGTCGGGTCGCCGAGATCATGGACTCCGGCGAGGAGTGAGCTGAAGGACTGGGAGTAGCTCAAATCGCTGAGATCAAGACATGGTCGTGCCGCTACGTCGCCACGACCACCCTGGCAGATGCCCCGTCAGTGCCCAGGCAGCCTGTCGGGCGGCCCCGAGTGCGACCCATTCATTTTCGGCGGGAAGAATGACGGTGCCTTCGAAGACTGATGGTGCGATGGCACGTATCGCCGGCGACTTTGCTCCACCTCCGATGAGAAGTACCCTCTCGACGTCGACGCCCTGCGCCTCGATCTGCTCCCGGCACCACACCAGCGAGCCGAGTAGTCCTTCGACGGCAGCACGTGCGACCGATGGCGCCGTGAAGTTCTCGGTCGTGATCCCCGTCAGTGATCCAGTCGCATCGGGCAGGTTCGGCGAGCGCTCTCCGGCGAAGTAGGGCACGAGACGCAGCCCGTGTGCGCCTGCAGGGGCCGAGACCGCCAGTCGTGCAAACTCATCGAGGTCGACGCCGAGCATTCTCGCGGTTGCGGCGAGAACCGGTGCACCGTTCAACGTGCACACCAGTGGCAGATGGCGGCCGGTGCCATCGGCGAAGCCCGCGACAATGCCGGATGGATCGCACGGCGCGACATCGGTGACAGCGCTGATGACTCCGGAGGTACCCAGCGAGACAATGGCGTCGCCCGGACCGGCCTGTAGTCCGAGTGCAGCGGCGGCGTTGTCGCCGAGTCCCGCGCCGAGTAGCGCGCCGCAGGGGATTCGCGCGGCAGCCTGTTCGGCCTCGATCACCCTGGGCAACAACGGAGTTCGCCCATGTAGTGCAAGTTCAAGCAGGTCGGGGCGATATTCGTCTCGGGCAGCGCTGAAGTATCCTGTTCCCGAAGCATCGCTGCGGTCGGTGGTCAGTGTGGCGATGTCGGTCGATCCGGACAGCCGCCACGTCAGCCAATCGTGGGGAAGACATACAGCGGCAGTCGTGTCGGCGTTCTGAGGTTCGTTGTCCGCGAGCCAACGCAGTTTTGCCGCAGTGATCGAGGCAACCGGGACGACGCCGACTGTCTCCGCCCATTTCTCGGGTCCGCCGAGCTCATCGATCAAGTCGGCGGCGCTCGTCGCTGATCGGGTATCGTTCCACAACAAGGCATCTCGAACCACCCTGCCCGACTCCTCCAGGCAGATCATGCCGTGTTGCTGTCCGGCAACGGACACGGCCGCGACGTCGTCGAGCCCGCCCGCGGCGGAGATGGCCGCGCACAACGCAGTCCACCAGTGCTCGGGATCTACTTCGGTACCCGGCGGGTGTGGCACGCTCGCCGAGCGAACGACTGCGCCGGTCTCGGCATCACAGATCACGATCTTGCAGGATTGCGTCGACGAGTCGATCCCCGCGACGAGTGTCATGAGAGCAACTCCTTCAGGGTCTCGCGGGAACCCTTGGTACGCAGAGTTTCCAGCGCCCACAGGTAGGGCTTGGTGAAGCCGTCATGGTCGGCGAGTTCGCCGAAGAGCCCTCTTTCCGACACGAAGGCGAGCGGTTCGGTCCGCGACTTTTGTGCCAGTGGCACGAGTTCGTCGGCCTTCGGGTCGACGACGTCGATCACGTCGCCGTTCTCGTCTATGCCCTCGGCGTATCGAGTCCAACTCGCCACGACGGCAGCGGCAAGATCGACGTTGCCACCCGCGTGGAGTCGCTCGCGAATCACTGGCACGAGCCATTTGGGAATGCGGTCGGAGGAATCCTGGCACAGGCGTGCGATCGTGTCGGCAATGGCGGGATTGGCGAAGCGTTCGAGAAGTGTGTCGATATATGCGTTGACGTCGACACCGGGCAATGGTGCAAGTGTCGGTTCTGCTTCGTCGAACATGTAGCGGCGCAGCAGTTCACGGATGTCGGAATCGCTTGCGGCGTCGTGAACATAGCGGTAGCCGAGTAGGTAACCGAAGTAGCACAACGCTTGGTGGCTCGCGTTGAGCAGACGTAGCTTCATGAGTTCGTACGGCGTGACGTCATCGACGATCTGCACTCCGACATTCTCGAGCGCGGGCCGTCCGTCGCTGAACGAGTCCTCGAGGACCCACTGGATGAATGGCTCGGCAACGACAGGCCAGTTGTCGACGATGCCGGTGCGTGCCTCGACCTCCGCCGCCAATTCAGGTGGGGTGACCGGCGTTATCCTGTCGACCATCGAATTGGGAAACGACGTATGGGTGTCGATCCACTGAGCGAGCTCAGGATCACGCAGACGCGCGTAGGCGAGGAACGTCGAGCGCGCTACGTGGCCGTTGCCCTGTATGTTGTCGCACGACATCACTGTGAACGACGGAATGTCGCGTGCACGCCGACGTGCAAGGGCTTCCGTCACCAATCCGAAAACTGTTGCCAGAGCCTGGTTTCCGCTCAGATCTGCGACGATGGCTGGATTCTCGGCGTCGAATTCACCTGTCGCAGGGGAGAAATTGTATCCGCCCTCGGTGACCGTGAGCGACACGATGCGGGTGCCGGGGTCAGCGAGCCTTTCTAAGACGGACTCGGGATTGTCTGGAGCATACAGATACTCGACGATTGATCCGATGACCGAGGTCTCGACAGCGCCGTCAGGACTCTTGAGGGTCAATGTGTAGAGCCCGTCCTGGGGCACGAGGGCGTCCCGCATGGCCTGATCGGCTTGCCGGACACCGACGCCGCAGATACCCCACGATCGTGACTCGGGTTCGGCGAGAAGGCGATCGACATACATTGCCTGGTGCGCGCGGTGAAATCCGCCGACACCGAAGTGGACGATTCCGACGGTGACGTGTGCGCGGTCGTAACCGGGCGTCGGAATGCCGGTGATTGTTGGGAGAGCGTCGTTGCTGAGCCGGATACTCACGAGTGCGCCTTTCGGGTGTCGGGTCGGGGTTCGGTGTAGCGCGAGAGTGCCGGATACACAACAGCTTTGATGTGTCCTGTGATGTGATCGGCGTTGAGCGCCGCGGGCAGCTCGTCGAGTCCGAAACGGGCAGTGACCATGGAGTCGAGGTCGACGGCGCCGGTGGTGGTGAGTCGGGTCGCCGTTGGCCAGGTGTTTGCATAGCGGAAGACGCCCGTCAGGACGATCTCACGGTTCTGTATCAACGATATGGGGAGTTCCATGGTGTCAGCACCCATGCCGACGAGCACAGCACGGCCTCCGGGTCGAAGAGCGGAGATGCCCGCGGTGACCGCTGCCGGCGCACCGCTCGCGTCGACGAATGCGTCCACGGGTGCGATGGCCGTGCCGGGAACGGCGACATCGGTTGCCCCGAATCGGAGTGCCTGCGACCGACGCTCTTCGTCGGGCTCGCTCACGACGATTCGCGAGAGCCCGGCCGCACGGGCTACCTGCGCGCACATCAGCCCGATCGGCCCCGCTCCGCTGATCAGAAGTGAATCACCAAGTCGAACCGATGCTTTCGCGATCGACGCGAGACCGACCGACAGGGGTTCGAAAAGGGCGGCGGCCTCGTCGCTCACGTCGTCGGGTACGGCATGAGCGAATGCGGAACCGATCGTCACGAACTCGGTCAGCGCGCCGTCGACCGGGGGCGTTCCGTAGAAGCGCATGGCCGGGCACAGGTGGTAGTCACCACGCATCGTCTCCGTGCTCGTCGGGTCGGGTCGCTGCGGCTCGATCGACACGCGCTGGCCGATGCGTGAGGATTGGACGCCCGCTCCGACGTCGACGATCACCCCGGCGGCCTCGTGTCCGAGGATCAGCGGCTCGCGCACGACGTGCTCGCCAATGCGTCCGTGGCGCAGGTAGTGCGTGTCCGAACCGCATATTCCGACCGCGCTGACCTGCACAAGGACGTCTCCGGGGCCGGGCCGGGGTACGGGTCTGGTCTCTACGGACAGCTGTCGGCCGGGCGAGAGAACCGAAGCTCGCATTGTGTGGAGTCCCTGATCACTCGTCGTCGAGGATGTTGCATAGCTCACATCACGGATGTTAGCGTATTGAGCAGATTTACCGCTAGTGAGCAAATGCTCACCAGTCGACATCACGCGAACAGGCGATGCTCATGGCGACACGCAACAAGACACCGGCACAGACCCGAGCCGAGACGGCAACGCATTCCGATGCCGGCACCTCTTCACGTTCGACGTCCCGCGCGACGTCGGATAGTGGATCGGATCTGAGGTTGCTGGTCCGGGCGGCAACGATGTACCACCTCGAGGGCCTGACCCAAGCCGAGATCGCCGCGCGTCTCGGCGTCTCACGCCCGACCGCCGGACGGCTCGTGGCACGTGCCCGGGCGCAGGGCCTCGTCCAGGTGACGGTTTCGGCTCCGCCGCACCTCTCCGTGTCGATTCACACCGATCTCGAGCGGAGCGTCGAGCAGGCATTCGGACTCGACGAGGCGCTGGTCATCGATGAGGTCGCCGACGGGACCACGTCCGGTAACGCTGCGCTCGGTCGGGCTGGGGCTTCAGTCCTTGCACGCCGCATCCAGTCCACGGACACATTCGGATTCACCTGGGGCCCTGAACAAGTCGCGGTCGCCGACGCGATGAGCGCCTCGGCGTCGTGTCAACGGGTGGTCCAGATGGATGGTTCGATGACATCCGTCGACTACCACACCGGCGTCGATCATGCGCTCGCGAGATTCTCCGAACGACTGCATGCGCAACCACTGCGGTTGGTCGCCCCGCTCTACGTCGACGCAGAGACCGTCACCGCCCTCAACCGCGATTCGATTCTGTCCCAATCGCTTTCCGCGGCGAGAGGTGCTCACATCATGCTCTTCGGAGTGGGCTCCGTGTCCACCTCGACGACGCTGTTCGAGGGTGCGTACATCGACGCCATCGTGCTCGACGAGCTCATCGAGCTGGGCGCGGTGGGAGAGATCGGCGGACGCTTCTACGACGCCGCGGGCGAGCCCGTTTCGTCGAGCCTTGTGGAACGGACGGTGTCTGTGCCGCTCGATGCCGTGCGCGCCTGTCCCACATCCATTCTCGTATCCGGTGGAGTTCACCGCCGTGAATCGATACTCGGAGCCCTGCGCGGCGGTTTCGCCACCATTCTGGTGACCGACACCGAAACCGCCGAATGGCTTGTCATGCAAGAGAAAGGCCGACAGTGAGGTCACTGAGACAACGAAGTCTTCGCGCTGCGCGACGACGGACGACATACATGCTGGCCGCGGTGTGTGCCGCTGCATCACTCGCATTCGTCACCGGGTGTTCGGGCGCGGGTTCGCTTGGCGGAGGCAGCCGAGAGGTCACCGTCGCCATGGTGTCGAACTCGCAGATGCAAGACGCCGTCAAGCTCTCCGAGCAGTTCGAACAACAGAATCCGGGAGTGCACGTCAAGTTCGTGACGTTGTCGGAGAACGAGGCACGAGCGAAGATCACCGCGTCGGTCTCGACCGGCGGTGGCGAATTCGACGTGGTGATGATCAGCAACTACGAGACACCCATGTGGGCCAAATATGGCTGGCTGGTCAACCTGACGCCCTACATGAATGCCGACTCGTCTTACGACGCAGACGATTTCATACCGACGCTCAAATCAGCGCTTTCCTACAACGGGCAGATGTACTCGGCGCCCTTCTACGGTGAGTCGTCGTTTCTGATGTACAACAAGAAGCTCTTCGCTCAGGCGGGTGTGAATCTACCTGCCACTCCGACGTGGCCACAGGTCGCCGACGCAGCACGCCGTCTCACCAACGACAAGACAGCGGGAATCTGCCTACGTGGCAAGCCCGGATGGGGCGAGGTGCTTGCACCGCTCAACACCGTGATCAACGCGTACGGCGGACGTTGGTTCGACGAGGACTGGAACGCTCAACTGACCAGCCCGGAGGTCGAGGCGGCGGTGCAGATGTATGTCGACACCGTTCGCAGGTACGGCGAGGCCGGCGCATCGTCGTCCGGGTTCCAAGAATGCGGAAACCTGATGTCGCAGGGGCAGGTTGCGATGTGGTACGACGCCACGTCGGCGGTCTCGGTTCTCGAGAGTCCAGACGACTCGACGATCGCCGGCGACGTCGGCTACCTACCCGCGCCGACCATGGCCAAGAATGACAACGGCTGGCTCTACACCTGGTCACTCGGTATCCCGTCGAGCAGCGACAACAAGGGCGACGCCTGGAAGTTCATCGACTGGATGACCAACAAGAGCTACATCCAGCACGTCGCAACAACACTCGGTGCGACGCACGTGCCGCCGGGCAGCAGAATGTCGACCTACCAGCTGCCCGCCTATCAGAAGATCTCGCAGCCGTTCGCCGAGCAGACGCTGTCGGCGATGCAGGCGGCAGATCAGCTCAAGCCGACGCTCAAGCCGGTGCCCTACACGGGAATCCAGTTCCTCGCGATCCCAGAGTTCCAGGACCTCGGTACCCGTGTCAGCCAACAGATCTCGGCCGCGATCGCAGGTCAGATCAGTGTTCATGACGCACTGGAGCAGGCGCAGCAGTACGCGCAGGTCGTCGGTAAGTCCTATCAGAGGGAGAGGTAGACCATGGCGACTGCAGTCATGACACCGCCGGCGCAACCCGACGCCGGTTCGGGTAAGGCGGTTACGTCCAAGCGCGACCAGATCACGCGCGCCGAGGGTTGGCGCAGGCGGGGACCGCTGCTACCCGCGCTGATCTTCATGATCGTGGTGACACAGATTCCGTTCGTGTTCACCCTCTACTACTCGACACAGTCCTGGAACCTGGTGCGCCCCGGTTCGCGTCGATTCGTCGGACTCGACAACTACGGCGCCGTCTTCTCCGACAGTCAGTTCTGGAAGGTCACGCTCAACACCATCGTGCTGATTGTGGGGACGGTGCTGATCTCGGTGGTATTGGGTCTGCTCTTCGCACTGCTGCTCGACCGGAAGTTCTTGGGGCGAGGGGTCGTACGCACCCTGCTCATCACACCGTTCCTGGTGACACCCGTTGCGGCGGCACTTCTGTGGAAGACGAGTCTTCTCTCGCCGACCAATGGTCTGGTGAACTGGGCGTTGAGCCCCTTGGGAATTCACGTCGATTGGCTGTCGCAGTTCCCACTCATGAGCGTGATGGCCGAATTGATCTGGCAGTGGACGCCATTCATGATGCTTCTCATTCTCGCTGGACTGCAGTCGATGCCGCGCGACATCCAGGAGGCGGCGCGAGTCGACGGTGCGACCAGCTTCCGGCTGTTCCGCGAGTTGACGCTCCCGCACCTGCGTCGCTTCATCGAACTGGGCACGGTACTCGGTGCGATCTATCTGGTGAACACCTTCGATGCGGTCTACATGATGACGGCGGGCGGGCCGGGTGTTGCCAGTTCCAACCTGTCGTTCTACATCTACCAGCGGGCGTTCCTCGGATTCGACATCGGCCAGGCCGCCGCGATGGGTGTCGTCACCGTCATCGGGACGATAGTCGTTGCATCGCTGGCACTTCGACTGATCTTCAAATCATTCACCGGAACCGAGGAGGCAGCCTGATGACCGCCACCGCCACCCCGACAACGTTGACGTCTCCCTCGACGCCGACCCCGACCATCCGACGTCGACGCGATCCGCGCGGCGGTGTGCTGACCGCGATCACCTGGATACTCGCCATAGGGTTCTTCTTCCCGGTGTTGTGGATGGTACTGACGGCGTTCAAGCAGGAGAGTGACGCGGCAACCAACCCGCCCACCTTCTTCTTCACGCCCACCCTGCAGCAGTTCCGCAATGTGTTCGACGCCGGGATCGGCACCCCGCTGCTGAATTCGTTGTGCGCCACCGTGGTCTCGACGATCCTGGTGTTGCTTCTCGGTGTACCAGCAGCTTTCGCGCTGTCGCTGCGCCCGGTGCGCAAGACCAAGGACGCTCTGTTCTTCTTCATCAGTACGAAGATGTTGCCCATCGTCGCGGCGATCATCCCGCTGTATGTGATCGTCGGAAAACTGGGGATGCTCGACAACGTCTGGACGTTGATCATTCTGTACACGGCGATGAACCTGCCGATTGCCGTGTGGATGATGCGGTCGTTCTTCCTCGAAGTGCCCGGAGAACTGTTGGAGGCGGCCAGTATCGACGGCGCGAGTATGTGGACCGCCGTGCGCGAGGTGATCTTGCCGCTCATCTCACCCGGTATCGCTGCCACTGCACTGATATGCGTCATCTTCTCGTGGAACGAGTTCTTTTTCGCCGTCAACATGACCGCGGTCAACGCGCAGACCATGCCGGTGTTCCTCACCGGGTTCATGTCGGGGCAGGGACTGTACTGGGCGCAACTGTCCGCGGCGTCGGTGTTGACTGCACTTCCCGTCGTCGTTTGCGGGTGGATCGCGCAGAACAAGCTCGTCCGCGGCCTGTCCTTCGGCGCCATCAAGTAGTCAACAGACAATCCAACATTCAGCACACACAGGAGTTCACAATGGCTTCCATCACCTACGACAAGGCCTGCTGCGTTTATCCCGGAGCCGAGAAACTGGCTGTCGACTCACTCGACCTCGATATCGAGGACGGCGAATTCATCGTTCTGGTCGGCCCGTCGGGATCCGGCAAGTCGACGGCCCTTCGGATGCTCGCAGGTCTCGAGGAGATCGACTCCGGCGCAATCCATATCGGCGGGAACAGCATGGTGGGTGTTGCGCCCAAGGATAGGGATATCGCGATGGTGTTCCAGAACTACGCGCTCTACCCCAACAAGACGGTCGGGGAGAACATGGGATTTGCGCTCAAGATGCGGGGAGTGCCCGCAGACGAGCGTAAAGCCAAGGTTGCCGAGGCGGCAAAGCTGCTCGACCTCACCGACTTCCTCGATCGCAAACCCGCGAAGCTCTCGGGTGGGCAACGGCAACGTGTGGCGATGGGCCGTGCGATCGTGCGTGAACCGCAGGTGTTCTGCATGGATGAGCCGTTGTCGAACCTCGACGCCAAGCTCCGCGTGCAAACCAGAACTCAGATCGCCGCACTGCAGCGTCGGCTCGGCACCACGACGGTGTATGTCACCCACGACCAGGTCGAGGCCATGACGATGGGCGATCGGGTCGCCGTACTGAAGAACGGGGTGCTGCAACAGTTCTCGACTCCGACCGAACTCTATGACCGACCTCGCAACGCATTCGTGGCAGGCTTCATCGGGTCGCCGTCGATGAACCTGTTCACCGCTCCGGTCACCGACGGCGCGGTGGGCATCGGCAAAGCGAGTGTCGATCTCGACGCGGAATCTCAAGCGGCGCTGCGTAAGTCCGGGGTGTCATCAGTGACCGTCGGTATCCGCCCTGAGCACCTTGCACTGGCCGATGACGGGGATGCCGGTATCGACGCCGACGTCGCTCTTCTCGAGGAACTCGGCAGTGAGACGTATGTGTACGCGTCCCTGGTCGACGATTCGATCAGGAATCTCGACGGCGACCCGATGACCGTGGTGATCCGCTCCGCGGATCGCGCACCCGCCAAGCGTGGAGACGGCATCCGACTGCGCCAGGCCGACCGCGCGGTACACCTCTTCCATCCCGAGACAGGGGAGCGGCTCAACTGATTCCTTCTGACCATCTGTGCAGGTGACGCTGCCCTTTCGGTGGTCTGTGAACCACATCGATGGTTTACGCACCTGGTTTGGGAACGTAGACTCCGCGAGTGCATGGGCCGCGGTGTGGTTTCGTGCCCACCCGCCATCTGCAGGCCGGTACGAGTTGCCCTGCGGCCCCGCTGCATGAGCACTCGAACCATGGCGAAATGCAGATTGAGGGAAGGATCAGCATTGATCACAGAAACTCGAACGGCCAGCCGCCCGGTGGACGTGTACCGAACACGTCTTGCCGATCACGGAGAGATAGAACCCCGCCCACACCCAGTTGTCTGGGAGCACGACGCGCGAGGGCCGCTGTCTGCTGCCGAGGTCGACGGCTACCGCGAGCGCGGGTACCACGTTGCCGAAAATGTGTTGTCCGACAGCGACATCGACACATGCCTGACAGAGGTTGCGGCCATCACCGACAAACTGGGCGTCGACGAACGCGTGGTGCGCGAGTCGTCGAGTGGCGACGTGCGTTCACTTTTCGCGGTCCATCAGCTCAGCGACGCGATCGCCGACATGTGTGATCGCACCGAAATTGCCGGTGTCGCAAGACAAATACTCGGCGACGACGTCTACATCCACCAGAGTCGTATCAACCTCAAACCAGGATTCGCGGGCGGCCCGTTCTACTGGCACTCCGATTTCGAGACCTGGCACGCCGAGGACGGCATGCCCACACCGCGTGCGCTCAGCGTGTCGCTGGCTCTGACTCCGAATCTTGTCACCAACGGCGCGTTGATGATCATCCCGGGCTCCCACGAGCAGTTCGTCGGGTGCGTCGGACAGACTCCCGACGGCTACCACAATCAGTCGCTGGTGTCGTACCGTCCGCCGTTCGGGACGCCCGAGGAATCCGACGTGACGACGTTGGCGGACGAGCACGGCATCGACATGATCACCGGGCCCGCGGGTACGGCGCTGTATTTCGATTCGAATTGCATGCACGCGTCGTCGGGCAACATCACGCCCTATCCGCGCAGCAACCTCTTCGTCGTGTTCAATGCGAAATCGAATGCGCTGCAAGCGCCTTTCGCGTCCGGCGCGCCGCGCCCGGACTATCTGGCGCATCGCTGAGTGAACGCGAAAAGTGGGGGACGAGAACTCGTCCCCCACTCTCGGTGAGCTGTTCGTGCGCCCCTCTGTTGGCCCGTCTGCCTGTTGGCCGTCAGTTCGCGGCGGGCACCGCCGGAGCGTCGTCCGATGACGCCGCAGTCGGTACCGGCTGCGGACCGCGCTTGGGAATGGTGAGCGTGATCGCGACACCGACGAACGCTGCAATCGCGCCGACGAGGAAGCACAGACGGAACGACGTGTGCGACGGCATGTCGTGGCCGCCGAGCGACACGGTCGCGGTGGTGAGCAGCACAGCCATGACAGCCGACGACACCGTGGTGCCGATCGATCGCATCAGGCCGTTGAGACCAACCGCCGCACCGGCTTTGGTCATCGGCACCGAACCCATGATCAGTGTCGGCATGGCCGCGTAGCCGATTCCGACGCCCGACGCAGCGATGATCGACGCGACCATGAGCTGCCACGGTGAGTTCATTAGGAACAGTGCGATCAGGTAACCGGTGCCGAGGACCGTGGCACCGATCGCCAGGGTGTATTTGGCGCCGATCTTGTTGATCAAGATGCCCGACACCGGCGAGAAGACCAGCATCATCAGGCCACCGGGGGCCATCCAGAGTCCGGCAGCCAGCATCGTTTGGCCGAGTCCGATCCCGGTTTCCTTCGGCATCTCCAGCAGAGCGGGGATGACGACCGACTGAGCCATCATGCCGAAACCGATCGCGATCGCGGCGATGTTCGTCAGCAGCACCGCCGGCTGCGCAGTGGTGCGCAGGTCGACGAGTGGGTCGGATGCGCGCAGTTGGTAGAAGCCCCACGCGATCAGCACGACGATGCCCACGGCGAGTAGGCCGAGCGTGGTGCCCGATGCCCAGCCCCAGTCATTGCCTTTCGAGACCGCGATCAATGCGGCACACAGGCCGATGGCCAGGCCGATGGCGCCGATGATGTCGAGTCGACCGCCCGCGGCGTCGGGAACATGCGGCACGACGACGATGACCAGCGCCAGCACGACTGCGCCGAGCGCCGCCGCGACCCAGAACAGGGCGTGCCAGTTCCACGTCTGCGCGATCCACGCTGAGAGCGGGAGACCGATCGCGCCGCCGACGCCGAGGGTGGCACTCATCGCGGCGATGGCCATCGAGGTGATCTTCGGCGGGGTGACCTCACGCATCAGGCTGATACCGACGGGGATGAAGCCCATCGCGAGGCCCTGGATGGCGCGACCGACGATCATCGGGATGACCGAATCGCTCAGCGCGCACACAACCGAGCCGACGACGAGCAGTACGCCCGAGCCGACCAAGACGCGCTGCTTGCCGAACATGTCGCCGAGTCGGCCCGCGATGGGCATCGCCACGGCTGCGGCGAGAAGCGTTGCGGTGATAACCCACGAAGCGTTCGAGCGCGACGTGTGGAGTAGATCGGGCAGTTCAGGTTGAATCGGGATCACGAGCGTCTGCATCAATGCGGCGACGAGTCCGCCGAGGCAGAGGACGATCACGGTGGCGACCGCGCCGGTCGCGGTCTTGTTCTCCACGTGCGGCAGCGAATTGTCTGCAGCAGGGGATGATTGAGTGTCGGACATGAACACCTCCTTGGGGTATGCACACTACATATGTAAACTACATATGCCTAATCCCTTAGGATATTTCGGACATAGTGGACAGCGTTGAGGGCGAAGGGAATTCGTGTGACGAGGGAACGCGCAAGCGGCGTCGACGACTCGAGCGATGAGTACGCACCCTGGCCGTCGCCGCTCTATCGCGATCTCGCGGAGGAATTCCTCCGCATGGCCCGACGTCGCTCGCATGTCGATCCCGACTCGATCCTCGAGGTCTCCGCTTTCAGCCTGCTGTGGATACTGTCCGACGGCAGGCCTCGCACGTTGCGACAGCTGACCGACGCCATGCAACTCGAGCAGTCGACCGTCAACAGGCAGGTGAACGCGGCGATCAAACACGGCTACCTCGAGCGCTTCGACGTCGCGGGATCGATCAGCAAGCAGGTCAGGCCGACGAGAGCGGGTCTCGACGCTTTCGAGCACGACGGCCTGCTGCGCGCGCGACGCCTCGAGCGTGTGCTCTCCGACATGGGGCCCGGATCTCCCGAGGCATTGTTTCGCCAACTCCACGCGTTCAACAACGCCTATGACCGTACGCTGGCCGACGACGACCGCAACCGGCGGCGACACGGATAGGAGGCACGATGGCCGACGCTCCGCGGCGATACGTGGTCACCGGAGCTGCCTCGGGAATGGGTTGCGCAGTGGCGGAATCCCTTCGGGCACAAGGGCACACCGTTATCGGTGTCGATCAACGAGATGCCGACGTCGTCGCCGACCTCGCGACGCCCGATGGTCGACGCGACGCGATCGCTGCCGTTCTCACGCTCTGTGACGGCGTACTAGACGGCGCCGTGCTAGCCGCGGGAGTCGGGCCCGAGGCGGGTGCAGAACGCGCGATTGTCGAGGTCAACACCTTCGGTGTCACAGAACTGCTCGCCGGACTGCGCGACGCGCTCACAGCGTCGAACAAGGCGAAAGTGGTTGTCTTCGGCTCCAATTCGACGACGTCGACACCGTTCGTGCCGAAGTCTGCGGTGCGCAAACTGATGAAGGGCGATGCGGCCGGGGCGGCCACGATTATCCGACGCCGCGGTAAACCGCTGTCGGGGCCGGTTGCCTACGCGGCGTCGAAACTCGCTGTGACCCAATGGTGTCGTGTGCACGGTACCGATCTCGACTGGGCAGGCGCGGGTATCCGGTTGAACGTGATCGCGCCGGGGCCGGTGATGACCCCACTGCTGCAGGCGCAGCTGGACGGTGTGTCGGGCAAGAACGTCCGGTCGTTCCCGGTCCCGTTGCGCGAGTACGGCACGCCGGAACAACTCGCGGCGTGGGTCATGCTCATGCTGTCGTCGGATGCCGACTTCATGTCGGGTTCAGTGGTCACGGTCGACGGCGGAACGGAGGCGTATCTTCGGTCGCGCGATTGGCCGGTCCGGCTGCCGTTGCACGAGGTGCCGCGAACGCTGTGGCGAATGTACCGAGCTCCCAGGGAGGGTCGCGTTGTCAGATACTGAGGGTTCGTCGTCCGAGAATGATTGGGCACCAGGGGCTCTCGACGGCCTCGTGGTCGCCGACTTCACCCGCGTACTTGCCGGTCCGTACGCGACGATGATGCTCGCAGACCTCGGCGCCGACGTCGTCAAGATCGAACGTCCGGGGGCGGGGGACGACACGAGGACGTGGGGGCCGCCATTTACGGCCGACGGCACCGCTACCTATTTCGCGTCCGTCAATCGCAACAAGAAGTCGGTGACGCTCGACCTACGCGATCCGGACGATCTGGCCCGCGCTCGTGCGATCGCGCTGCAGGCCGACGTCGTGATCGAGAACTTCCGGGCCGGAACGATGGAGCGCCTCGGTCTGGGATACGACCAATTGCGTTCGGAAAGACCAGATCTCGTGTACTGCTCGATCACCGGATTCGGTCGTGACGGGGGCGCGGCACTGCCCGGATACGACCTGCTGGTTCAGGCGGTCGGCGGATTGATGAGTGTCACCGGCTCGGGACCCGACGAACCGGTGAAGGTTGGAGTCGCAGTCGTCGACGTTCTCGCGGGTCTGCACGCGGGCTTGGGAATCCTTGCCGCACTACGCCATCGCGACCGGACCGGCCAGGGGCAACGCGTCGACGTCGACCTGTTCTCGGCATCGTTGTCGTCGTTGGTCAACCAGGCGTCGGGGTTCCTCAACGCAGGTGTGGTGCCCGCGCCGATGGGCAACCGCCATCCGAGTATCACTCCCTACCAGGTGTTCTCGACGGCCACCCGCCCGATCGCGTTGGCTGTCGGCAACAACGGCCAGTTCGAGAAGGCCGTCGAGGTGCTCGGCCGCCCGGAACTGGCTGCAGACGAACGCTTTACGTCGAACTCGGCGCGCGTTGCCCACCGCGACGAATTAGTCGACGAGATCACCACGGTGCTTGTCACCAAGGACGCCGATCATTGGTACGCCGAATTCACAGCTGCGGGAGTGCCTGCGGGACCGATCAATTCGGTCGCCGAGGCGTTCGACTTCGCCGACGAACTCGGCATCGACGTGCGCGCCTCGACCCCGGACAGCGCAATCGTGACGACTGCGAACCCGATACGACTGTCGGGTACGCCGGTCACCTATCGCAGCGGACCTCCGAAACTAGGCGCCGACAACAACTAGGCGCCGACAACATCACCGCGCCGACAACGAGGGTTGAGGTCACTCGTTGTGATCCTTGGGCCAGTCGCCCTCGGTGATCAGCTCTTCGAAGTTCTTGAGGAGATGCGGATTGAGCTCGTCCTCGACGGCCTTCTCGTAGTTGCCGTTCCACTTGGCGAACCACTTCTCGTCGCGATCCATCAGATAGATCGGCCAGCCGTGCGTGATGATCAGCTCGTCGGAGTACAAATCCGTCGACCCGTCGTCACGCATGTACCAATACTTCTTGCCTGAGTCGTAGAACGCGGCCAGTTCCTCGGCCGTCACGAAGTATGTGCCGTCTGCCTGCCTCATGGCGACGATCCTACGGAGTCAGGCGGGCCGGCGGGGGTAGGACTCGACACACGGGCGAAGGCCGGTGGTGGCGAGTATAGGCGGCGACAGGGCACGATTGGTATGCGCGGGTCGCCATGAGTCCACCTCCGCCATGACAGGTCCGTGTTCGCTTTTCGTCCAGGTCGTTGTTCCCAGAGAGGTCTCGTGTGTCAACCGTGCTGATCGACGTCGAGCAACTTGCCGACGCCATGCTCTCCGACACCCCGCCGGTCGTGCTCGACATCCGGTGGCAACTCGGCGACGCCGACGGTCACGCTCGCTACCGCACCGGACACATTCCGGGAGCGGTCTATGTCGACCTCGACTCCCAACTCGCAGCGCCGCCGTCGCCCGAGGCCGGGCGGCATCCGCTACCCGAGATCGACGCACTGACCGAGGCGGCGCGGTCGTGGGGCATCGACGACACCTCACCCGTCGTGGTCTACGACGACAACGGCAACCTCGCAGCTGCTCGCGCCTGGTGGCTACTGCGGTGGGGCGGCCACCGCGACGTCCGCATTCTCGACGGGGGTCTGGCCGCATGGCGCGATTCCGGCATGCGGTTGTCGAGCGGCGACACACCCGTCCGGCCCGGAAACGTCACGCTGCACGCGGGATCACTGCCGGTCGCCACGATCGACGACGTCGCGGCGCTCGGTTCCGATGACTCGAAGACAGTCCTCGTCGACGCGCGGGCAGGCGAACGTTATCGCGGTGAGGTCGAACCCATTGACCCGCGCGCGGGTCATATTCCCGGTGCGATCAGCCTCCCCACCAGCGAGAACATCGACGCGTTCGGACGTTTCCGCGCCGCGTCGGATCTGCGTGAGCGGTTTGCGCAGGCGGGCGTCACGGACGGATCGGCGGTCGTCGCCTACTGCGGTTCGGGTGTGAATGCCGCACACGAGATCGCCGCGCTGGAGATCGCGGGATTGTCCGGGACTCTGTATCCCGGCTCGTGGTCGCAATGGTCGGCCGACCCTGCGCGTCCAGCGGAGATATGACCGAACTGGAACCTGAACACCATCGAATTCGACGACTGTACTGCGAGAACAGGGTGACACTGGTCACGAACGCGTGCAGAAGGCAGCGCGGCTCCGACCTCCATCACGATGCATAGCTCTGAGACGTCAGCGGCTCGGAGTTCACCACCGGTTACGTCCGGCCCGAAGAACGAGAAGAGTGAGTAGATGCGCGATTTCCATTGTTCCAACTGCGGACAGCAACTGTCCTTCGAGAACACTGTCTGTCTCAATTGCGGGCACAACCTGGGTTTCCACCTGCCCAGCCGCACGATCCAGGTGCTCGACGACGACGAGAAGGGCACCGTCGACGGGGCGACGATCGTCCGCTGTGCCAACAATCTGCCCGCCGCCTGCAACTGGATGGTCGAGGAGGGCCCGGATCTGCCCGCGCTCTGTGAATCGTGCCGGTTGACGCGCACAAGGCCGTCGGACTCCGACGAACAGGCCATGGCCGCCTTCGCCGAGTCCGAGGCCGCGAAGCGTCGAGTGATCTACGAGCTCGACGAGCTCAAGCTCCCGATCTTCGGCAAAGACACCGACCCGGAGACCGGACTCGCCTTCGACCTGCTGTCGAGCCGCGATCAACCGGTCACCACCGGGCACGCCGACGGCGTGATCACCCTCGACCTCGCCGAGGGCGACGACGTGCACCGCGAGCGTCTACGCGTCTCGATGGACGAGCCGTACCGCACGTTGATCGGGCACTTCCGTCACGAGATCGGGCATTTCTATCAGATGGTTCTCGTGGGTGACGGCCCCAACCTCGAGCGCTACACCGAGCTGTTCGGTGACCCCAACACGAGCTACCAGGACGCGATCGATCGTCACTACAACGACGGACCGCCGGAGAACTGGGAACAGGACTACGTCTCCTCGTACGCCACGATGCATCCGTTCGAGGACTGGGCCGAGACGTTTGCCCACTACCTGCACATCCGCGACACCCTCGACACCGCAGCCGCCTTCGCGCTGGCACCCGCCGGCGCGACATTGGAGGCAGACCTGCCGGGCAAGGTCGGGTTCGAGCGGATCATCGACTGGTGGCTGCCGTTGACCTGGGCGCTCAACCAGATCAATCGGTCGATGGGGCATCAGGACCTCTACCCGTTCGTGCTGCCTCCGAAGGTGCTCGAGAAGATGGAGTTCATCCACGAACTCGTCAGCTCCGACGACCGTGCGGTGGTCGCGCAGTAGTCATGGCCGAGCCGGTGCTCTACGAGGTCGACGGGCCGGTTGTCACCATCACGCTCAACCGGCCCGAAGTACGCAACAGCGTCGACGGGCCGACTGCGCGTGCGCTGCGAGCAGCCTTCCACCGATTCGACGACGATCCGGACGTCAAGGTTGCGGTCCTCGTAGGCGCAGGCGGAACATTCTGCGCCGGAGCCGATCTCACGTCGGTCGGCGATCCGTCGCGCCGCAACGACCTCGACGCCGACGGCGGGGGAGACGGTCCGATGGGTCCGACCCGAATCGCGTTGTCCAAGCCGGTGATTGCGGCGGTCAGCGGGTACGCGGTGGCCGGTGGATTGGAGTTGGCGCTGCTCGCCGATCTCCGTGTGGTCGACGAGGACGCGACGCTCGGCGTGTTCTGCCGACGGTGGGGCGTGCCGCTGATCGATGGCGGGACGGTCCGCCTACCGCGCATCGTCGGCCTCGGCAGGGCGCTCGACCTCATCCTCACCGGAAGACCGGTCGACGCCGAGGAAGCCTTGGCGATCGGGTTGGCCAATCGGATTGTGCCGCATGGCAAGTCGCTGGACGCTGCGCGGGAACTCGCGCAGCAGATCGCGCAGTTCCCGTTCGAATGCGTGCTCGCCGACCGCGTGTCGGTGTACGCGGGACTCGACCTTCCCCTCGACGACGCGCTCCGCGCCGAGGGGGCGGCAGGCGTACCCATCGTCGAACGCGAGGGCGTCGCCGGTGCAGCGCGCTTCGCGGGCGGGGCAGGGCGTCACGGCAGCTTCTCGAGCGGACCACGGTCAGGATCGCAGTGAATTCAACTCTGTGATCGAGTGAGCGTCGGCACTACCGTCCACTGAAGTTCAGCCCGACTTCTTTGACGACGGAGATGCCACCCGTGACCCTGCATGTGCGTAGTGAGGCGTGGCCGCGCCACGAGCGCAGCCCGTCGAGAACCGCTGTCGTGCAGGCAGGTTCCGGAGCCACGTCTCGTGGCGGCGTCCGTGTTCCACGGCCGTCGGCGCGCGTCATCCGTCTGCTACGTCAGTCGTCGGGTTTGATCGTCGTGGTCTTCGTGTGGCAACTCGGTGCCCGCGCATGGTTGGGTGCCACGACACCTGCGCCGACCGAGGTGTTGTCCGCCGGTTGGGAACTGACGCGAACCGGTGAGATCTGGCAACACCTGGCAGCGTCGACGCGACGAGTCGCCATCGGTCTGGCCATCGGCATCACCATCGGAACTCTGCTGGGTGTCGCTGCAGGGCTGGCTCGCGTCGCCGAGGACTTCATCAACGCCCCGGTGCAGGTCTTGCGCATGATGCCAGCAGTTGCGCTGGTTCCGGTGTTCATCATCTGGTTCGGCATCGACGACGTCTTCAAGATCGCGCTTATCATTGTCGCGCCGATCTTCCCGATGTACGTCAACGTGTTCGCAGGTATCCGAAGCGTCGACCAGAAGCTGATCGAAGCAGCAGAGTCGTTGAACCTGAACCGATTCGAGCTGATGCGCTTCATCCTGCTGCCCGGCGCGCTGCCTCAGGCGTTCGTCGGTCTACGGCAGGCGCTGGGCATAGGGTGGCTCGTGCTCGTCGTCGCCGAGATGCAGACGACGCCGGTGGGTCTCGGCTATCTGATGAACGACGCCAAGGAGTACCTGCGCACCGATCAGATCTTCCTCGTGCTGGTGATCTACGCGATCCTCGGTCTGCTCACCGACCTCGCGGTGCGACTTCTCGAGAAGCGTTTCTTGTCCTGGCGCAACGGGTTTGCGGGACGATGACCGACACCGTAGCGGCCCAAGCCGCATCATCGTCCGGCATCGAGACGACCAGGGGCAGCGGTGTTGTCGTCGAGAACGCAGGCAGGACGTTCGGCGATCGCGACGTGCTGCGCAACGTCGACCTTCGCATCGGAGCGGGAGAGTTCGTCGCGCTGTTGGGTGCGAGCGGTTCTGGCAAGAGCACGCTGCTGCGCGGAATCGGCGGTCTCGACGACGGATTCACCGGAACTATCGAAGCCCCGACTGCCAAAGCGATTGTCTTCCAGGAACATCGATTGGTTCCCTGGCTTCCGGTGTGGCGGAATGTCGCACTCGGCCTGCGGGGTGCGCGGCCCCGTGACCGATCGGTGCAGGCGTTGGCCGAGGTCGGTCTCGCATCGAAGGAGAATTCGTGGCCGACCACGCTCTCCGGGGGTGAGGCGCAACGAGTTGCGTTGGCGCGGGCGCTCGTACGTGAACCCGACCTGCTACTCCTCGACGAACCGTTCGGTGCGCTCGATGCGCTGACGCGACTGAACGCCCAATCGCTCGTCGAAAAGCTCTGGCAGCGGCATCGCCCCGCCACGCTGCTTGTGACCCACGATGTCGAAGAGGCTGTGCTACTTGCGGATCGGGCACTTGTGCTCCGCGACGGACGGATCGCCGAAGACATTCCCGTCGATCTCGACCATCCGCGAGACATCACGGATCCGAGGTTCGTCGACCTACGCAGAACACTGCTGTCCGCGCTCGGCGTCGGACGGGGCCCAGATGGCACACACACTCGAGAACCGGAGAACCCTGATGACTGAGCAACTCACCCTGCAGACGGACGTGCTCGTTCTTGGCGGTGGACCGGCCGCGGCGTGGGCTGCGTTGAATGCCCGAGATCGAGGTGCCGAAGTGGTCCTCGTCGACAAGGGCTACTGCGGTACGTCGGGAACCACCGCGCCTGCGGGAACGGGAGTTTGGTACGTCGTGCCGGATCCCGAGCGGCGGGCGAAGGCCAAGGCCGATCGGGAGCAACTCGGTGGATACCTGGCCGACCACAACTGGATGGACCGGGTACTCGACCAGACGTACGCGAACATGCGACGTCTCGGCGACGAGGGCCGCTACCCGTACCCGATCGATGAGAAGACCGGCGAACCGATCCGCAGCGGTCTGCAAGGCCCCGAATACATGAGGCGAATGCGAGCATGGCTGCAGCGCAGGGGGGTTCGCATTCTCGATCACTCGCCGGCGCTCGAGCTGCTGTTCGACAACGCCGGCCGAGTGTCGGGCGCCGCGGGTGTGCAGCGCCAGACCGGCGACGAGTACCGCATCAGTGCTGGTGCGGTGGTGCTGGCGACCGGAGGGTGTGCGTTCCTCTCACGCGCGCTGGGCACAAACGTCGACACCGGCGACGGCGCGCTGATGGCGGCCGAAGTCGGTGCCGAGTTCTCCGGGATGGAGTTCGGCAACGCGTACGGGATCGTCCCGAAGGGTTCGACGATCACCAAGACGGCCTACTACGGGTACGCGAGCTTCTATCACGAGGACGGCAGGATCGTCGAAGGCGCGGGCTCGATGAGAGGACGCTCAGTGATCGCGCGAACCCTGTTGACGGAGAAGGTCTTCGCGCAGCTCGACCGCGCAGACGAGACGACCGCCGCCCAGATGAGGCTGGGCCAACCCAACTTCTTCCTGCAGTTCGATCGACGCGGAATCGACCCGTTCACCCAGCGGTTCGAGGTCGATCTCCTCGCGGAGGGGACGGTGCGCGGCACTGGTGGGGTGAACGTGATCGACGACGACTGCTGGACAGGCGTCGAAGGCCTCTACGCCGCGGGAGACGCCGCAACGCGTGAGCGCATTTGCGGCGGCTTCACCGGGGGAGGCAGTCACAACGCCGCCTGGGCGATGTCGTCGGGCACCTTTGCGGGCGCGGGTGCAGCGCGAGATGCGTTGGCGCACGGGCGTCGAGCGGTCGCGTCACTGAGGGGTGCGGGACGAGTCGGACTCGGAGTCGGCGATACGACGCTGAACCCCGACGCCGTCGTCGTCTCAGCGCAGTCACAGCTCCTGCCGTTCGAGAAGAACTATCTACGTGACGGGATCCGGTTGACGCCCGCGCTGGGTGAATTGAACAGTATTTGGGAGGCACTGTCGCACAGTGACTTCGGTGCGTCGACGGCTCGTGGGCGAGTCCTCACCAGGCAGGCTGCAGCGATCACCGCTGTCGGACGGTGGATCTACACGTCGGCCCTCGCGCGAACGGAATCGCGTGGGATGAGCACGCGCGACGACTTTCCCGCTCTCGACCCGGCGCAACACGGTCACGTCCTCATCAAGGGACTCGACGACGTCGAGATCCGTCGCACGCCTGCGCTTCCGGGTTCGCTGCGGCCTCATCAGGTGAGAGTCGCATGATCGAACTGGTTCTCGCCGACGCATGTATCGCATGCGATAGGTGCGTAAGTGTCTGCCCGACAAACGTGTTCGACTCGACAGAGTCGGGTATCCCCGTCATCGCACGCCAGACGGACTGTCAGACGTGCTTCATGTGCGAGGCATACTGCCCGACCGATGCGCTCTATGTGAGCCCCGAGTCGACGCCGGTCGACGACGTGGATCTGCTGCGCACCGACCTCATCGGCACCTATCGCGAGCACATCGGCTGGGGTAAGGGACGCGAACCCGGCAGTCGAACCGCGGTAGGACCCGAGATCCCACACGGCGACCCACCACCGAGGAACGCGGCACGCGTAGCCGCAACCACGCCATCACACCAGAGATCATGAAACGGAACACCATGAACCGCCCATTGAGGATCCGCCCTGTCGCGGTCCGCCTTCTCGCGCTCATCAGCGCGTCACTTCTCGCAGGACTGGCGCTCACTGCCTGCGGCGGCCAACAGAACTCGGGTGCGCAGCGAGACGTCATTGACACATTGCGCGTAGGCGTGATCGGTTCGGCAAACATCCTGACCGGGCCTACTGGGTACGCACACAGTAGAGGCCAACTGCTGCCTGCGCTCTCCTCTCTCGGGGTGAAGAACATCGAGGTTGTCAGCTTTCCCAACGGCCCCGATCTGAACCAGGCGCTCGTCGGCGGGCGGCTCGACGTCGCACAGTACGGCGACACCCCCGCGCTGGTGGCGCGCGGCAGCGGCCTCGACACCCGACTCATCAACATCGAGCAGTTCAACCTCAACGCCGGAGTCGTCGCGAAAGACCCGACGATCAAGACCCTGAAAGATCTGCAGGGCAAGAAGATCGGTGTACCCAAGGGGTCATACATCGATCGCTACCTCCAGGGT
The DNA here is from genome assembly GCF_000248055.1 of Gordonia sputi NBRC 100414. GTDB lineage: Bacteria > Actinomycetota > Actinomycetes > Mycobacteriales > Mycobacteriaceae > Gordonia > Gordonia sputi. Next base: position 44,425 of record NZ_BAFC01000004.1, on the reverse strand, counting down.
GCTCTGCAGGAGGAGGGCGTCACCGCTGAACTAGTGCACCTGTACCCGGCGGATCAGGAGGCCCCACTGGGAGCGGGCGAGATCGACGGTGCCGCACTGCCGGGCGTCGTGCCATCGGTATCGCTGCAGATGTTTGAACTCAAGGGATTCCACCTCGTCGACTCCGTTTACCGGGACCACCCGCATCTCGCCGGAACATCGTCGACTGTCGCCGAGAGCGGCTTCCTCGACAAGCATCCGACGTTCGCCGCGACCTGGCAGCAGCTGCACGCGAGCGCCGTGACCTATGCCAAGGCGCACTGGAACGAGTACGTGGACTTCGAGGTCAAGAACTCCAAGGCGCCCGCCGAGGCGATCCGTCAAGCCGCGAACCCCGACGGGTACTCGACCGAGCCATTCCCCGACGCAGGCGTCACATTGCTGCGCGGCACAAAAGAATTCCTCGTCGCGAAGAAGAGCATCAAGAAGGACTTCTCGCTCGACGACTGGTTCTATCGCGCACCCGCGTCATCCAACTCCTGAGCAATGGAAGCGAAATACTATGACCGACAACGTGACCAACGATGATGCAGCACGACGGGCCGGACCCAGGTTCGGTGTGTGGGCCAATGTGTACGGCACATGGGCGTCGGCCCACCACCCCGATGACCCGGTCGACGCATCGTGGCGACGCAACCTGAACCTGATCCAGCAGGCCGAGAACCTCGGATACGAAAGCACATTGGTTGCTCAGCACCTGATCAATCCGTTCTCACACGACTGGGAACAGTTGGAGACCTGGACAGCGGTCGCGGCGCTCGCGGCGTCGACGACGAAGATCGAGTTGATCGCCGCAATCAAGCCATTGCTGTTTCATCCGGTCGTACTGGCTAAGCAGGCAGCGACGATCGAAGAGATCTCTCGCGGTCGGCTGTCGTTGAACGTGGTCAACGCCTGGTACAAACCCGAGATCGAGCGGGCGGGCATCGCCTTCCCCGAGCATGACGACCGATACGCCTATGGTGCCGAATGGCTCTTGGTCGTACGCAGGTTGCTGGCGGGCGAGGTCGTCGAACATCACGGAAAGTTCTTCGACATCGACGGCTATCAACTCAGTCCGACCGGGCTCTACCGCGAACGGCCGCAGATCTACGTCGGTGGCGAGAGCGATCGGGCGCGTGACCTGGTCGCCGACCAGGGCGACGTGTGGTTCATCAACGGGCAACCGATCGACAGCGTGCGCGAGCTCATCGGATCAGTCGCCGCACGACCACGCCACGGCGACCCGGTGCGGTACGGGCTCGCAGCGTTCGTCGTGGCGCGGCCGACTGCCGCCGAGGCGCAGGCCGAGCTCGACCGCCACTGGGAACTCAACCGACTCGACGAGGAGTACACGGCGTCGATAATCGCCGGCGCCGACGAGAAGGCTGTGATGTTCCAGACATTTGCGAAGTACCCGGCAATCGGGACGAATGGCGGAACCGCGGCGGGACTCGTCGGCAGCTACGACGAGGTGGCCGACCGGATCGTCGAGTTTCACAACGCCGGCATCGAGACCTTCATGCTGCAGTTCCAACCGTTCGAAGCGGAGATGGAGCGCTTTGCCGGCGAAGTCATTCCGCGGGTCAGGGAGCGTATCGGGAGCGCCGAACTCCAAGTCAGTGCGTCGTGATCCAGCGCTAGCAGGCGGCAGTCAGCGGGTGGCAAATCTAGTAATCAGTGCGAACGCAACCCTTGGAAAAACTCTCCACCTGCACTGAACTGGTGTAGTTGCGCCTACGGCGCGGCACCTGCTCGCGCTCGATGCCCGGATGTGTCGAGCGACGAGATGCGTCGATCGAGGAGAGAGGCTTTACGTGAGCTCCCTGAAGTTCCATTGGTTCCTGCCCACCAACGGTGGTGACAGCCGCAATGTCGTCGGAGGTGGTCACGGCGTCGCTGCCGAAGCCGCTGGTCGACCGGCGTCGGTGCAGTATCTGGGACAGATCGCGCGCAGCGCCGAGCAGCTCGGCTTCGAGGCCGCGCTCACTCCGACGGGTGCCTGGTGTGAGGACGCGTGGGTCAGCACGGCCATGATCAGCAGCGTCTCCGAGCGTCTGAAGTTCCTCGTGGCATTCCGCCCGGGGATGACCGCGCCGTTCCTGGCCGCGCAGATGGCCGGGACGTTTCAGAATCTCTCCGGTGGTCGACTCCTGCTCAACGTGGTCACCGGCGGTGAGGACGCCGAGCAGCGGATGTTCGGCGACTTCCTCGACAAGAAGCAGCGCTACGCCAGGGCCGACGAGTTCCTGGAGATCGTGCGACGGCTCTGGACCGGCGACACGGTGAACTTCGACGGTCAGTACCTCTCCGTCGAAAACGCGGTGTTGCACCAGATCCCGGATCCGTTGCCGCAGATCTACTTCGGCGGCTCGTCGCCCGAAGGAATCGCGGTGTCGGCGAAGCATGCCGACGTCTACCTCACCTGGGGCGAGCCGCCAGAGGCCGTGGCAGAGAAGATTTCTCGTGTCCGTGCCGCCGCGGAAGAGCAGGGTCGCGAACTGAAGTACGGAATCCGGTTGCACACCATTGCGCGGGACACCTCCGAAGCCGCGTGGGCCGAAGCGGATCGCCTGCTGGCCAACATCTCCGAAGACGACATCGCGCGCATCCAGGCGGGGCTGAAACGCTCGGCGTCGGAGGGGCAGCAGCGCATGCTCGCGCTGAACAAGGGGTCCAAGGACGGGCTGGAGATCTACCCGAACCTCTGGGCGGGCGTCGGCCTGGTGCGCGGCGGTGCGGGAACCGCAATGGTCGGCTCCTTCACCGAGATCGCCGACCTGATCGAGGCGTATCACGAGGTGGGGATCGACGAATTCGTGCTGTCGGGCTACCCGCATCTCGAGGAGTCGTATTGGTTCGGGGAGGGTGTGCTTCCCGAGCTCACCCGTCGCGGACTGTGGGAGCACCCCGCTCCTGTCGCGGTCAGCGCATCGGTTCCGTTCGGGTCGCCCGCACCGCTCAAGCGGGTGTCGGCGTCGTGACGACTGCGGTCGTCGTCGGCAACCCGAAACCAGGTAGCAGAACACTCGGCGCCGCAACATATCTGGCCGCGGAACTGTCGGGTTCTGAACCCGATCTGATCGTCGACCTGGCAACACTTGGTTCGACGATTCTCGACTGGGGCGACGAGTACGTCAACGATCTCGTGTCACAGGTCGGCCGGGCTGATCTCGTCGTATTCGCCAGTCCCACATACAAAGCCGCATACACCGGTCTGCTGAAACTGTTCCTCGACCGCTTCGCCGGCGGGACAGGACTCTCCGGCATCGCGATTCCGCTGATGCTCGGCGGTAGCCCCGCACATTCACTCGCGCCGGAGCTCACGTTGCGCCCCGTGCTCAACGAGATCGGTGGCACGGTGCCGGGACGTGGACTCTACGTCATCGATTCCGCATACGACGACCCTGCCGCATACGCCGAATGGCTCACTGCGACAAAGCCGATCGTCACCACATTGCTGAAGGCAGGCTCATGAGCGAACCGCGTCCGAACGAACTCCCGACCAATGAACTGCATACCAACCAGGATCTCGATCCCGCTCGTCTACGCAAGGCATTCGGCATTTTCCCGACCGGTGTCGTCGCGGTTGCCGCAGAGGTCGACGGCCAGTTGACCGGCCTCGCCGCAAGCTCGTTCACCAGCGTCAGTCTCGACCCGCCGCTGGTGTCGGTCTCGGTGGCGTCGGGGTCCAAGACGTGGCCGGATCTTCGACGCGCAGCACACCTCGGCGTCACGATTCTCGCCGACCACCAGGGTGCCGCCTGCCGGCAACTCGCCGGAGCGGTCGAGCACCGATTCGACGGCATCGCGGTGAAGGCATCCGACGAGGGCGCGGTCACCCTCGACGAGGGACTGGCTCATTTCGATTGCACCATCTACCGCGAGGTCGAGGCGGGCGATCACATCATCGTGCTGCTCGAGCTGCACGGCGTCGACCATCCGGAGACCGGAAATCCGCTGATCTTCCATCGCAGCGGGTTCGGCAAGCTGGCGCAGGTCATCTAGGAAGCTACCCGAGAGACGCGAGGAACGTCTCGGCGATCGATTCGAGACCCGCCTGATCGTCGGCTCCGAAGCGGTGGGTGACCGGACTGTCGAGGTCGAAGACCCCGATGAGTTCGCCGTGGTGCACCAGCGGCACAACGATTTCCGACCGACTGTCGGCGTCACAGGCGATGTGGTCGGGGACGGCGTGCACGTCGGCGACGCGTTGCGTGATGCGGGTCCGTGCGGCAGCCCCGCAGACGCCGCGATCCAACGGGATGCGTACGCAGGCAGGTTTTCCCTGGAACGGGCCGACCACCAGCTCGTGGCCGTCGAAGAAGTAGAAGCCAACCCAATTGACCTGTGGCAGAGCCTGATAGACGAGCGCCGACAGATTGGCAGCATTGGCGACGCGATCGGATTCGCCATCGATGAGTGCGCGTGCCGCGCCGGTGAGCTCGGCGTAGTCGATCGCGGGGTGGCCGGTAGGCGGAAGGTACTCGGCGCTCATCTCACCACTGTGCCCGCATCGGTGGCTGTTGCGCCAGCGCGGGTCGTCATGTGTTGACCTGTGCCTTGCGTGCGAAACGTTCTTGGAGAGGGCCGAATACGGATGGCTCCCCGAACCAGACGACGACGTCGTCGGCCCCGGCACGACGCCACGTGTCGAGTTCGTCGACCAACGCGTCGACCTGGTCGGCGGTGCGGACGAAGCGCTTGATCGCCGTCGTGACGCGACCTTCGGTACGACGTTTGAGGTCTGCTGCTATCGCGCGGAACGTCGCCGGGTCGGTCCCCGAGTTGTTGAAGTAAATCGACTGCCAACGATCACCAAGGCGTGCAGCACGATTCACCGCCGCGGGGGAGTGCCCGCCGATCGTGATCGGAATGCCCTGTGGGCGTACCGGGGTGGGATACCCGCCGCCGAAGCTGTAGTGCTCGCCCAGCAGGCCGTCGGTGTTGCCTGCCCACAGATGGCGCAGCACGCCGATCGCTTCGTCGGTGCGGCGCCCGCGGTCGTGGAACTCGGCTCCCACGGCGGTGAATTCGTCGGCGTTCCACCCGACACCGACCCCGAGTTCCAGCCGCCCGTCGCTCAGCGCGTCGACAGTCGCGGCCTGTTTGGCGACGACGAACGGATTCCGCAGGGGGAGAACGAGTATGGAGGTGCCTACCCGCACGGTGGTCGTGTGCGCGGCGATGAAACCGAGCAGCACCAGCGGGTCATACTCGGCGGCATAGGCCGAATCGGGATGCTTGATCGGTGGAAGGACGTGCTCGGCCAGCCACATCCCGTCGAAGCCGAGGTTCTCAGCCGCGGTCGCGAGTTCGGTGAGTTGCTCGATGCTGCCGTCGTTGGGCAGTGCGACGTGAAAACCCATGCACACCATAGTGTGACGTACGCGTCGCGCAGACGATCATTGTGCCCACGGCGATCACAAGTGAGTCGACTCGTGATCATCAGCCACAGAGGTGGATTCGAATGCTGTGAATACGACTACGGCCGGGAAGTCCCCGTGCTTCCCGGCCACGCGTCACCCCAGTGCTAGTGGCGGACGGCGGTACGTCCCCGGATCGCCAGGTATGCGGCGATCAACACGATCGCCACGACGATGCCGACGATGAACGGGATGACCTCCCAGCCGCCGTTCGCGTTGCTGTACCCGAACTGGTAGGTCAGCCAGGAACCGATGAGCGATCCCAGGATTCCGAGAACGATGGTCATGATGATGCCGATGTCCTGCTTGCCCGGCATGAAAAGCCGTGCGAGTGCGCCGATGATCAGGCCGACGATGATGGCGCTGATGATTGTTCCGATCACGTGAAACTCCTCCGATAGCGGGCCCTGATCCCCCTTTGGATGTTCCACGACTGCTTCATGGAAGGAAGGTCGATTCTTCGACGCATCCGCAAGGCCCCGAGTCAACGTACGACCGGGGACCAGCGGCAAAGCTCATCGCCGACCGCGTCGTGATCCAATCGCAATGTCGGACATATGACCCATCTCGGGTGGGCGCCGATTGGTGCGGAGCGTGCGGGGGCGTGACGGTTCAGTGCCGGTGCCGTCGGAGGTGCACGAGGTGGGTGTCGCGCTCGTCGTTGACCCACGCGTAGTAGAACCCGATGAGGATTCCGCCTCCGACGAAGTTGCCCAGCAGCACGGTCCCGAGATTGCCGAACACCAAACCGATCGGTATGTCGTGTTGGAATCCGACGATCATGAACAACACGGTGTTGGCCACGGAGTGCTCGAAATCGAGGAACGCGAAGACGAAGACGGCGGTGATCATCGCCATGCATTTCGCGATGTCTTCGGTCAGGTAGCCGTTGTAGACGAGCAACATCGCGAGGTTGATCATGAAGTTGCAGAGGACTGCGCGGATGAACAGGTCGAGCCAACCGCTGAATCCGTTGCTGAGGTAGCCCGTCTTGACGTCGACCGCGTGCACCATCGCGTTGAGTACCGGGCCGTCGAGAAGTGTTGTGCCACGCAGCATCACGGCGATCAGCAGGCCGCCGAGGATGTTGCCGAGGTAGCAGAACAGCAGGATGCGCATGATCAGGACGGGTGTCACGCGTCGGTAGTACGCGCCGACCGAGACGATCATCATGTTCGAGGTGAGCAGCTCGGACTTGGTGTAGTAGATGAACACCAGCGCCCAGCCGAAGGCGAGCGCACCGATGAGCTTGCCGACCGCGTGCAGTTGCCCTGGCGGATCGGTCATCGTGTCGAATGCGGCGACGATCGTGTAGTTGATGACGTAGAAGATCGCGATGATGATGCCTGCCATCGCGGCGCGCTGGATGAACCGGCGTCGCAGATGGCCGGTCATCTTCTTCTTGGACTCGAGCACGTCGAGCGTGGTGCTGATGAAGAACTTGCCCGGGAAGAGCTTGTTCACATCGAACTCGGGGTCGCTCATGTGTCAACGGTTCCACAGCGCATGGCCGGGCGCCCGTTATACGTACACAACTGCGACCTCAGCGCGAGGCCATCGAAATTATTGTCGTGGCCTCGCGCTGACGACCGAGTTGTGTACGTACCTCGTCGAGGGTTGGGGTCAGTCGGCGAGAGTCGCGGTGTCGATCACGAATCGGTACCGCACATCGCTGTCGACGACACGGTCGTAGGCGGCGTTGATCTCATCGGCGCTGATCTTCTCGATCTCGGCGCCGATGCCGTGTTCGGCGCAGAAGTCGAGCATCTCCTGGGTGGCAGGAATGCCCCCGACCATCGAACCGGCGATCGAGCGGCGGTTGGCCAGCAGCGAGAATGCCTTGATCTCCAGGGGATGCTCGGGCACCCCCAGTTCGACGAGGGTGCCGTCGATGGCCAGCAACCCGAGGTAATCGTCGAGGTCGAGATTCACCGACACGGTATTGATGATGAGGTCGAACTCTCCGCGCAGGGTGCGGAAGGTCTCGGGATCCTTGGTCGCGTAGTAGTGATCGGCGCCAAAGCGTTCGCCGTCATCCTTCTTCGACAGGGTCTGACTCAGGACGGTCACTTCGGCGCCCAGCGCATGGGCGATCTTGACTCCGATGTGTCCCAGGCCGCCGAGACCGATGATCGCGACCTTCTTGCCGGGGCCGGCTCCCCAGTGCTTCAACGGCGCATACAGCGTGATTCCCGCGCACAGCAGCGGTGCCGCGACGTCGAGGTCGACGCCCTCGGGGATCTTCAGCACGAAGTCCTCGGTCACCACGACCTGTTGCGAGTACCCACCGTGGGTGAACTCGCCCTCGTAGGTCTTCGAGTTGTAGGTCTGGACGACGCCCTTGGTGCAGTACTGCTCGTCGCCGTTCTTGCACGCGGCACACTCACCGCACGAGTCGACGAAGCATCCGACGCCGACGCGATCGCCGACCTTGTGCCTTGTCACCTCATCGCCGACGGCCGCGACCGTTCCGGCGATCTCGTGTCCGGGCACGACGGGGTAGGTGGTCCCGCCCCACTCGTTGCGGGCGGTGTGGATGTCGGAATGGCAGATCCCGGCGAAGGCGATGTCGATCAGGACGTCCTTCGGGCCGAGGTCCCTGCGCTCGATGGTTGTCTTCGATAGTGGCGCATCGGGAGCTGTTGCCCAGAAAGCATTGACGGTCGTCGTCACTGTGTTCCCTCTCCGGCGTCCGCGGAATCCACGACGATCTGCCGGTGCCGCGGGCACCTCACCACATCCAGCCTGCCGACGTATTGCCGGATGCGCATGCGACTGTGTCGCGTGACACGCCCTGCTGAAATGGGGCCGACTTGGTTTTGTCACAGGCAACCTGACTAGCATTCGCGTGTGACCGAATCGCCGGAGAAGACGACAGCTGCGCTGCCCAACCGTCGATCCGACGACCCGAATAGTCGCGCACGACGCCTCTCACCTGGGACGACGTCGATCATTGCTGTCGCAGCGGGTCTGATCGCGATTGTGGCTGCAGTACTCACGCCCTTCCTCCCGGTCACCACGACTACGGCAACCATCACCTGGCCTCAGGGCCAGAAGCTCGGTGCGACCAACGCCGACATCACGGCTCCGCTCGTCGCGCAGATGGCGCAGGATCTCGACGTCACCATTCCGTGTTCGCTCCTGCGGTCGCCGCCGACGGATGCGTCGTCGACGATCCTCACGACGATGCCGCCCGCGGCGAAGAACCAGCGATCCTCTGCGCTGAACGTGACGGCAGACGCGAACGCGGTGACGGTGACGATGCGTGGCGACACCGTCGCGTCCGCTCCGCGCGCCGACGTCGCGTCGGATCGGTGCACGCAGCTGCACATCTTCTCGTCGGCGGCGGGTTCGGGCGCACGCTTCGTGGGACTCGGACCTGCACAGACGGCGCCGGAGGCCGACCGGCCGCAGGTGGCGGGCCTGTTCACCGACATCCCGACGTCGACGATCACGTCGACGCCCGGCCTGTCGGCGCGCATCGTCGTCGACGATCGGTTCGATTCGAGTCCGTCGGTCATCAAGTGGCTCGTGATGATCGTCGGCGTGCTTGCGGCGATCGTCGCACTCGCGGCGCTCGCACAACTCGATCGCATCCACGGCTACCACCGACGGGTCGGTGGGGTGCGGTGGTTGGCGCTGCTGCGTCCGCGCGTCACCGACATCGCCGTGACCGCCATCCTGATTGTCTGGCACTTCCTCGGAGCAGGCTCGTCCGACGACGGCTACATCCTCAACATGGGTCGGAACGCGGAGCACGCGGGTTACCTGGCCAACTACTACCGCTTCTACGGCATCCCCGAGGCGCCGTTCGACTGGTATTACGACTTCCTCGCGCACTGGTCGTCGGTGTCGTCGACGGGTGTGTGGATGCGCATCCCGTCGTTGGTGATCGGATTGGTGAGCTGGTTCATCCTCAGTCGGGTGCTGCTCCCGCGGCTGGGGCGTGCCGTCCGCACGTCGCAGTGGGCGATGGTGACCGGCGCCGCGGTCTTTCTCGCGTTCTGGCTGCCGATGGCCTCGGGTCTGCGCAGCGAGGGCGTCGTGGTGCTCGGCAGTCTGCTGACCTGGTGGGGCGTCGAGCAGGCCATCGCGACCCGGCGCATGTTGCCTGCCGCGGGAGCGGCCTTCGCCGCCGCTCTGACCCTTGCCACCGCGCCGACGGGTGTCATCGCGGTCGCACTGCTGATCACCGGTGCGCGGCCGATGCTCAAGATCCTTGTTCGACGACGCCGCGAATCGGGCCTCGCCTCCCTTCTGCTTCCCCTGTTGGCGGCTCCGGCGATCGTGGTGATCATCGTGTTCCGCGACCAGACACTCGCGTCGGTGTTCGAGGCCATCCGGGTGCGCTATACCGTCGGGCCGACGCTGGCCTGGTACCAGGAACTCCTGCGGTACTACTTCCTGGCGGTCAACACGCGCGACGGCTCGCTGGTACGCCGGGTGCCGGTGCTGTTGCTGCTGGTCTCGCTGTTCGTGGTTCTCGCGATCATGCTGCGGCGCAAAAAGATCCGTGGAGTCGACAGCGGACCGGTCTGGCGCGTCACCGGGGCGGTACTGATCACGATCGGGCTGCTCTCGCTCACCCCGACCAAGTGGACCATTCAGTTCGGCATCTTCGCGGGCCTCGCCGCGGCGCTCGCTGCGGTCGCCTGTGTTGCGATCGGCCAGGTGGCGCAACGTAATACGCGCAACCTGTCGATCCTGATCGCAGGTCTGCTCGTCGCCTGCGCGGCCGCGGCGGCCGGATACAACGCGTGGCCGTGGTCGTACGACTTCGGGATCTCGTGGTTCGACAAGGCACCAGTGGTTGCGGGACTGCAGGTCTCGTCGATGTTCCTGGTGCTGGCGGTGATCGCACTCGTCATCGCGGTATGGCAGCACCTGCGCCTCGACTACGTCGCCGACACCGGACTGCACCACGACGCGGGCAAGCCGCCCAAGCGGTGGCGAACCGGCATCGCGTCGTCGCCCATCGCCGTCATCGCGGTGATCATCCTGCTCGCGGAACTCGCGGTGTTCGCCAAGGCCGCAGCGGCTCGCGCCGACACCTACTCCGTGTTGAAGGGCAACGTGCACGCGGTCACCGGGGGTTGCGGGATGGCCGATTACGTTCTCGTCGAACCCGATTCGAACAAGGGCAGTCTCGCTCCGGTCGACAACGCCTCGGCGTCGAAGGCACTGGAGGGCACCTCGCGGGGCTTCTCGCCCCAGGGGGTCGCCGACGACCTCACCCCGGAGGCGGATTCGATCAAGCCGGGTACCCAGAACACCTCGGCCGATCTCTCGAAGACCTTCGTCGTCGCCGGTGGTGCGCCGGGCACGACGGGCGGGCGCGGACCAGAAGGGGTCAACGGCAGCACCGCGGCACTGCCGTTCGGACTCGACCCCGCGACGACCCCGGTGATGGGTAGTTACGCAGCCGATGGCCAGGCATCGCTGACGACCGACTGGTATCGACTGCCCGCGCGCGACTCGTCGCCGCTGATCGTCATCACGGCGGCAGGCGCGCTGGCCTCGACCGATCCCGACGGGGTCACGACGTACGGGCAGTCGCTGCAGGTGGAGTTCGGCGTCGAGCAGGACGGAAAGTTCCAGCAGGTCGGTGCGGCCGTGCAACCGATCGACGCCGACCGCAAGGCGAATCGGCCGTGGCGCAACCTGCGTATCCCGATGTCGTCGGTGCCCGCTGGTGCGACCGCGATGCGGATCGTCGCCACCGACAACAACCTCGACCCCGACCAGTGGCTCGCGGTGACACCGCCGCGCGCTCCCGAGTTGAAGACGTTGCAAAACGTCGTCGGGTCGTCGGACCCGGTGCTCGTCGACTTCGCGGTTGGCGCGGCATTCCCGTGCCAGCACCCGATGGATGCGTCCAACGGCGTCAACCAGATTCCGCAGTGGCGAATCCTGCCGGAGCTGGCGGTGGCGAACTCGCAGTCGAAGACGTGGATGGCCACCGTCAACGGTGGACTGCTCACCACGGCGGAAGCGCTGACGACGCCGTCGACGATGGCGACGTATCTGAAGAACGACTGGTATCGCGATTGGGGCAGCCTGCAACGGTTGTCGCCGTTGGTGCCAGAGGCGGTGCCCGCAGCGGTGAGTACCGGAACGTCGACCAGGTGGGGCTGGAGCCGTCCCGGAGCAATGCAGGTGGTGCCAGAAGATGATGAGTGAGACGCCGGTGAACGCAGCGGGGAAAGACGACGACAAGCCTGACGCCAAGAGCACGGGCGGATCGGTGTCGTCGACGTCGGCCGATCGGATCAGGATCGCCAAGATCGTCGCGGTGGTCGCGGGGCTCATCGGCATCGTGATCGCGTTGCTGACCCCGTTCCTGCCGGTCAACTACACCAAGACGGAACTGACCTGGCCGCAACAGAATTCGGTCGGCAGCGTGGCGGCGCCGAGCGTCTCGTTCTCGCCGGTGTCGATGGACGTGTCCGTCCCATGCTCACTCGCCAAGAGTCTGCCGGCGTCGGGCGGCGTGATCGTCTCGACGGTGCCGTGGAACGGAACCGACGCCAACAAGGTCGGCTTCTTCATCCGCGCCACCCGCGACTCACTGCAGTTGACACAGCGAAACATCGTGTTGCTCAGTGCCCCTCGAAGCGCGGCGGAGAATTCACCCGGATGCCGCGTCGTCTTCCACGCCGACACCGACGGTGCCGCAGGCAAATTCGAGAATCTCTCGACAACCGACACCGGTCTGGGCTCATTCGACCTGCGCGACGCGACAGCACGACCGCAGATCATCGGTGTGTATTCGCAGTTGCCGCAAGATGCGCCGACGGAAGGCTTGTCGTTCCGCGCCACGCTGGACACCCGGTTCGCGTCGACCCCGACGACGCTGAAGTTCTGGCTGCTGGTGATCGGCGTCGTCATGACGATTGCCTCGATGCTCGCGCTGGCCGTGCTCGACGCCCATGACGGACGCGGCGTCCACAAGCTCTTCCCGCAGGGGTGGTGGAGACCGCGCTGGGTCGACGCCTTCGTCACGCTCGTCCTGCTGATCTGGTTGTTCGTCGGTGGCAACACGGCGGACGACGGCTATCAGGTCACCGTCGCCCGAGTCGCCCGCAATGCCGGCTACCTCGACAACTACTACCGATACTTCGGTGTGCCGCAGGACCCGTTCGGCTGGCACTACCAGTACCTCTCGCTGTGGATGGAGGTGAGCACGGCGACTCCGTGGCTGCGCTTGCTGCCCTTCCTCTACGCGGTGGTCGGCTGGTGGCTGATCAGCCGCGCCGCCATCCCGCGGCTGGGCTACGCGGTTCGGACGTCGCAGTCGGCGATCTGGGCTGCCGCGCTGGTGTTCCTCGCGGTGTGGATGCCGTTCAACAACGGTCTTCGTGTGGAACCGATCATCGCCGTCGGCACGCTGCTTGCGTGGGTGCTGGTGGAGCGGGCGATAGCCACCGGACGGTTCTTCCCGTTGACGCTCGCGATCGTGGTCGCGGCGTTCACGCTCACGATCCACCCGACCGGCGTGATCGCTGCCATCCCGCTCATCGCGGGAATCCGACCGCTGTTGAAGCGTCTGATGATCAGACGTCGACGAGACGGCTTGTGGCCCATCCTCGTACCGATTCTGGCGTCGGGACTCGTGGTGCTCTACGAGATCTTCGCCGACCAGACGCTCGCCACGATTCGCGAAGCGATCAGGGTCAACTCCGCTGTCGGTCCGACCAACAAGTGGTGGGAAGAGGGCATGCGCTACTACATGCTCATGAATCCCACCGCCGACGGTGGCATCGCGCGCCGCTTCGGTGTGCTCATCACCTTCGTGTGCCTGATCGTCGTGGTGGTCATGCTGCTCAACCGTCGACGGTTGGCGGGCATTGCGTCGGCTCCCACCTGGCGGTTGGTTGCCACGGTCGCGGGCACCGCTCTGATGATGGCGTTCCTGCCGACCAAGTGGACTCACCAGATGGGTGTGTATGCCTGCATCGCAGGCGCTTTGGCCGCTGTCGCAACCGTGTGCGTCGACCGCGCCGTGATGCGTCGTCGACGCAACCGCACGCTCTTCGCCGCAGCGTGTGCCTACGTTCTCGCGCTGGCATTCTCCGGACGTAACCAGTGGTGGTACGTCGGCAGCTACGGAATCCCTTGGCGCGACGCCGTTCCCGACGTGAAGGGGATTCCGGTCTGGGCGGTCATCCTCACGGTCGCGGTGTTGTTGACCATTCTCGGTCTCTGGCAACACTTCCGCGACGACTACGTCTCCGACGACGTTCGACGCGGTGAGGAGCGGGTATCGAAGAAGCGGTGGACGGCCTGGCTGCGTTCGCCGTCGATCATCGTCGTATCGGTGATCATGCTGCTGTTCACCCTCGTCTCGTTCGCGAAGGCGGATTGGACACAACGGAATTCGTGGTCGTGGCTGAGTTCGAACGTCGCGGCGGTGCGCGGTCAGCCGTGCGCGCTCGCCGACTCGGTGCTCGTCGAGAAGGACGTCAACTCGGCCTTGCTCGCACCTGCACGTGTTGCGGGACAGAACAACCCGTCACCAGGAGCGGCGCTCGCGGGTGCCGAGGCGACCGGTTTCGACCCGAACGGCGTCGGATCCGATCTCTCCGACGACGGCACCGAATCGGACTCGTCAACGGGGACATCGTCGGCCGAGGTCGACCGGACGCAATCGGACGCGACCGATCAGACCGGAACGGACAGCAGTAGTCCGTCGAGCGACACCGCGGGCGGCACGACGTCGACCACGGGCGTCAACGGCTCGAAGGTGAAGCTGCCGTTCGGGCTGTCGCCGCAGCGCACGCCGGTGCTCGGTACCTACGGATCGCCGTCGGGCACAGGCAGTCTGACGTCCGATTGGTATCAGCTACCCGCGCGCAGCTCCGACGCTCCGCTCATCACCATGTCGGTTGCCGGACAGATCGAATACGTCGACGACCTCGCCGTGACACGTTCGGGACAGCAGGTCCGCCTCCAATTCGGCCGCGTGGGTCCGGACGGATCGGTGACGCCCGCGGGGATCATGATCCCGATGGACATCGGCGGTGCACCCGCGTGGCGCAACCTGCGGTTCCCGCTCGACGGCGCCCCGCAGGGCGCGACGGTCGTGCGTGTGCTGGCGCAGGACACGTCAACCAACTCCGATCAGTGGCTCGCTGTCACACCTCCTCGTGTCTCGAAGATGGTGACGCTCAACGACCTCGTGGGTAGCGAGGCGCCCGTGATGATCGACTGGGAGGCCGCGCTGGCGTTCCCGTGTCAGCGTCCCGCGCAGGTGTACAACGGCGTGCTGGAGACACCGGAGTGGCGGATCTCGCCCGACCGCGAGGGCGAGCGGGTCAACTCGCAGCGCTGGATGGCCGGGACCGCGGGCGGTCCGCTCGGCATCGTCGAAAACGAGATGCGCCCAACGGTGTTGCCGTCGTATCTACGCAACGACTGGGCCAAGGACTGGGGCATGTTGCAGCGTCTCACTCCGCTTGTGCCGCAGAAGCCAGCAGAACTGACGGTGACGACCGATGTCCACAACGGACTGTGGTCGCCCGGACAGATCCGCGCCGTGGGCTTCTGAGGCCCGTCGGTTTCTGAGGCCCATCGGTTTCTGGGGCCTGTCGCGAGATCAGGCGGCGCCGATGTCGGCGGCCGGTGCGTTCGGGGTCTTGCGGCCCCGAACGCGTCGCTCGAACAGGTAGACGGCGATACTCACCGCGGACCACACGGTGAGCACCAGAAACGGCCAGACATGTTGATGCCCACGGAAATACACCGCGGTGTGCAGTGCGTTGACCGACGCGCCGGGTGGCAGCCAGCCGCCGATGGTCGCGATCACCCTGGGTAGCAGCGGCCACGCGACGGAGCCTCCCGATGAGGGATTGCCCAGCAGTACCATGACCGCCCACGTCGGCAGAATTGCCCAGCGTCCGAACATCGCGCTGAACATCGTGAAGATCATGCCGCAGGTGAACATTGTCAGGGCGAGGATGAGCCATACCTCGAGCACCGGCAGCGTCAGCGCACCGATGATCCAGTCGATCATGGCGCAGATCGTGAAGCCACCCAGTAGCGAGTACAACGCGGTGAATCCGATTCTCTCCCAAGGCCGCAACTTGTTGGCGTGCACGCCGAGCTGGATCGCGCCGACGAATCCGATGATGACCGCGGCGAGCATCATGTAGAAGATGGTGAGCCCGTGCGGATCTCGCGGTTGCAGCGGGTTGACGTCGCGGATGCTCACGCGGTACCCGGTCCCGGCGGCGGCACGCGGCATGCTCTGTTCGAGGAGTTGGGCGACCGTCGCGCCGGATGCACTCGACAGGTCGACGTCGATGGTGCGTGCCGTGGTGTCGATGTCGACGACCGCGAAGACCTGTTGGTTCTGCAGCTGTTCCATGGCCTCGGCGTGAGTCGACAGATGCCGTACGTCGACGGAGCTTCCGAGTTCATGTGCGAGCCGTGCCTCGACGTCGGCCGACTGTGGTGGCGGCAGGGTGCCGACGACCGCGATCGGCACGCGTTCGGGTTTCGGGTTGGCCGTCGAGTAGGTGTAGGAGCCGACGAACAACGCCGCGGCGATACCCAGGATCACCACGATCACCAGCGCGGGCGCGAACCGCGAGGTGCGGACGGTGTGCCAAGCCCTGCGGAAGTCATCTGAGGTGCGCACGCTTCGAGGCTATTCGTTCGTCGGATAGGCTGCGGAGAAGCTGATCGGATCGACGCGGAGGTAAGCCCATGACCAGTGCCTACGATTTCACGGCAACGGACATCGACGGCAACACCGTCGACCTCGACGATTTTCGGGGGCGGCCCCTGCTGATCGTCAACACGGCGTCGAAGTGTGGTTTCACCCCGCAGTACAAGGGACTCGAAGAGCTCAGCAAAACCTACGCCGAGAGCGGACTCGTCGTACTCGGGTTCCCCTGTGATCAGTTCGCTCACCAGGAGCCGGGCGACGAGGCGGAGATCAAGAACTTCTGCTCGCTCACCTACGACGTCAGCTTCCCGATGTTCGCGAAGGTCGACGTCAACGGCTCCGACGCGCATCCGCTCTTCGCGTGGCTACGCGAGCAGAAG
Organism: Gordonia sputi NBRC 100414; assembly: GCF_000248055.1. Lineage (GTDB taxonomy): Bacteria > Actinomycetota > Actinomycetes > Mycobacteriales > Mycobacteriaceae > Gordonia > Gordonia sputi. Next base: position 27,932 of record NZ_BAFC01000004.1, on the reverse strand, counting down.
TCGGGCGTGCTCGGCAATCGCATCAAGTGGAACTTCACCAAGTTCCTCGTGAACCGCGACGGCCAGGTCGTCGACCGCTTCGCACCGACCGTGAAGCCCGAGAAGCTGACCGGAGACATCGACAAGGTGATCTGAGAACGGGAATCGCCGTGTGGCCGTTGTCTGCCGTGTGGCCGTTGTGTGCCGTGTGACCGTCGTCAGCCCAGCCACACAGACCGCGCCCCGGAATCGCCGACGCGGACGACCATCACCAGAGCGCCAAGCGCCACAACGATAGTCGCCACCGCGAGCCCGACTCGCAGCCAACGATGAGTGCGTACCGAGGCCGCAGCGGGCACACGTCGTGCGATGGTGTCGTCGTACATCGCCCAGGAGAGCACGACCAGTACGAAAAGCGCTGCGACCCAATAGAGCATCTGGCCGCCGAGCTCGGTATGTCGGTGCAGTGTTTCTGAACGCGGCACCTGCTTCTCCAATGCCTCACCCGCGGAAGTGGTGAGCGGAGTAATGGCCATTGCGACAACCGCGACCGCCGACGTGAACCAGCCGAGCCGTCGGCGCGCTGCCGGCCAGAGGCTTGCCAGGATCGCCAGAACGGCCGTCAGGGGAATCGCCACCACGGCAAGGTGAACAAGGAGGGGGTGCGCGGGCAGTCCTGCGATCGTGTCCATCGCACGAGTGTGACCGTCGGTCGCTGAAGGAGCGCTGAGAATGCGTCGGCAAGCCCATCGCGTGGAGCGACTCAGTCCGAGAAGCGGTGATCTCCGACGCCGAACCAGACCTGCGCGGCCGATCTCATCCGCTCGGGAAGGTAGGTGTACTCGTGCGGCGCAGCGCCCGCCGCACGGGCCGCGGATTCGAGGTGATCGCGCAGGCGCCACACGAGTGCTGGATCGGTCGCCGGTCCGATGTCGAGCGCGTCCTCGACTGCAGCCGTCGACAAGCCGAGTTCTGCTGCGAGCGTTGCGGTATCGAGGTCGGCGAGGTCGAGATTCGCGCGCAGCTCCGCGCTGGTGACGCGGCGCTGGTGTTCGTTCAGAGACATGGTTCGCCAACCCTCCTGGGCGCCGTTGCGCGTCTTGTGACCGACATGTTATCCCCTGTGTCGGCGGTCTGGGCGGCACATAGATAATGTGCGAATGACTAACGGAACTATGGTCCCCGAGCCCTGGTATTCAGCGTTGCTCAATGCTGGATTCACTGGTCCACACGGCGACCCTTCGTTGCGCCAGCTGGCGTTGGCGGTCGACATCCATCCGTCGACTGTTTCTCGCATCATTCACGGGACTAACACGCGTGGCGCCCGGCCGGAGTACCTAGGGAGGATCGCGAAGGCGCTCAGAACGGACCCTGCGAAAGTCGCGGAGTGGGCGAAGTCGGAGTGGCGCGAAGGTCCAGGGCCCTATACGCCGCCGGCCGGGACCGAGATACTCGCCCTCCGCCAGCGCGAAACCGTCGATCGGGTGATTCGTGCGTTTATCGAGGTGAACCAGCGTGCGCGGACCCGTCGAGCCTTGGACTCGAAGACCGTCGTAGAGCTTGCAAAAGCCACACGGAGGAGTCGCCGTGAGATCGCCGACATCCTGGAAGAGATAGAGGGCGCAGAAATACATGAGATGCAGTAACACCAAGAGAAAGAACAGAATACAGCCATAAACGATCCTCGGAACTAGTTGATCCGAAGAGTTCGATTCGTTTGCATGCGTGTCCGCAACTGGTCTCATGAGGTATGCACGACACACTCAACAAACGGGCGGAAACCGCAAGCAGTGGCACTCAAGGCGCGGTGTCATCCTACGTTGTGAGTCGGTCTGCCAGCCGTTCTGCGGACATCTCGACCCCGCAGGCCCCGAATCTGCGCGATCGGAGAAATCTACGCCATACAACGAAGCGACGGGCGTATGGTCTGCCGAGACGGAGTCTGGAAGGGGAGACGATGAGCGAGCGGCTGGCGGGCAAGGTTGCATTGGTGAGTGGCGGCGCGCGGGGCATGGGTGCCGCGCACGTGCGCGAGATGATCGCGGAGGGCGCGCGCGTGGTCGCCGGTGACATCCTCGACGACGAGGGCAAGGCACTCGCGGATGAACTGGGCGACGGGGTGCGCTACGTCCATCTCGACGTCACAGAGCCCGATGACTGGGACGCCGCTGTCGCGCTCACGGTCGAGACTTTCGGGCGCCTGGATGTCTTGGTGAACAACGCCGGGATCGTGAACTTCGGCCTGTTCGAGGACTATTCGCTCGACGACTGGCGCACGATTCTCGACGTGAACCTCACGGGGGTGTTTCTCGGCATCAAATCTGTTGTGCCGCAGATGAAGGAGGCCGGTCGCGGTTCGATCGTCAACATCTCGTCGATCGAGGGTTTGGCGGGGACGATTGCCACTCACGGCTACACGGCGTCGAAGTTCGGTGTGCGTGGACTCACCAAGTCGGCTGCGCTGGAGTTGGGGCCAAGCGGCATTCGGGTCAACTCGGTGCACCCGGGCTTGATCAAGACGCCGATGACGGAGTGGGTGCCCGACGACATCTTCCAGACCGCACTCGGCAGGGCAGCCGAACCGTCCGAGGTGTCGAAACTTGTTGTCTACCTTGCCTCCGACGAGTCGAGCTACTCCACGGGGGCGGAGTTCGTCGTCGACGGTGGTGTGGTTGCGGGATTGGCGCACAAGGACTTCGGGGTCGTCGACGCTTCGGGGGTTGACGGCTGACCTCACACGGACGCGAGCTTCCTACGCAGGAACGAGCGCAGTGACTCGTTGAATCGTTGCGTCGTGGGTGCTTTCGGCACAAGCTGATCGAATGCGTGGAAGGCGCCGTCGGCGACCTCAACCTCGCAGTCGACGCCTGCCTCACGGAGTCGTCGCGCGTAGTCGAGTGTCTCGTCGTGGAACAGGTCGCAGGTTCCGACGCCGAGCCAGGTGGGCGGGAGACCGTCGAGGTCAGCGCGGCGTGCGGGTACGGCCCGCTGCCTGTCCGCAGCGCCGAGGTACAGATCCCACCCCCGCTTATTGTCACTCTCGGACCAGAGCACGTATCGACGTCCCGTTGGCGTCGCGGCGGTCCGGTCGTCGAGCATCGGGTACACGAGAGCCTGTGCGGCAAGCGGGATATCGCCACGGTCGCGCGCTAGTAGTGCGAGCGCCGCGGTGAGGCCGCCGCCCGCGCTGGCACCCCCTATCGCGATGCGATTGCTGTCGACCCACGGCTGCTCGGCCAGCCAGGCGAGCGCGGTATAGCAGTCCTCGAGCGGTGTGGGATACGGGAATTGCGGTGCGAGCCTGTAGTTCACGGCAGCCACCGTGATGCCGGTGGCGTCGGCGAGGTCGCGGCAGTAGATGTCATCTTGTCCGGCGGAACCGAGCACGTACCCACCGCCGTGGATCCACAGCATTGCGGTGCCGGTGTTCTGTGCTCCGGTCGGACGGTGCAGGCGAATCGATACCCCCGGCGCGATACTGACCGTCGGGACGCCGCGCAGGCGTGCCAGCGGCACGCCGCCGAGTCGTAGGACGGCTTGCGGCATGTGTCGCAATCCGATTCCGCGAGGAATCCAGCGTGCGGTGCGTCGAAGGTCGGGAGCGATGTCATCGATCGTCATCGACTGGACTATACATTTTCGGAAAAGTGTCTACATCGACTGTGATCTGTGCCACGATGAGCCCGGCGAAGGGAGTGGTCATGTCCACATTTGACACAGTCGTTCGAGGTGGCCGGTGGTTCGACGGCACGGGGGCGCCCTCGGCGATCCGCGACATCGGTATTCGCGACGGTCGTGTGGCCGCGATCAGTACCGAGCCGCTCGACACCGACGGCGCGCAGGTCATCGACGCCGAGGGTGCGTGGGTGACGCCGGGACTGATCGACATCCACACGCACTACGACGTCGAGGTTCTCGACACCCCGGAACTGACCGAGTCGCTTCGCCACGGAGTGACAACGGTATTCATCGGGTCGTGCTCGCTGTCGACGATCTACGTCAACGGCGAGGAGGCGGGCGACCTCTTCGGGCGCGTCGAAGCGATCCCGCGCGACCACGTCATCGCCGCGGTGGACGAGCACAAGGACTGGTCGTCGCCGAAGGAGTACGTCGAGCGATTGGAGAGTCTGCCGCTCGGGGCGAACCTGGCTGCGTTCATTGGACATTCGGACATGCGGACGTCGGTGATGGGTCTCGATCGTGCGACACGATCGGATGTACGACCCACACATGCCGAGCAGGCGCGGATGGAGGAGATGCTCGGCGACGCACTCGTCGAGGGATTTGTCGGACTCTCGTCGCAGCAGCTCAAGTTCGACAAGCTCGACGGTGTGACGTGTCGGTCACGAACGCTGCCGTCGACGTACGCCAAACCCAAAGAACTGCGCCGACTCAAGAGCATGCTGCGGCACAGTGGCCGTGTGCTGCAGTCGGGACCCGACATTCAGAACCCGCTCAATCTGGTGTCGCAGATGGTGCAGTCGATCGGCTTCGGGCGCCCTGTGCTCAAGACGTCACTGCTGTCCGCGGCCGACGTGAAGTCGAACGAGAAGGCGCTGATCCTGATGGACCGGCCCACCGCGCTCATCAACCGGCTGGGCGGCGACTTCCGCTGGCAGCATCTGCCGGTGCCGTTCGAGGTTTACGCGGACGGTATCGATCTGGTGATCTTCGAGGAATTCGGTTCCGGCGCAGCAGCATTGCATCTTCGTGACGACATCGAACGAGATGCGCTGATCCAAGATGAGGAGTACCGGCGCCGGTTCCGCAAGGATTACGAGCAGAAGTTCGGCATCAGGGTGTGGCACCGCGACTTCTTCGACGCCGACATCGTCGCGTGCCCCGACGAGTCGGTGATCGGAAAGTCGTTCGGCCAGGTCGGACTCGATCGCGGCGGACTCCATCCGGTCGACGCCTTCCTCGACCTCGTCGTCGAGCACGGACGTGAGATTCGTTGGCGCACAACCATCTCGAATCACCGTCCGGAGATGCTCAAGAAGATCGCCACCTGGCCAACAGTCCAGATGGGCTTCTCCGACGCGGGCGCGCACCTGCGCAACATGGCCTTCTACAACAGCGGACTGCGACTGCTGCGCCATGTTCGCGACGCCGAGCAGGCCGGAAAGCCTTTCATGAGTACCGAATACGCGATCCATCGACTGACCGGTGAGGTCGCCGACTTCTACGACATCGACGCGGGACACCTACGTGTCGGAGACCGCGCCGACCTCGTCGTGATCGATCCCGTACACCTCGACGAGCAGCTCGAGGCGTACGGCGAGGCGCCGATCGAACAGTTCGGCCAGATGTCGCGCATGGTGAATCGAAACGACGACGCGATCAGAGCCGTCATGGTGAGTGGGCAGACAGTGTTCGCCGACGGCGAGTTCGCGTCGTCGGTGGGCACGACGCGCACGGGAAGCTTCCTGCGGGCCGGGCACACCACGCCGCCGACAATCGCGCCGCCGACGACAGCTGAGCGTGAACTGATCCGGTCGAACTGAGTGCTGTCGAACTGAGTGCGGTCGGGGAGTCGTTGAGGACTCCCCGATCGGCGCTCTACGCCTCGAAAGTCACTGTTACGTATAGGTGCGACAGCGGTTTGCGTCGCATCTCCACCGGCAGACGTCGGTACGCAGAAGTCGCCAGGCTTTCAGTGCGGTGACCCCCTCCCGCGTGCAACGATCGGAGTATGGCCGATACAAGCACCGCACCCGACAGCATCCTTGAGGCCGGTACCACCGCGCCCGATTTCACCCTCAAGGCGACGCCCGATCAGTCGCTGAGCCTCTCAGAACTCAAGGGCAATCCTGTTGTCCTCGTCTTCTATCCCGCCGACTGGAGTCAGGTGTGCGGTGACGAACTCGCCGTGTTCAACCAGTCGCTGCCGCTGCTGCAGGAGTACCGCGCCGTACTCCTCGGCATCTCGGTCGACAGCGCGTGGAGCCATCAGGCGTTCAAGGAGTCGCGCAAGCTCGGCTACGACCTGCTTGCCGACTACAACCCCAAGGGTGCGGTCTCGAAGGAGTACGGCGCGTACGACGAACAGGCCGGATGCTCCAAGCGCGCGCTGTTCGTCGTCGACGCAGACGGTGTCATCTCGTGGAGCTACCTGTCGCCGATGGCCATCAACCCGGGTGTGAACGGGGTTCTCGACGCCCTCGAAGCCCTCAAGAACAAGAACGCGTGAGGAGCCGACCATGCCGCTGACCCAACCCGTGGGATCCGACGACTACATTCAGGGACCGTCCGACGCCGCTCTCACACTCGTCGAGTACGGCGACTATCAGTGTTCCTACTGCGGGCAGGCCTATCCGATCGTCAAGCAGATCCAGCGCACCTACCCCGACTCGCTGCGATTCGTCTTTCGCAACTTCCCGATTCCCGAGATCCACCCGGAGGCACTTGCAGCCGCGGAGGTCGCCGAATACGCCGGTAGCCAGGGCAAGTTCTGGGAGGCGCACGACGCGCTGTATGAGAACCAGGATCAGCTCGGCGACGGCTTCTACCGCGCGTTGGCGTCGAGTCTCGGACTGGACGCCGCCGCAGCGGAGGCTGCGGTGAGTGCGCAGCAGTTCGGTGATCGTATCCAGGGTCAGATCAACAGCGGACTCCGCAGCGGTGTCAACGGCACACCCGCCTTCTTCATCAACGAGCAGTTCTTTCCCGGACCCTTCACCGAACTCCCCGACGTGCTCGAGCAGATCTTCGCGTCGGGACGCTGACACGCCCAGGCAGTTGCTCGCCCGGGCAGTTTCTCGCTCAGGCAGTTGCTGCCGTCGCGCGCAATGCGGCCAGTACACGCGCGTTGCTGAAGGTGTCGCCGACGGTGATCCGGACGCCGTGACCGGGAACGGTCTTGACCGCAACGCCGCAGGTGCCGAGCAGTGAGCCGAGCGCCACTCCGTCCGCGCCGGGCAGATAGACGAAGTTGCCCTCACCCGCAATGGTCGACGCACCTATCGCGTGCAGTTGCGCGGAGAGCCGATCACGCGCGGCGCGCATCGCCTCGACCCGGTGCGCGAGCGCGGTCGTCGCGGCCAATGCCACCGGCACCGCGGCTTGGGCCGGCGCACTCACGGCGAAGGGAATCTCGAAGCGACGGATGCCCGACATGAGCCGCTCGTCACCGACGCCATATCCAACCCGCAGAGCCGCGAGACCGTGTGCCTTGCTGAAGGTTCGGACGACCACCAGGCGGGGATGCAGTGCGACCAGCCGGTGCAGATCTGGTGCGGCAGTGCTGAACTCGATGTAGGCCTGATCGAGAATGACCGTCACGTGGTCTGGCAGTGACGTCAGGAACGCATGTAGTTCGCGTTCGTCGACGACCGTACCCGTCGGGTTGTGTGGTGAGCAGACGATCACTGCGACGGTGGCCGCGGTGACGGAGGTGCGCAGCGCGTCGAGGTCGACGCCGCCGAAGCGATCGAGCGGCACACCGCGAAAGTCCATGCGCAGCAACTGCGCGAGGATGGGGAATCCGTCGAATGTCGGGGTCGCGGTCACCAACTCGGGCACGACGCCCCCGTGGTGGTCGAGAGCTGCCTGCAGTGCCTGGAAGATGACTCCGGTTGCTCCAGCGCCGACGGTGACCATATCGTCGGACACGCCCAGATGGTGTGCGATGACACGACGGGAACCGTGCGGTGTGAACTCCGGGTAGCGGTGCGCCGACAGCACCTGTTCATGGAGCACCTCGGCGACCGCAGGCAATGGCGGATACGCGGATTCGTTGAGATTGAGTCGAATCATGTTGTCGGCGAGCACTAGTGACGATCCGACCAACGAATCGCTGCCGCTCCGGCGAAATCTCCCGCGTGGGCGAACGCCGACATCATGACGACGTCACCGGGCTGGATGCGCCCGTCGGACACCGCGGTGTCGAGGGTGATCGGGAGTCCGACGCCGAACAGGTTTCCGCACTCGTCGAAGGTGTCCGGGTGTCGCTCGGCGGGGAGTTCGAGCGCCTCGCGCCAGTTGCGTAGAAAGATGCGGTTCGGCTGGTTGGTGATGAACCAATCGAGCTCGGACGGCCGAATGTCGATGGAGTCGGCCACTTCGATGGCAGCGGCGGGGACCATGCGATTGCCGCGCGCGAGAACCTTGGTGATCTTCGCTTCGGTGAAGCCGATGTGGATCTCCCCGGTACCTGCTTCCCAGTATCGACGGTCGGGTTCTGCGACCGATGTCATGTCGGCCGAGTACTCGCCGTACGAGTGGGTGACCAGTCCGAGGACGGGGGAGCCTGCCGGATCGTCGAGGCTCACCACGGCGGCTGCCGCGCCGTCACCGGGGATCGCGGCCTGTGCCTTGCCGCGAACCTGCTCCTGCGTGAAGATCTGTGATGCGCTGTTCTGCGCCAATCCCAGCAACGCCTTGCCGCCGCCCGCCGCCGCGAGCAGCGCGGCAGCGAGATCGATCATGTGGATGAATGCGGTGCAGCCGCCGTTGTGGACGTCGAGAACCGTGGTGGGTCGCAGACCGAGACGGTCGGCGAGTTCGCCACCGCATCCGCGGACCGGTACCTCGGGAAGTTGGCTGTGCGTCAGGACAACCGTGACGTCATCGAGGTAGTCGTCGCCGTGCCTCTCCGTGAGAGTTCTTGCGGCAGAGAGCATCATATCGGCCGACGTCTCGCCTTCCGCTGCGTGGTGCCGGAACGCGGGCGCCGAGAACATGATGTTGTCGGCGAGGTCGTCGTTCTCGGCGAACTGGCTGAAATAGGATGCCGGAACGCGATTCTCGGGGAGATATCCCGCGACGTCGGCGAGGACGACGGCGGGTGCAGTCGGGTTGTTCATGAGCGCATCCAATCGGGGGTGAGGGGCAGATTGTTGGCGTGCCGATACTCGGCGATCGCGGTGAGATTGTTCAGTTCGAGCTGGTGTCCTGCGGCGAACATGTCCCAGAAGTCGCCGACCCAGACCGGCCGGTCGGCCGGTGCCGTTTCCGGGTACGGATTTCGCTCATAGAACGGATGTCGGCAATTGGTCCACAGCACCACCGACCCCGGCTTATTGAGCACGACCTGTGCGTCGACCACGCGCATCAGGTAGATCATCCACAGGTGTTTGCCCTGATCCCACGCGCAGTGATAGTCGACGGTCATCGCGTCGGGGTTGGCGACCGTCCGCGTGTAGATGTCGGTGGCGTCGCCGAGTCTGTCCGACGCAAGCCACAGCCCCGGCTCGTCGGTCGGTGTGAATCCGCGGAGACTGTAGGTCCACTCCTCGAGAGACCTTGTGTCGGAGAGCCATTCGTAGAGTTCGCGAGGCGGTGCGTCGACGTATCCCTGCACCGGACAGAAGTCGCCGTAGATCTGGTCGTGCGGATAGACCGATCGCAGCATGTCGAGAATGATCGGTGTGGCGGTCTGTCGTGGGTGTGTCTCGATGCGGGTCAACCCGTCGAGCTCGGCGGCTTGCCGGCCGAGGTCGGCCAGCGGTGTGGTCTCGATGGTCATCGGAGTCCTTTCTGCAGAAACGGTAGGAACGGTGGTATTTCGTCCGGATCGCAGTCGACGACGAGTGCGTTCGGCCCTGTGGCGGAGAAGAGTTCGGCAGCGTCGGCTCTCAGTTCATGCAGGTCGCCGGGATGGCGGACCTCGACGTTGGAGAACATGGCGGCCATGCCGCGTGCGATGTCGGTTGGTCTGAATCGGTTCACGCTCGGAGTGTCGGGGAAGTACAGGCTCTCCCGTGTGACGCACATGCCGTGCGCGTCATTGTTGAGGATGACAAGAGTGACCGGCGCGTCATACTCGACGGCGGTGTGAAACTCCATGCCGTGCATGAAGAAAGCGCCGTCGCCCGCGACGATCACCGTCCTCCCGTCCGCTGCCGGTCCGATCGCCGCACCGATCCCTGCCGCGATCGCGTAACCCATACCGCCCATACCGAGAGCGACTGTGAACCGTCCGTCGGTGACCGGCGTGAGGTAGTGGATCGCGGCCGCGCCGACGTTGCCTGCGTCGGCAAACAGGATCGCACTCTCGGGAAGGGCGTCGGCGATCGTATCCATGATCTCTCGCAGGTGGGGAAGCCGAGACTCGGGAACCGTTGGGGTGTCGAGGTATTCGATCCCGACAGTGGGCACACTCTGCTCGTCGACTCCCAGTCGTTCCAGTTCGGCGTCGAGGTACGACAGCGTATTCGGCAGCGAACCGACGATCGACGTGCCACGGGTCGGGCGTGCGCTGTGGCGCCCGATGTGCACGATCTCGAGGTCATCGAGCGCCGGATCGAGACCTCCGCGATCGGTGGCTGTCATGCGGCAGCCGATACTGACACAGATCGACGCCGACGTGAGTGCTTCGCGCGCAGACGGATGCCCCATGACGCCGGTGATGCCCGCGTGTCCCGAGCGGGTGTCGGTGGTATCCGCTCCGCCGGGCGACGCAACGATCGTCGCACCCAACCGAGAAGCCAACCGTTGCACTGTGTTTCCCACGCGTGCCCGTGATGCCTCGTCGCCCAGCCAGAGACAGATGCGTGCACCGTCTGCGACAGCGTCAGCGAGTTGTCGCGCGAGCATGGTCAGTTCGTCCGTGTCGATACGTCCGCTGTCGATACGTCCGCTGTCTGTGCCCGACGAGGGGGGTGGCTGATTTGTGCTCTCCCACATCGACTGCGACTGCACGTCTTTGGGGATCACCAGGGCGGCGGGCAATCCCCGATCGAGGGTGTCGAACGCTGATTTCAGCGCGGGCCCGAGCTCGGTTGTGTGCGTGACGAGTTCGGCGTGGCCGGTCACCGATCGCAGCACGCCCATCAGGTCGATGGTGTCGGGCGCGTCGAGCATGTCCTGGAACGCGCCCCGGGCGGTGAGCGCTGTCGGTGCGACGCCGATCACGGCAAGCACCGGAACCCTGCTGTCGTACGATTCGGCCAGTGCCGGAACGACATTCATCGAACCGCCACCCGAGGTGGTGATGACCATCGACGGCGAGTCGGTCATCCGCGCCACCCCGTCTGCCATCGCTCCCGCGGCGAACTCGTGCTTGGCGACCACCGTGGGCATGCCGAGTCGTGCCGCGGCGTCGTACATGTCCTCGATGTTCGCGCCGTGCACGCCGAAAACGTGGGTGACTCCGCGCTGTTGGGCACTCACGAGGACGTGCTCCGCGACATTCTGACGACCGGTCATGGTGCCAGCGTGCCCTCGGGTACCTGAAGGTTGGCTGAAACCGGCTCCTGTCGATTCTGGCGAGGACGCAATACACTGACGTCCACGACCTACCAGCGACCCGATCGGTGGTCGAACGCGCATTGGATGAGTTCGTGACCGTAACCAGACGTCTTCGCAAGCGAATCAGTGGTTTCGGTGTCCGCGCGCAGCTGACGATCGTTTCAGCGGTCATACTCGTCGCCGCACTGGCTCTCAGCGGGGGAGTCATGTTGTTGATGCTGCATCGAGAGAACACGGCGCAGATGTACCGCGCGACGGGTCGGCAGGCGTATCAGATCGCTACCGCGGTCAACCGTGGTGGCGTGTCGGCAGTGGATCCCGACGATCTCACTCCCGGCGCGGGTATCGACATCACACAGGTCGTCGACGACAGGGGAGTGGTGGTGGCTGCGTCGCCCGGAGCTCCTCGCTCGCCGATTCGGTTGGCGAGCCACTCCACTCCCGACGAATCGACGGCACGCTACGCCGACAACGTCAGTGTTCCCGGGTACGGCGACGAGTTCTGCGCGTCGGTGAGCACTGCCTATCACGACGGCCGCGAGTACACGATCCTCGCGCTCGACAAGGCAACCGGCATCAGGAGCAGTGAGTGGACGACCGCGACGCTCATGGCGATCGAACTGCCGATCATCGTGGCACTCGGAGCAGGTGCGGTCTACCTGCTCGTCGGTCGGTCGCTTCGGCCTGTCTCGCGTATCATCAAGCAGACCAACGAGATCACCTCCACCGAGCTCGAGCAGCGAGTCCCCGTGCCGACCGCGGACGACGAGATCCGCACGCTCGCGGTCACCGTCAACAGCATGCTCGGGCGACTCCAACGCGGGCGGGAGTCGCAACTGCGTTTCATCGGCGACGCGTCGCATGAATTGCGAAGTCCACTGACGACACTGGTGGGTTTGCTCGACCTTGCCGACGACACGTCGTCGCCGATCGATGTGGAAACCGTCCGCACCATCCTCCTGCCCGAGGCGCGTCGGATGCAGGCCATGGCAGAAGATCTGCTCCTTCTGGCACGCGCTGACGAACGGGGTCTGACAGTCACCGCCGGCGACGTGGACCTCGACGACGTGGTCGTCGGGGAGGTCGCACGGCTGCGTGCCATGGGTGCGGCGAAGGTGACCGCACGCATTGTGCCCGTTCGAGTCTCAGGCGACGCAGAGATGATTCGACGCGCCGTGCGCAACCTCGTCGACAACGCCGCCAGGCACAGCGATTCGGCGGTGTGGGTTTCGCTGCACTCCGATGAATCGAATGCGGTCATCGCGGTCAGCGATGACGGGCCCGGCATCCCCGTCGACCGCCGATCGATGATCTTCGACAGGTTCTCGCGACTCGACGTCGACCGTCAGCGTGACTCGTCGGGAGCCGGTCTCGGCTTGGCAATCGCGTACGAGATCGCGCGGGCCCATGGTGGTTCGGTCTCAGCCGTCGACGGCAGACACGGCGGCGCCACCGTCGAACTCGTTCTGCCACTAGGGCACTCGTCAGATGGTTCCGAAGAAGCAGGGAGCCGTTCAGAGTGCGATCAGACGGTACCCGGCGCCGCGGATCGTCTCGATGGACGCGATCCCGAACGGGGCGTCGATGCGCTTGCGTAGGTAGGCGATATAGACCTCGACGATGTTCGGGTCACCGTCGTAATTCTCGTCCCACACCGATTGGAGAATGGCTTGTTTCGACATCACCCGACCCTGATTACGCAACAGCAGTTCAAGCACTGCGTACTCGCGGGGAGTGAGGGTAATCGGCGTCCCGTGGCGCGTGACGACATGTTGGGCGGGATCGAGACACAGCGATCCCGCCGTGAGTATCGCCGGTCGCTCGCGCTGACCGCGTCTGGCGACGGCCCGTAGATGGGCCTTCAGTACGACGACGGAGAACGGCTTGACGAGGTAGTCGTCGGCTCCGAAGTCGAGCGCCTCGGCCTGGTCGTACTCGCCGTCTTTCGCCGACAACATCACGATCGGCACCCACTGCGACTGTCTACGCAACTCTCGGACGACCTCATAGCCGTTGAGGCCGGGGAGCATGATGTCGAGCACCACTGCGTCGAACTCCTCGTCAACGGCACGCTGTAGCGCCTGCGCGCCGTCGTGCAGGACCGCCACGTTCCACCCATCGCTGACCAACACTCGACGAATGGTCTCGGCCGCCCGCACGTCGTCGTCCACCACCAACACACGCACGTCGGTCATCGCCCTTCTCCACGATGCTCAGGCACCGCGGCTTCCGGCGTCGCCATCAGAAAGGACCCCGATGCGTCACCGCACATTGACCCGACCCCGTAACAATTCGACCCTACTCCCGGTACGTGGACCACGATCGCTTCCGCTGCAGTCCGCACTGCGGCTGCGAGCCGACCCGGCGCAGTTCGCTGAGAATCTGCGTGCCGACTACGGCGACATCGCCTTCATCACGGTGCTCGGGCGCAACATCGTCATCGTGCAGGGTCCCGAGGCGCTCGGCGAGTTGGTTCGCGACGCCGACCGCGCGTTCCGCAACGAGCCGGTCTACGGATTCGCGCTGGGCACTCTCTTCGAACGCGGAATCCTGCTGATGGATACGGAGGAACATCGCAAGCATCGTCGAATCATGCAGGCGGCGTTCACCGCCGACCGTCTCGCCGGCTACCAGGAGCAGCTCAATTCGCTTGCCGCCGAGGCCGCGACGCGGTTCACACGCGGACCCGACGTCGACATGCGTACCGAACTCAAAGCGATGGCACTCGACGTCGCGTTGGAACTGTTTGTCGGAGAGAGGCTTTCGCGTGACGATGCCGATCGGATGAATGCGGCGTTCGTCGATCTCATCGAGGCGGGCAGTGCGCTGGTTCGGGTTCGGGTCCCGGGCACCATGTGGGCGCGTGGGCATCGTGCGCGCGGCGTCGTCGACGAGTTCTTCAGCGACCTTCTGCCGGCGCGACGCGGCGCGGACGGACCGGACCTGATGTCGGCGCTGTGCCACGCACGCGACGACGACGGCTCGCAGCTCTCCGACCAGCAGGTCGTCGACCACATGCGATTCATGCTGTTCGCTGCTCACGACACCGCGACCATTGCGATGACGTCGATGGCCTATCGGTTGGGGCGTGACGCGCGGTGGCGTGCACGGGTCGTCGACGAGGCGCAGCGTCTGGGTGAAGCGCCGTCAGCAGCGACGCTGAAGCAGTCCGACGTCTATCAGGCGGTGTTCAAGGAGTCGCTGCGGCTGCGGCCACCGGTTCCGGTGATCCCCCGTGCGGCGATTGCGGACACGTCGATCGGTGGCCACTTCATCCCGAAGGGCACATTTGTCATCGCGGTCAGCGCGAGCAATCACCGGATACCCGAAATATGGCCGCGGCCAGACCATTTCGATCCTGAGCGATTCATGCCGGAGAACGCGGAGCGACGGCATCGGTTGGCATGGGCACCTTTCGGTGGTGGTGCGCACCAGTGCATCGGCATGAACTTCTCGTACCTGGAGGCGGCGACTGCGATTCACCACATGGCCCGACGGCTCGACTGGACGGTCGACTCCGACGACTACGAGCGTCGCGACGTCGCTCTGACAGCGAATGTGGGTTTCAGCGCGGCGGTCACCGACGCGCGAGAACGATCCGACACGCGTAGATAGCGATACCGATGACGATCACCACGACGCCGGAGATCACCGAGGCGCGTGGAAGTGTGCACGCGAGTACCACGCAGCCGACGAGGCCGACGACGCAGACGATCAGAGGTGGGCGCCGCTCGAGGCGCGAAAGCGTCATGGCCGACGCGTTCGCGATCGCGTAGTACAGCAGAACTCCGAACGACGAGAATCCGATCGCGCCACGGACATCTGCGGTCGCGGCAACTATGGCGACAACTGCACCGACGGCGAGTTCGGCGTGATGCGGCACGCCGAAGCGCGGGTGAACCTTCGCCAACGTCCGTGGCAGATGTCCGTCGCGCGACATCGCCAATGTCGTTCTGGAGACGCCGAGAATCAGTGCGAGCAGGGAACCGAGCGCTGCGACAGCGGCGCCGACCCGAACGACAGGAGTCAGCCAGCCAGCGCCTGCGGCCTGCGTCATCGCGGCCAGCGGCGCGGTCGCGGCAGCGAGTCCCGATGCCCCGAGCGCCCAGAGTGCGGTGGCCGCGACAGTCGCGTAGACGACCAAGGCGATCCCCAGCGCGACGAGGATCGCGCGAGGAATGATGCGGGCAGGCTCCCGCACCTCCTCGCCGAGGGTCGCGATACGCGCGTAGCCCGCGAAGGCGAAGAACAGGATGCCCGCGGACTGCAGTATGCCGGTGACTCGTGCGTCCGAGCCGACCTCGAGTGAGTCGACGCTGCCCACGTCGGACGCGAGCGTCGTCACGACCACCACGGTGAGCACCATCAGCACCACGGCGACGATCGCGCGTGTCAGCCACGCCGACTTCTGCACTCCGACGTAGTTCACCGCGGTGAGCGCGACAACAGCGGCGACCGCCACCACGTGTGCATGTGCAGGCCAGGCATAGAGTCCGACGGTCAGCGCCATTGCGGCGCACGACGCCGTCTTGCCGACAACGAAGGCCCACCCCGCGAGGTATCCCCAGAAGTCACCGAGCCGCTCGCGGCCGTAAACGTATGTCCCACCGGAGACCGGGTAGATGGCCGCAAGTCGCGCCGACGACGTCGCGTTGCAGTAGGCCACAACAGCGGCGATGACGAGCCCGATCAACAGCGCCGATCCGGCTGCGGCCGCCGCGGGTGTCAGCGCAACGAAGATCCCGGCGCCGAGCATCGAGCCGAGGCCGATGATCACGGCGTCGGACATGCCGAGCCTGCGGTGCAGCGTCGGGTCAGTCATGGGTCGATCGTGGTCTGAGCATGGTCGAGACTCTCACCGGAAGGTGAATGGCAGATTTCGCGTGCTGCGGCGGCGAAGACGAAGACCAGGGCGCCGCTGCGGCTCAGCTCTGAGCGCTGATACGCACCACGGTTCGTCCAGTTGTCTGGCCCGCCCGTATCTCGGCGAGCGCGCCGTCGAGATCGTCGACCTCGATCTCGGTGATGAGTCGATCGAGATGCGCTGGGCGCAAGTCGGTTTCGAGGCGCGCCCAGACCGATCGGCGAAGCTCGGGTCCGATCAACACCGAATCGATTCCGAGGAGCGCCACGCCGCGCAGGATGAAGGGCATGACGGTCGTGGGGAGGTCGGCGCCTCCGGTGAGACCGCTCGCGGCGACCGAGCCACTGTGGTTCATGGTCGACAACACGTAGGCGAGCGTCTTGCCGCCGACACAATCGACTGCGCCCGCCCACTGTGATTTACCGAGCGGACGAATCTTGGTGTCGTCATCGACGAGACGGCCGACTACCGATGTGGCGCCAAGATCGGTCAATAGTGCTGCGGCGTCGGACTTTCCGCTCGACGCGGTGACCGAGAACCCGAGTGCGCTGAGTAGATCGACACTCACCGAGCCGACACCGCCACTGGCTCCGGTGACCACCACGGGGCCGTCGTCGGGGGTCAGTCCGCGGTCGAGAAGTGCGACAACACTGAGTGCCGCGGTGAAGCCCGCCGTGCCGATGGCGGCGGCTTCGCGCGTCGAGAGTGTGTCGAGTCGTACGACCTGCGCGGCGGGCACCCGTGCATAGGCGGCATAACCGCCGTGTTGCGCGGTTCCGATCGGACCGCCATGTGCCACAACGCGATCGCCGGGGGCGAAGTCGAGTGTCGACGATGCGATCACCTCGCCGGCGAGGTCGATGCCCGGCACGATGGGGTAGTCGCGCACGACGCCGCCGCGCGGTGTGACGGCGAGTGCATCCTTGTAGTTGACGCCGGAGTAGTCGACGGCGATCGTCACCTCGCCATCGGGAAGCGCGGTGGCGTCGAGTTGCTCGCTCGCCAAGGTGATTTCGCCGTCGGACTCGCGGGCCATCAGGACGGTGAACTGATCGGGCAGGGTGCGCGTCATTGTGCTCCTCGGATCGTCATGGGTCGTCGAAATCCAGCGTAGGTCAGAGCAATCCTCCGATGTCGCCCGCGGCGAGCAGACAGATCAGCACCGGGACCAGATGCGTCGGGGCGATCCCGTGGTCGTTGCGACCGACTTTGGTGACGATCGACGCCGCGGTCAGGATCTTCAGACGGTTGTAGAGCTGACCCGATGTTCCGAAGTCGCCTGACTCCTGCAGATGTGCGACCGAGGCATTGCCGCGTGCGAGGATGCGCACGATCTCGACGCGCGCAGGATGGCCGAGCGCGGCGAACACGCTGGCAGTCGTCTCCGGCGCGAGATCGAGCGTCGCGTCGGCCGAATAGGCGATGTTCCAGGTGACGGGTCCGGTGAAGTCGACGCTGCCCGAGTAACCGAGCATTCCTGACCGGTCCTCGGCGGCCGAGTCCTGTTCGCTGTCCACGTGATCGGCCGTCAGGCACACGACAGGCGACGGCAGGGCCGTGTAAGCGCGGCTCCTTAACGTCAGTGTCAACAAATCCTGACTACTGATAGGAGGTGCTGTCATGGCAACCACCACTGATGTCGCGGCGCAGAACTCGTCGCGCACCTATACGTCGCTCGCCGCAGCAGCTATACCGCTCGCTGCGCTCTGTCTGGCCTTCTTCGTCGAGATGGTCGACAACACGCTGCTCTCGATTGCCCTGCCGACCATCGGTCGCGATCTCGGCAGTAGCACCACTGCGCTGCAGTGGATCACCGGTGCTTACTCGCTCACCTTCGGTGGGCTGCTGCTCACCGCGGGATCGATCGCGGACAGATTCGGTCGACGACGCGTCCTGATGATCGGGCTGGCCGCATTCGGGCTGCTCAGCCTGCTGGTCGTGTTCGTGAACTCGACCACCGAACTGATCGCCTTGCGAGCCGCTCTCGGCGTCGCCGCCGCGATGATGGCCCCGATCACCAACTCGCTGGTCTTCCGCCTCTTCGACGACCAGAAACTGCGGATGCGCGCGATGACCGTGATGATCGTCGTCGGCATGGCCGGATTCGTGCTCGGCCCGATCCTTGGCGGTTCCGCGCTTGCTCATGTGCGGTGGGAGTGGCTGCTCGTCGTCAATGCGCCGATCGCGCTCATCGCCGGTATCGGCATCTGGTTCGGCGTCGCGTCGGATCGTCGTGAAGACCTCACCGACTACAAGCTTGACATCCCCGGTGCGCTGCTGAGTATCGCGACGATCGGTCTCGCCTGCTGGTCGCTGACGAGCGGCGTCGACCACGGCTGGGCGTCGGCGATGACGCTGGCGTCGATCATCGGCGCGGTGGTCGCAGGCGCGGCATTCGTCTGGCATGAACGGCGAAGCGCCGCCCCGATGTTGAACCTCTCGCTGTTCCGCAACGGCACGGTGCGCGGTGCGACGATCGCCCAGGTCGGCAGCGCAATCGCGATGGCAAGCGTGATGTTCGGACTCATCCTGCACTTCCAGTACGCCTACGGCTGGAGCCCGATGAAGGCCGGACTGGCCAACCTGCCGATGATCGCGACGATGCTCCTCGCAACACCGCTGTCGGAGGCACTGATCACCCGCTTCGGTCACCGGATGACCTGCTTCATCGGCGCGATGGCGCTCGCGGTGGGCACTGCGGGTCTCGGCTGGGGTGTCACGCACGGATACCTCGCGATCGCGATCTTCATGGTCGTGATGACCTTCGGACTGCGGACGGTCATGACGATCTGTGCGATCGCGCTCGTCGACGCGATGCCCGAGAACCAGACGTCGATCGGCACCGCGCTCAACGACACGGCACAGGAGGTCGGCAGCAGCGTCGGCACGGCGATCGTCGGCACGATGCTCGCGACGCTCGTGGCGGCGCACCTACCGGAGGGGAAGTGGACCGCGGCCTTCACCGACACGTTCTTCCACGGGGAGAGCATCACGTATGTCGTGCTGGGGATCGTCGTCGGCGTGATCGCGGGCATCGGAGCCCTCACTCTGACCAACTCCCGCAACGCCGAGGAAGCTCACTAGGACGCGAGGACGCCAGCCGGCGCCAACAGTCAGAGGGGTTGGCGAGCGACTGAAAGCCGAAGGACTATCCAGAAGCTCAGGTTAGCCACCGGATTGCCAAGGCGATGACGACGATAGGCAACACCCCATCTCGCCGCCGCCAGAAACACCGCATCTACGCAGATGAGGGGGTGTTTCGCTGTCTGGGGTCAGTTGGCTGTCTCGGCTCTCCCGTTTTCAGTCATTTCTGAACGGTCCCGGCGAGCCGACCTGGGCTTTTGCCGCCGGGCAGCTCTGAAATCGACTGAAAACGGGAGCGCGGTTATCTCTGGAGGACTCCCGGTCGCTGTGGCGTGTTCAGAGGACCGAAACCACCTTCTGCGCAGTCTCTTTCGCTGATCCGGGATTCTGACCGGTGACCAGGCGGCCGTCGACGACGGTGTAGGAGACGAACGGCAGTTTCGCCTTGTGGTAGTTGGCGCCGCGACTGCGCATCTCCTCTTCGGCGTTGTACGGCACCAGCTTGTTGACTCGTGCGAGAACCTCTTCCTGCCAGGCGAATCCGGTGACGTCACGGCCGGCCACGAGTAGCGAGCCGTCGGACAGGGTGGTGTTGAGTAGTCCGCAGTAGCCGTGGCAGACCGATGCGACGACTCCGCCGCGTTCGAAGATCTCGCGCGTGATGCGTTGCAGCCCAACGCTGTCGGGGAAGTCGTACATCACCGCGTGGCCCCCGGTGAAGAAGATGGCGTCGAAGTCGGCGGAGTCGATGTCGCCGGGGGCCGCCGTGGTGTCGAGGAGCGCCATGCGGTCGGGGTCGGCGCGCCAGGCCTTCGCGGTCTTGTCGTAATTCGGAAACTTCAGCGACCGTGGTTCGAGCGGGGAGTGTCCACCGGCTGGGCTGATCAGAGTCTGCTCATAGCCGGCGTCATCGAAGATCTCCCACGCGTGAGTCAACTCGGACAACCACAGACCGGTGGCGTGCGACGGATCGTCGTAGTGGCTCACGTTGGTGACGACGTTGAGGATGCGAGTGACCATCGTGTGCGGCTTTCCGTCGGTGGTGTGTTGGTCCGACGGTAAGGGCATATGTAAGCAGTGTCAACCGGCGGTGGCCTGCGCGCGGGCCCGCTGTTGGATGAGCTCGAGAGTCCTGGCGGTGGCGTCGATGTCGGATGCGTCGATGTCGGCGGTGAGTTGGGCCGTTGCTGTGGTGACGGATTCGCGTGCGGCTGTGAGTTGGTCATTGCCGGAGCTGGTGAGTACGCCCGCGGCGTCGAGGATTCCGTTGTCGCGGAGTGTGATTCGTATGCGCTCGACAGATTCGACGGACCGCTGCAGGGTTGCCGCGATCGCAGCAAGAGGCGCACCGGCGAGGCTCATGTTCAGGTAGATCCACTCGTCTCGGCCGAGGGCCGGGAAGGGCGCGAGCGCGTGATCGAGGAGTGCGCCGAGCGCGCTCTCGGTGGAGCCGATGATCTGGGGCAGTGAGCGTGTCATGGTGACCTCCCGCGTGTACCGTTGGTGTGACCAACAGTAGCAGACCATTGGTGGTACCAACAGTGAGTGATTCTTCGACGCCGCATCGGTTAACCGACTTGCCGACGTGGCAGCTCTCGCGCGCCGCTGCGCGTTCGCATCAGGTGCTGCACGAGCGACTGCGCATCGCGGGCGTCACGGGCTATGAGTTTCGCGTGCTGGCGGTCGTGGCCGACCTCGGCCCGGTGAGTCAGACGGAACTCGGCCGTGCGGCAGAACTCGACCGTCGCGACGTAGCGGTGACGGTCCGCGACCTGGAGGCTCGGGGGATGGTCGAGCGAACGGCCGATCCAGCTCACCGGCAACGAAAGCTGGTGTCGCTGACTGCTTTGGGCGAACGCACGCTGGCTGACCTGGAACGAGTGATTGCGGCGGTTCAGCGTGAGGTGTTCGGCGCCTTGGACGACGCCGAGATGTCGACGCTGCTGGGGTACCTGTCCCGACTCGGTGGCTAATGCCGTGTGGTCACCACGCCAGTGGCGACGTGCCGAGGGGGCGCGCGGGTAGCGGTCGCGGCGTGGGCTTGCCGTCGAACATGATGGGGATGACCGGTTCGTCGATACGGCCGAACGGGCCGTCGACTGTAGTCAGCTCGATTGACCTTGTGCCCCAGTCGATGTCGGAGTCGGCGCCCGACGGACCGAGAGATTGCACCCAGGTGCACACGCGCGCGAGTCGCACGCGCACCCTCCATGAACCGCCCTCAGATTGTCGACGACGAAGCGTGGCAACGATTCCCGTCGCGCCGAGGTAAGCGGCCAGATAGTCGTTGAGGAGGTGTGTCGGGGGTAGTGTCGGCGGCCCGCCGCGTCCCTCTTCCAGGCTGAAACCGGTTGCTGAGCGGGCGAGTTGATCGAATCCGCCGCGATCTCCCCACGGTCCGTCCGAGCCCCAGCAGTGATATTCGACGACGATGATGCCCGGTCGCCGTCGTGCGAGGTGCTCGGCATCGAGGTCGTGGCGCTGTAGGCCGCGGTAGGCGTTCACGAAGACGTCGCCGTCGGCGATCAGATCGGTGAGTTCGGCCAACTGGTCTGGGTCGCGAACATCGCAGTAGGCGTTGCGTTTTCCGCCACCGGTGAGCGCTGGCATGGGGTGCGGGTCGACGAGGTCGGGTCGGGTGACGTGCACGACGTCGGCTCCGAAAGCGGCCAGCAGTTCGGTGCTCACCGGCCCGGCGATCACATGAGTCATGTCCACAACTCGAACGCCATTCAGCGGCGGCCATTCTCTTGGTGCGGTGAGGAATTCGTAGTCGGCGTCGTCGATGCGTTCCAGGTCGATGACCGGTCGTCGCGCGACGTCGATGCCTACCGGCGACGCGGCCCACTGTTCGGCGGTTCGTGCTGCGGCCGCAACGCCGCCCGCCGCAACCACGGCTTCTTCGAGGGCAACGGACTTCCATGCGAGAGCGGCCTGTGCAATGCGCTCCTTTGTCGGCGGGCAGTTCAGGACGGAGCACACGGCGTCGCGTTGGTGCGGAAAGGTGGTGATCAAGAACGTCCAGCCGTCGGCAGTGCGATAGAAGTCGTTGTTGCGCAGTGCTGTTGGGTCTTCTGCGACCGATCCGGTTGATTGACCGTTGATCGTCGTCAGGTATGCGGCACGCAGTTGGTCGACGGCGTCGGAGACACTCACGGACACTCGCGAGCTGTCACCCAGCGCTGCGATCTGGGCGCCGAACGCCGCGATCGCCGCTGCCGATGCGTCGCCGATTCGGTGGGGTGAAGGCGTGATCGGGTCGGTTCCGGTGATGCGCGTCGGACCGACGGCGGTTCCGGTGAGGGCGGTCAGACCGTCGACGATGTCGGAGACGCGCGGCGTGGTGGTTGGCATGTCTCCAATCTTCGCGTCGCGCTCGCACCGCCGGTGATTTTCCGAATATACGTAAGATGTCGGCGTGGGTGGACAACGCGCCGTCGTGCGAGCCGACCGGGTACTGGAAGAGGTCGCTCGCGCGTCGAAACCGTTGTCGCTGAGCGAGATTGCGCGCTCTGTGGACGCACCGGTGTCGTCGGCGTCGGATCTGCTTGATGACCTGGTGTCGTGTGGATACCTGGTTCGATCCGACCGCGGGTACCGTCTGGGTCCGCGGCTGATGACGTTGCGGCTGATCGCGGCCCATGCCGATGCGCCGCCGATCGACTCCGATGGGCTTGCGGCGCTGGCGGAGTACACAGGTCTGCCGGTAGCGCTTGCGGTGCTCGTCGGCTCCGACGTCGTGTATCTCGGGAGTGTCGGCGAGGTGTCGGAGTATGCAGAAGCGGTGGTCGGGGAGTACCGTCCGCGACCACTTCTTCGTACGGCGGCCGGGCGTACGTTCCTGGCTTTCGCCGACGACGGTGAGCGCGACCGGTTGTTGGCGGTGCACGCCGGACCGGCCGACGCCGTTGGTTTCCGTCGTGAGGTCGCCGGGATTCGACGTCGCGGCCATGCGATCAGCGACGGGCTCGCCGATCCCGAGATCCGCGCCGCGGGTGTTCCGGTGTTCGAGCGCGGGCTGTTGGTCGGCGTCGTCGTGGTGGTCGGTCGTCGAACCGGCACCGGGCGGGCCGTGGACAAGGCCGCGCGGCGGGCGCGGGAATGGCTTGATGGAGGCGTTGCCGGTTGATGGGGCTCGCTAGATTTGTGTCTTACGTAAGGATGTGGGTGCTGCAGCACCCAACTCTTTCGATTCGACACACATTTAGCCGCCGGTTGGCCGAGTTATCGGATGGTGAACACGTCTGAGCACTGCGAGGTGGCCGGTGTGGTCAGCAGTGCGCCCCGGTTGGTCGGCCGGAACTCGATGCGGACGCGGCCCGGGCCGGTGTTCACGCCCTCGAAGGTCTTCATCGTGCCACCGTCGGAGAGGCGTACACCGAGTTGGCCGCGCAACTGCCCGGTCTTGCCGGTGCCGAGGTTTCGCCAGCGGACGTCGATCAGGTTGGTATAGCCCCAGACCGACATGTTGGCGTCGATCCGGATGTCGGCGTAGCCGCTTCGGAGCGGATTTGATTGGGAGACAGAGATTCTCCCGGAGTAGGGCAGGTCGATCACGTTGGGACTGATGCCCGTACAGGGGGTGGTGGAGGTTTGGAATCCGCCGCCGGGACCGTTGTGAAAGATCGACGCCGAGGCGGTGCCCGCGGTGATCCCTGAGCCGATGATCGCGGTCGCCGCAGCCGCCGCGCCGAGCTTTCTGAGGTGTCCCATACTGATCTGTCGGGATCGGGGCGGGGTGTGTTAGCCGAGTTCGCAGAATGCGTGGCATTTCGTTACCGACGGCCGCGACCATCGGCTCGTCTGGTGCCGAGTGGTGCGGTAAAGACGAGGAGTGCGGTAAATGTGTGTCTTACGTAAGGATGTGGGCGCTGCAGCACACACATCCTTCGATACGACACACATCTGGCTGCGTCGTCGGATGGTGAACAGGTCTGAGACCCAGCGAGCCCCGATTGTTCGGGCGGAATTCGACGCTGACGCGGGCGCGACCTTGACGCGGCTGCCCGCGTGAGCGCGGGGGAGGGCAAACTGAGGTGGTGACGGAATCGGTTTCGACGAGTAAACGGCGCTCGACAGCGAATGCGCGTCCGAGCAGTCGCGACGAAATTCGAGACGCATTCACTCGCCACGTGGCGGAGTCGGGATACGACGGCACCAATTTCGGATCCATCGCCGACGAATTGGGCATCAGCAAGGGCACCATCGTCCACCACTTCGGCACCAAGGAACGGCTGTTTGCCGACGCCCACGAGCGCTACATGGAGAAGCGGCTCGTCGAGGCGCAAGACATTGTCGGGCGCCTCGACGCCGTCGAGGAGCGTCTGGCTGGTCTGGTCTGGGCGTTCACCATGTACCAGACCTACGGGCGAACGGAAACGGTCGCGTTCCAGCGTGAGATCGTGCGCTTCAACGACGCCCCGTCGATGCGACGATCCCGCGACCTACGCCACGAATACCGTGATCTCGTCAAGGCAATCCTCGATGAGGGGATGAGCACGGGGGTCTTCCACGACGGCAACTCGTCGATCCTGGCGCTGCAGATCTTTGGTGGTACGCAATGGATGTGGACGTGGTTCAACCCCGCCGGTTCGCAGTCCAACGACGACGTCGCCACCACGTATGTCCTGCTGATTCTTCGAGGCCTGATGCTGTCCAGCGAAGGCATCGATGCCTTGATCGATCCCGCCGGCCGGGTCCGTGCGGCGGTGTACGAGGTCCTCGACGGAGGCGCTACGCCCAGCTGAGAGCGGTTTTCTCATACCGGAAAGCGGCTGGATCGAGCCGTAGTGTGACTATTGACTGTACGTACGGTCAGTGAGATAGTCGTCACACATCGGGCGGCCGATCGCCGGTGAGAGAGGGATCTACGATGAGCTACTTCGCTGACGCATCCGAGGTGTACGAGTATCTCGGTGGCGTGTTCAAGCAGGCCGATGGTGTCGACGGCGTCGGGTCAACACTGCGGGCGGCCAATATTGTTCTCCGACTGGACTATTCGGCGCCCGATGCGTCGATCACCGTTGTCTTGAAGGAACCGGCTATCTCGGTCATTGAAGGCGACAGCGAGTTGACCCCGGATGTGCGGATGTCGATGTCCGCGGACAACGGCAACAAGTTCTGGCGCGGTGAGTACAACGTCGCAGTGGGACTCGCCAAGGGGCAGGTGAAGGCGAAGGGGCCGGTGTCGAAGATTCTCAAGCTCATCCCAGCCGCTAAGCCGGTGTTTCCGATCTATCGAGATCTGGTGTCGGTCAAGGACGCCGAGAACGCCTGACGGTTCTCGCGCGAGAGAGGAGCATTCGTGACCACATCGTTGCACTATGAGATGTACATCGACGGCGACTGGGTCGACTCGGCCGTCAGCACCGAAGTGATCAACCCGGCGTCGGATGAGTTGGTGGCGACCGTCGCATTCGGCAACGCCGACGACGCTGACCGCGCAGTTGCTTCGGCATTGCGGGCACACCGTGACGGCGAATGGCGGAACACGCCTCCGGAGGAACGTGCGAAGGTGATGTCGCGGTGGGTCGAGATCCTCAACGAGCGCATGGACGATCTCGTCGATCTGCATATTGCCGAGAACGGGGTGACTCGACGACAGGCAATGGCATTCCATGTCGGCTACGCGATTTCGCATCTGCAGTACTTTGCCGATCTCGCGGCGAGTTACGAATTCACCCGCAGCGGGCCGATGCTCGGCTATCCGACCGCCGCAGCAGGGATCGTTCGTCGGGAGCCGTTCGGGGTTGTCGCGGGCATCGTTCCGTGGAACTTCCCGATGCTGCTGGCGGTGTGGAAGTTCGGCCCCGCACTGGCGGCAGGCAACACGATCGTTCTGAAGCCGGATGAGAAGACGCCATTGACTCTCCTCGAGATGGCTCGCGCGGCCGACGACGCGGGCATCCCCGCGGGCGTCTTCAACGTCGTGACCGGGCCGGGCGAGGTGGTCGGAGCGCGATTGGCCGCTCATCCTGACGTCCGCAAGGTTGCCTTCACAGGCTCAACTGCGGTGGGCCGCACCATCACCGAGCTCTCGGCCGTGAACATCAAGAAGGTGACCCTCGAACTCGGCGGCAAGGGTGCAAACATCATCCTGCCTGACGCCGATCTCTCGCAGGCGGTTGACGCGGCTCTCTTCGCCTTCTGTCTCTACCAGGGACAGGCATGTGAATCAGGTACACGCCTGCTGCTGCCGGAATCGTTGCACGACGAATTCGTCGCACGGCTCGTCGAACGCGCGGCCGCCATTCGTGTAGGTGATCCAGACGACTTCGATACCGATATGGGACCGATCATCTCGGCCGAACAACGTCAACGCATCGAGCACTACGTCGAATTGGGTACGAAGGAAGGCGCAACACTGGCTTTCGGTGGCGCGCGCCTGAGCGGCGGAGTGTTTGATTCCGGAAACTGGTTCGGCCCAACTATTTTCACCGACGTCGACAATTGGATGACGATCGCGCAGGAGGAGATCTTCGGTCCCGTTCTCGTCGTCATCAAGTATCGAAGCGTGGCCGAAGCGGTCGCGATCGCCAACGACAGCGAGCGAGTACGGACTGTCTGCCGGGGCCTGGAGCGAGGATATCGACGCGGCTCTCGACGTCGCGGCACAGATCGAATCGGGCACGGTGTGGATCAACGACTGGCACATGGTGAATGCGTTGTATCCGTTCGGCGGCTACAAGCAGAGCGGCAACGGACGCGAGCTCGGACCACATGCCCTCGACGAGTACACCGAGGAGAAGTTCGTTCACGTCGATCTCGCCCGTCGGATCGAGAACAAGGTGTACGACCTCGTCGTACCGAGAGAGGACTGAGATGTCGACGACACCGAGCTCCGGTCGGATGCGTGCCGCAGTCTTTGCGGAAGTCGGTGAAGAACCGTCCATCGAAGAGGTCTACCCGACCGATCTGGAATCCGACGAGGTTCTCGTCTCCATTGCGGGCGTTGGCATCTGCCACACCGACCTCACCGCGATCAACGGAACTGTCCCGCTGCCAACCCCTTTCGTTGTGGGACATGAAGGTGCGGGAGTGGTCGAGGCCGTCGGACGCGGAGTGACCGAATTGGGGGTCGGCGACCACGTGGTGCTCACCTTCGACCACTGCCGCGAGTGCGCCAGTTGTCGATCAGGACACCCGGCGTACTGCGAGCTGTTTGCCGCGCTCAACTACTTCGGTACCCGTCTCGACGGGACGCCGACACTGCACAGTGGCGAACGGGAAGTCCATGGAAGTTGGTTCGGACAATCCTCTTTCGCGACTCACGCTGTCGCAAGTACACGGAATGCGGTAAAGGTCGACGACCGACTGCCCATCGAAATCCTTGGACCACTCGGGTGTGGTTTGCTCACCGGTGCGGGCGCGGTGCTCAACGTGCATCGGCCCAGTGAAGGGCAGAGCATCGGCGTATGGGGGATCGGGACGGTTGGGTTGGCAGCGGTCATGGCTGCGAAGGCTGCAGGATGTGATCCGATCATCGCCGTCGACCCGAATGCCGAACGTCTGGCGGTCGCACGGAAGCTCGGGGCCACGCATACGTTCGACCCCACGGCGGTCAGCGATCTCGTGTGGGAGATCCTGCAACTGACGGGCGGACTCGACTACACGATCGATGCGGTTGGATCGGGAGTCGTTGTGCGCCAGGCTCTCGAATCGCTGCGGTCGCCCGGCGCGTGTGCCACGCTCGGTCTGCACAAGCTCGAGAACGAGATCACCGTCGATCAAGGACATCTGCTGCTCGGACGCACGCTGACGGGTGTGATCGAGGGCGATGCGGACCCGCACCGGTTCATCCCTGAGCTCATCGCGC
>NZ_BAFC01000005.1 GCF_000248055.1 Gordonia sputi NBRC 100414 | reverse complement strand
CTAGGCACCTTCTCAACAGTCTTGATCCTGAGTGCGGATGCCGCCACCGGCTCACCGGTCTCATTGTCCACCCACCCGACCGACCATTCGGAATGCAGCAAGTCGTTGCGGAAAGCCACCTGATCGGCGACGTCCCGGCGAAGCGCGTTAAGTATTCGCTGCTCATCAGCGTCGAGCGACGCGACGTGCATCGCCAACCCGAAGAACGCGTCGCTCATCGGCTTCGCTGTCATGGTCGCGAGCAGGATGTCGAGCCGGTCATCACCCATAACTATCGGCTTGTCGACTGGAGCAAGAAAGGCATGAATGGCGGTCCGCATTGTCGATATCAACTCCGAGAAAACCGTCACGTAACCGCCGATGGCCCGATGAAGCTGCATCACATCTGGCAGCTCGTGATACGGCGTCGATCCGCGCTTATGAATCTCGACTTCGTGGTCGTCAGACACCGGCCACTCCCAAGCGAATCAGACCCGTTGGTGCACGGTTAGGGCACGCTGGCCAGCAATAACGCTCTGACCTGGTGGTCCCGGCTGGGATCGAACCAGCGACCTTCCCGGTGTGAACGGGACGCTCTTCCACTGAGCCACGGGACCGCGCGCGACGCGCAAAGGCGTCGGTGCACGAGGGCAAAGACTACACGGATCGACGCCGGGAACCCAAATCGCGGCCCAAGGGTGCGTCTTGGTGCCATCGCGACACTCTCCGCCTGCACACTTCCCACTTTCCGAGGCTCTGACCAGGCGATTTGTTAGAAGCGTGTCGGTCGGATAATGTTCTGCATCGCATCGCGAGCAACAAATGGTCCACAAGATCTGCTCGCGAAGCATGCGGATGTAGCGCAGCTGGTAGCGCATCACCTTGCCAAGGTGAGGGTCGCGGGTTCGAATCCCGTCATCCGCTCGGCGCGAGTCGACTCGCATCTGGTGGTGTGGCCGAGTGGTGAGGCAACGGCCTGCAAAGCCGTGTACACGGGTTCGATTCCCGTCGCCACCTCCAAACCACCAATTTCATACCCGCGCGATTAGCTCAGCGGGAGAGCGCTTCCCTGACACGGAAGAGGTCACTGGTTCAATCCCAGTATCGCGCACCATCAGATCCCGCTGTTCGCAGCGGGATCTTTTCGTTCCCCGGCCCCTTGGCGCAGTTGTGTGGGATCCACGGGTACAAAAATGCCCCCGAGGATCCCACGCAACTCTAAGCGGTGCTTGCGTTCGCCACCCGAGTGCGGTCTGATTGCCAGACTGACACGGGGTGCCGACACAAGGTCGGCTGAGATCAGACCCGCAGAACCTGCTCCAGTTAGCACTGGCGAAGGGATGGTCCGAAAATGCCTG
This sequence comes from Gordonia sputi NBRC 100414, assembly GCF_000248055.1. GTDB lineage: Bacteria > Actinomycetota > Actinomycetes > Mycobacteriales > Mycobacteriaceae > Gordonia > Gordonia sputi. Next base: position 44,268 of record NZ_BAFC01000005.1, on the reverse strand, counting down.
CAGCGCTGCCTCTTTCCGAGCACGTCATTCTGATCACCGGCGCGGGCCGCGGACTGGGCGCAACGCTCGCACGCGCCGCGGCGCGTGAGGGTGCGCGTGTGGTCGTCAACTATCGACGCAGCGCCGACGCGGCCGTTGCGCTGGCAGCAGAGTTCGGCGACCGAGCACTCGCCGTCGAAGCCGACGTGACCGACCCCGACGCGGTTCAGACGATGATCGACACTGCGACAACCTATTTCGGCGCGCCTATCTCGGCGGTGGTGAACAACGCCCTGCCCGACTATTCGTTCAACGGCGACGCCCGCTCAACCGCCGACACCATCAGCACCGCAGAACTCGACGCGCAGTTTCGCGGAATCGTCGGTGGCGCACTGACAGTCGTACAGGCGGCGCTTCCGGGCATGCGCGAAGCCGGTACAGGGCGCATTGTCAACATCGGCACCAACCTCGTGCAGAATCCCGTTGTCCCCTACCACGACTACACAGCCGCCAAGGCCGCACTCCTGGCGCTGACTCGCACGCTGGCCGCCGACCTCGGCCCGGACAACATCACCGTCAACATGGTCTCCGGCGGACTCCTGCGCACCACAGACGCGAGCGCAGCGACACCCCCTGAGATCTTCGACGCCATCGCCGCGTCCACTCCCCTGCGGTCGGTCACCACACCAGAGGAATTCGCCGACGCCACAATGTTTTTCCTCTCACCGTGGTCGCGGGCGGTCACCGGACAGAACCTCGTCGTCGACGGCGGCCTCGTCAAGGACTGAACACCGGCAGGCACACTGCGAACATGAACATCGACTACCGCCCGGGCAGCTTCACCGTCGTCGACTCATCAGGTCGCGAGGCCGCATTCGACGGGGACCAGTACAAGTGGGAGATCACCGACGGCATGCTCATCGTCAACGCCATCACCACCGAGGGCCACTTTGCTGCCTACATCGCCAGCGACGAGAGCGACGTGTTGATCGCACGCACATCCGACGGCACGACGGTGGGCTATTCGCTCGTGCACCACCGGCCATCGACCGACCCCGACGTCGCAGCGGTGGTCGTCGAGACACCGTCGTCCGAGCTGTCGAAGATGTACGTACTCCCCGACCATCACTCACGCGGTCGCACCGAGCCGCCTGCACAGTTGCTGATGCGCGCCGCGATCGAGACCGCCCGTGATCGCGGCAGCGTGCTCGTCTGGCTCGGCGTCAACCAGGAAAACGTTCGCGCGCAACGCTTTTACACGAAGATGGGATTCGAGCGTGCCGGGGTCAAGACGTTCGACCTCAACGGCAGCATCGAGCACGACTTCATCCTGACCCGACGCCTTTAGACTGAGCGCGCCGGGACCTAGTCAGCGCACGGGAACGTCGAGTGCCTTCGCGATGGTCGGCCATTCGCGGTGCAGATCCTGGTTCCAGTAGCCCCAGGAGTGCAGACCCTGCCGGAAGTTGTAGGTGATCTTCACGCCCGCCTGATCGGCCTTCTGCTTGAATGCCGTCGTGCACTCGAGCGCGGCACGCTCGAGTGCGCCACCGACCGGCGAGGCGATCCCAGCGAGGCCCAGCGAGAGGTCAGGAAGTCCGTCGCCCACAGCGACATAGATCGGCTTTCCGCGCAGTGCTGCGATGTGTTCTGCGGGGTCGTGTTCGGTCCACAGCGGGTCGGTGATCGGTCCCCACATGTTGTCCGGGTTGCCGCCGCGCGTCTGTACCGTCGCCGCTGTCGCGCGACGGAAATCCGGCGTCCCCTGATCGAGGCATCCGCTGAATGCCGCGACGCCCGAATACATCTCGGGGTTGCGAACCGCGATCGACATCGCGCCGAGTGCGCCCATCGACAGCCCACCGATCGCGTTCACACCGTTGGTGTCGAAGCGCTTCGCGATCAGCGGCGGGAGTTCTTTGGTCAGGAATGTCTCCCACCGGTTGTTCTTGAGGATGGGGTCGTTCGACCGCCAATCGGTGTAATACGAGCCCGTGCCTCCGATCGGGAGCACCACATTGACCTGCTTGTCGGCCATGAACTTTTCGATGTCTGTCTGATAGGTCCAGCCGCTCTCGGTGTAGTTGGTGTAGACACCGCCGTCGATCCCGTCGAGAAGATACAGAGTCGGACGCGGCGTCGACCGATCCCGAGGCAACAGCACGCTGACTGTGATCCGCCTCTTCATCGCTGCGGAGTACGTCGTCACCTGAGCGCGCGTGGCGCTCGCCATGCTCACCGCTTCAATGCGTGACGCGTCGGTCGAGCTTAGGGGTTCCGCAGAGGCCGGAGCCGAAATCGCCACTCCCACAAAGAGTGCCGCGACCAACGCAGCAGCCGCCGTCATCACGATCCGCACAATTACCCCCAGGGTCGAGTCATACGAGACGCCGACGCACCCCGCTCATGAGCGCAGATTCCCGTCCCCCGACACCGACTACACTACTGAGGAGTAAGTAAAGCACGACTGACTTCAGTGAACACTCGAACACTGGAAATCGGCTGACAGTCGGTGCTAGCCGATCGCCGTTTCCGACGACCGCGACAGCGCGAGAAGTCGCGACGTCGCACGGAGATACTTCTTGCGGTACCCGCCGGCAAGCATCTCGTCGGTGAAGATCTCGTCGAGCTTCCCACCCGACACCGTCACGGGGATGTCGGCGTCGTAGAGCCGGTCGGCGAGAACGACCAGGCGCAGCGCCACCGATTGATCCTTGGCCGGATGCACGTCACGGATACCGACAAGGGACACACCGTCGACCAGCGCTTTGTACTTCGACGGATGCAAAGTACTCAGGTGCTCGCAGAGGGCGTCGAAATCGTCGAGGGTCGCGCCGGGCGTCGACTCTACGAGAGCGACGAGGTCGGCGTCGCTGCGCGGGTCGGGTGCAGGCGGTAGGTCGCGATGACGGTAGTCGGGTCCGTCGACGCGGATGGTGTCGAAGACGGATGCGAGCTTGCGGATCTCCCGCAGGAAGTCCTGTGCCGCGAAGCGCCCCTCACCGAGTTGCCCGGGCAACGTGTTCGACGTCGCGGCGATCGACACACCCTGCGCGGTGAGTTCGGCGAGCAGTCGCGAGATCAGCATGGTGTCGCCGGGGTCGTCGAGTTCGAACTCGTCGATGCACAGCACCGAGTGGTCGGACAACCGCTCGACGGCCTGCATGAATCCGAGCGCGCCGACGAGGTGCGTCACCTCGACGAACGTCGCGAACGACTTGGGTTCTGGCATCGCGTGGTAGATCGACGCCAACAGGTGCGTCTTGCCGACGCCGAACCCGCCGTCGAGGTAGAGCCCGACGCCCTGCTGTTGCTTGTTGCGGGAGAACAGTCCCTTCTTACCGCCCCTGACCTTGCGTGCGCGCGTCACGAAGTCGCGAGCGGCGTCGACGGCCTGCGACTGCGTAGGCTCGTTCGGGTCGGGGATGTAGGTGTCGAAGCTGACCTCGTCAAAGGTCGGTGGCGGCACCATCTCATCGATAAGAGCGTCGGGAGACACGACCGGATTGCGGTCGACAAGACTGGCCACCATACCGGGAGCCTAGCGATAACCATCGGAGGGACGAGATGCTCTACCTGCAGAAAGCGACCCAGGTCACATTATCTCCCGACGACGACCTCGACGGGATCGCCGATCTGTACGCCTATCCCACCGACCTCGACGGCCCGTGGCTCAGAGCCAACATGATCTCCACGCTCGACGGCGCGGCGTCGTTTCAGGACAAGTCCGGGGGGCTCGGCGGCGCGGGCGACAAAGCCGTCTTCCGGGTCCTTCGTGGATTGTGCGACGTCGTCCTCGTGGGCGCCAGAACAGCGATCGACGAGGGCTACGGCCAACCACAACCCGACGCTTCGTTCGCCGCGCGCCGATCAGCCGCGGGCCAGACGCCCGCTCCTCGGCTCGCCCTGGTCACCCGGTCGCTGACGGTCGACCCCGACTTCGCGCCGCTGAGCGACCCCGCCACCGTCGTCATCACCACATCCCAGGCCGACGCCACCCGTCGCGCTCGCCTGGTCGAGGCGGGTGCGACTGTCGTCGATTGCGGTGACGACGCCCTCGATCTCCACCAGGTGACCGACTACCTCACGGCGACCGGAAGCCCACGCATTCTGTGCGAGGGCGGCCCCAGCTTGCTCGGTTCGTTCGTCGACGCCGATCTCGTCGACGAACTGTGTCTCACTGTCAGCCCCAACCTGGTATCCGGCGACGCCCCACGTATCTCACACAGCGATCGCGACGCCGCGACGCTGCACCATCTGCGGCTCGTGCACCTCCTCACCGACAACGACGGCTACGTCTTCAGCCGGTGGAGCCGTTGACTACGCTCGCCCACATGCGATCTGCGCGAGGCCGACACGGACACCCCCGGCGACCCCGTCACTCCTGGAAAGTCGTGATCGGTGTCGTCTCCGCACTCGTAACGGTGCTCGTCGTGTCGTCATGCGCAGTCGGCCCCGACACCGGACCGGGGTTGGTGCCCGCGGGCGATGGCGGGGGCAACCAGTCTCCGGCGTCGTCGAGTGCCGCGCCACAGATCCCCGCACTGCAGAAGCCGCGCAACGAATTCGATTGGCGCGAGTGCGGCAGCCGGGTCGCGCGGGACTACTCGACGTCTGCGCCGAGTGGCGTGACCATCGAGTGCGCCACTCTGCCCTCGCCCATTGATCCCGACCGGCCCGGCGACACCATCGAAGTCGCGTTGACGCGCGCCCGGGCAGCCTATACGCCCGCCGACGCTGCGCCTCTGGTGTTGACGTCGGGCTCCGACGTCCCGTCGTCGCGCACACTGCTGCTCCTCGCGGGCGGCGCGGGCAAGAAGCTCCTCGCCAGCAATCCGGTGGTCGCAGTCGACAGGCGCGGGATCGAACGCAGCGGGGCACTCGACTGCCTGACGCGCGACGAACGTTCGACGATCCGGAACAACGGCCTCGAGGGTGGGTCGTCGGACACGTCTGCGCGGCTGACGCGACTCTCCGCCGCAGCGTCGTCCGCGGCCGATGGCTGCACCGAGACGCTGACCCCCAACCAACTGCACTTCGGCATCTCCTACGCCGCCTCCGATCTGGAGTCGCTGCGCGAGCGATGGGGAGTCGACAGGCTCGGGCTGATCGGCGTGGGCGAAGGGTCCGATGTGGTCATCGCGTACACCGCCCAATACGGCGGCCGGACCGGGCGCATCATCCTCGATACGCCGACACCCTTCGGTGCGAATGCTCGTGACACCGCTGCCAGCGGGGCGACCGGAGTCCAGGCCGCGTTGCGAACCTTCGCCCAGCGCTGTTCCTCGTTGCCCTCCTGCGCCTTCGGGGCCAACGGAACCCAGACGATGCAGAGCGTGCTCGACAAGGGACGCAACGGTCAGCTGGGCGGCATATCCGACACCGATGCGCTCGCCGCGATCACCACGGCACTCGCACTCGCACCCAACACCCCCGACGGAATCAACTCGGTGGCATCGGCCATCGCCTCCGCCGACCGCGGCGACACCCGCGCGCTAGCCGGATTCGCCGACGACGCCGCCTCGTTGCGCGAGTCCGACGGGCAGCTCGTCGCAGCCTGCAACGACGTCTCCGGACCGATCGGCCAGAACGAGATCCCGGGCCTCGCAACGACCTGGAGCAAACAGAATCCGCTCACCGGTAACAACTGGGCACTGTCGCTCGGTAGGTGCCTCGGCTGGGCGTCGACGCCCGTGGTCAATCCGCCGAACTCATACCCGGTCCCGCCGCTGCTGCTCAACGGCACCGGCGACCCGGTCAATGGTGGCGGCGGCATCGCGACGGTCAACACGTTGCTGACCAAGGCGGGCGCAGACTCGGTCAGTGTGACGTGGGAGGGGCTCGGCTACTCGGTGCTCGCCCGCAGCGACTGCGCAGCTGACGCGGTCTCCGACTACATCAAGCAGGCACCGCTGAGCGGACCGTCGGAACGCGGCTGCCCGACCTGACCGAGTCCTGCCGAACCCATCACAGGATTCCGCCGCAGGCACGGCGGGGCCGACGCGGTGTCGGGCACCACTCGTAGTACGGTTCGCGGGTGGCCTCTCTCGACAGGATTCTCTACCCGCAGATGACGGTGCAGCGGATCATCCCGCTGGTGCTGTGGCCGCTCACGATCATGACGGCGATTCATCGGTCGGTGATTCTCGCCATCAACGGCGACCGGACCGACGACTTCACGCCCGTCTACCAGGCCGCGTTGCGGTTCATGAACAACCAGCCGGTTTACAACGAAAACCTCAACACCGTCGATCCGCACTATCTGTATCCGCCGTCCGGGACGTTGTTGATGGCACCGATCTCGGTGCTCGACCCGCAGACCGCGCGCTGGACCTTCATCGGGGTCAGTGTGCTTGCACTGGTGATCTCGGCGCTTCTTCTCACCAAGCTCTTCGGCTACTCACTCAAGTCGTGGGTCTTGCCGACCATCCTGTTCTTCTTCTTCATGACGGAGTCGACGGCCCACACTCTGATCTTCACCAACTTCAATGCCTTTGTGCTGCTCGGCATGTCGGCGTTCATGCTCCTGATGATGAAGCGTCAGGATTGGTGGGCCGGTGTACCGATCGGGCTGACGATCGCCGTCAAACCGGTGCTCGCCCCCCTCCTGCTGCTCCCGCTGCTCAACCGCCAGTGGCGCATCCTGGTCACCGGAATCGGCGTCCCGCTGGTCCTGACGATCATCGCGTGGCCGCTGTCCGCGGATCCGGGAGCCTTCATCGACCGAACCCTCCCCTACCTCGGCGAGGCGCGTGACTACTACAACAGCTCGATCGCGGGCAACGGCGCCTACTTCGGTGTGGCGCCGTGGCTGGTCCTCGTTCTTCGTATCGCGTTCGTCCTGATGGCCGTGTTCTCGCTGTGGTTCCTGTACCGCTACTACCGCACGACCAACGAACTGCTGTGGCTGACCACATCGTCGGGCGTGCTGCTGACCACCACGTTCCTCGTGGGCGCGCTCGGTCAGGGCTACTACTCGATGCTGCTGTTCCCGTTGATCATGACCGTCCTGATCCCGGGCTCGACCATCCGCAACTGGCCGGCATGGCTCGGAATATACGGCTGCATGACCTTCGACTCGTTCTACTCGCGCGAATGGACGGCCTTCGGCTGGATGCTCGAGTACAACAAGGTCACCTACGGCTGGTCTCTGCTGATGATCGCCGTGTTCTGCTCACTGCTGTTCCGCTATCTCGACGTGCGAGGGCAAGGCGAGGGGTCGCTCCAGCGGCAACCGGAGGTTCGGGCCGCGGAGTCGCCGGCGTCGACGGATTCCGCAGCCGACCGCACCGTCAGCCAACCTCGCTGAGGGGTTGGTGGCACGGCCACAGCGACACTCGTACCGTTGAGTCATGACATCTGAGACTTCTGGAAAGTCGGCATCCGAGAGCCCCGAGCAACTGGCGAACCTCACCGACGACCAATGGCGTGAGCGCCTGACCCCACAGGAGTTCCGCGTGCTGCGGCAGGCGGGCACCGAAGCGCCATTCGTCGGCGAGTACACCGACACCAAGACCACCGGCGTGTACCGCTGCCGGGCGTGCGGTGCCGAATTGTTCCGCAGCGACCAGAAATTCGATTCCCACTGCGGCTGGCCGTCGTTCTTCTCACCGTTGGCGGGCGACGCGATCATCGAGCGATCCGACGACTCGCTCGGAATGCGACGCACCGAGGTGCTGTGTGCCACCTGCGGCTCGCACCTCGGCCATGTCTTCGCCGGCGAGGGCTACGACACCCCGACCGACCTGCGGTACTGCATCAACTCGATCAGCATGACGTTGGAGCCGGACGAGGGTTGACCGGTCGGGCCGATCAGCAACCGAGTTGATCGGCCAGGTCGTCGAATCCGGTGGCACGGAAGTCGTCGAGGGGATTCGGGGTTTCGTCCTTGTGTACCGGACCCCACTCGCGGGGACGTTCGATATAGGCGGTGCGCAGTCCGCACGCGCGAGCCGCGTCGAGATCCCACGCGTGCGTCGCGACCATCAGGACGTCCGACGGCTCCACCTGCATGAGGCGCGCGATCCCGAGGTAGACCTCTGGCGACGGTTTGTAGTGCCGCCACAGATCGGCGCCACCCAGGAAGTCCCAGTCGAATCCGTTGTGCTTGGCCATCTCGGCGAGTAGCGCCACGTTTCCGTTGCTCAACGCGGAAACGACGAACTTCGACGTCAGGCGGCGAATCCCGTCCGCGGCGTCGGGCCAGCCCGGAATGACGTGCCAGGCATGTACGGCCGTGTCCAACTGCGTCGAAGTCGCCGTGATGTCGTACGAGTCCCGCAGCAATGCGTCCAATGACTCGCGGTGCAGATCGTCCAGCAGTGTCCACTGCCTGGCACCCGATTCGATCTGCTCCAGCGCCGGCGCGTAGGTGTCTCGCCAGTCGTTCGCGAGCTGTGAGGCGTCGACAGTCGGAAACTGTTCGGCCAGAACAGTACTCACACCTGTATGCCAATCGGTGACGGTGCCGAACGTGTCGACGGCCAGGACCTTGACCACGTGCCCTCCTCGTTCGTGAACTAAGGCAGCGCGTCGACGAGGTCGACGACCTCGACGCGTGGTCCCGTGAAGAACGGAATCTCCTCGCGCACGTGACGGCGAGCCTCGGTGGCGCGCAGATCGCGCATCAGGTCGACGATCCGGTGCAACTCCTGAGCCTCGAAGGCGAGTAGCCACTCGTAGTCTCCGAGCGCGAACGAAGCAACCGTGTTGGCCCTGACGTCCTTGTAACCACGAGCAGCCTTGCCGTGTTCCGCGAGGATCGTCCGACGCTCCTCGTCGGGAAGCAGATACCAGTCGTAGGAGCGCACGAACGGGTAGACGCAGATGTACTTTCCTGCCTCTTCACCGGCGAGGAACGCGGGCACGTGGCTCTTGTTGAACTCTGCGGGCCGATGCAGCGCCGCTGCGCTCCACACCGGATCGCACGCCTGGCCGAGCACAGTCTCGCGGCGGAATCGGCTGTAGGCGGCCTGCAACTGCTCGATGTGCTCGGCGTGCCACCAAATCATGAAGTCGGCATCTGCACGCAGGCCCGACACGTCGTACACGCCGCGCACGACCACGCCCTCGTCCTCCAGCGACTTGAAGAAGTCGGTGGCGTCCGACTTGGCCTGGTCACGGTCGTCACCGAGCTCGCCAGGGCGCACGGAAAATACCGAGAACATCAGGTAGCGGATCGTCGAGTTCAGGGCGGAATAGTCGAGGCGGCTCATGAGATCAATGGTGCCACCGGCGCGCGTCCGCGAACCGGGCAGGGTGGTCTCGACTCGGGTGCTCGCTGACGCTCGCGCCCGCTCGACCAGCGAAGTTGGGCACGGTGGTCTCGACTCGGGAGCTCGCTGGCGCTCGCGCCCGCTCGACCAGCGGAGTTCGGCTCGCGCCCGCTCGACCAGCGGAATTGGACAGGGTGGTCTCGACTCGGGTGCTCGCTGGCGCTCACGCCCGCTCGACCAGCGGGGTTGGGCGCTCCGGCTCACGCCACTCGACCAGCGAAGTTGGGCGCACGTCCGCTCGACCAGCGGGGTTAGGCCCCCAGGTCGCCGAGCAGGCGTTCGACGGCCCTGCCTGCCTGGCCGATGCACGCGGGTACCCCGACGCCTCGCACCGCGTTGCCCGCAAGGGCCAGCCCGGCAGGCAGCGACTCTTCTACCTTCGCCATCGTCGCGAGATGCCCTGGCGCGTAACGCGGTAGCGTCCATCGCTGCACGAAGGTCTCGACGACGCGTCCCGTCAACGGCTCGATGCCTGCCGCCGCGCACACTCGATCGAGATCGGCCAGCGCCCACTCGCGCAGTCGGTCGTCGATTCCTGGCTCGAGATCCTCGCCGGGAATCGGCTGCCCGTATCGGCCGAAGGACGCACGCACCGACAACGCCCCGCCGGGTTCGCCGAGATGCGCCCACTTGCGCGAGCTGAGCGTGAAAGCCTTGGCGCGCAGGTCTTCTCCCGTGGCGACGAGCACCCCGGAGTTATCGGGAAGTGCGGTGTCGGGCGCCAGCGTGATGGACACGACCACCGACCCCGCCCGCTCGACCGCCAGCAACGTCGACGCGGCGTCGGGCACCTCACGGCGGAGCATGTGTCCCGTCGTCCACGCCGGCGTCGACAAGACGACGCCGTCGTAGCTCGCGCCGGCACCGGCCGGGCGATCGCCCGTGAACAGTGCCCATCGCGAGCCGTCGCGTCGGATATCGGTCACCGCCGCGCAGGGGCGGAGGTCGGGTCGCGCGGCGTCGAGCAGCGCTTCGACGAGGACTCGATACCCGCCGACCAACGTTCCGAAGACCGGCCCGGTCGCGGTCGGGTTGGCCAGCAGGGCGCCGACCGCGGCCGTCAGACTCGGCGCACCCGCGTCCAGCTGTGCCGCCAGAGCCGGAAGCGCCTCGCGCACACCGATATCCGCGGCCAGGCTCGAATACACCCCGCCGAGCATCGGGTCGACGCTGCGCGACACCACCGACGGACCGAACCGGTCGGCGACAAGATCTCCCACCGAGACGTCGGTACCGGGAGCCCATTCCAACCGACGGTCGGGTTCGGTACGCATTCGCTCGAGATCTGGCCGATCGACCAGGCCGGCGACCGCGTCGGGCGTTGCGGGAATCCCCATCAGCGCAGGGCGGGGCATGTCGTGCAATCGGCCAGACGCCCACAATGCGGGTCGACGCCCGGTCGGCGACACCACCCGATCAGCCAGACCGAGCTCGGTGACCAAGCCGAGCGCCTCCGGTCGTCGCACGATGAACGCCTCGGCGCCCACGTCAACGAGCACAGACCCCCGACCGTCAGCACCGACGTCGACCGTCTTGAGGATTCCGCCCGTCCGCTCCCCCGCGTCGTAGAGGTCGATACGTGCGTCGGGACCGAGTCGCTGCCGCAGCCGGAACGCCGCGGTGAGACCCGAGATGCCCGCTCCGACAACGGCGACGTCGATGGTCATGTCCTCACCTCGCGAGCGTTCAGATCGAATGGACCAGTTCGACGGTCCGCGTGATCACATCCGGATCGGTTCCCGGCAGCACACCGTGCCCCAGGTTGAAGATGTGCCCTGCAGCGCCGTGCACGACAGCACGCTCACCCTCGGCGACGATGCGTCGAACATGTTCGTCGATCGCTGCCTCGCCTGCGAAAAGCACTGTCGGATCGAGGTTTCCCTGCACTGCGACGCCTCCGCCGACGCGGCGCGCGGCATCGTCGAGTGGCACGCGCCAGTCGACGCCGATCACGTCGGCTCCGACCTTGGTCATGGATTCGAGCAACTCCCCTGTTCCGACACCGAAGTGGATGCGGGGCACACCGAAATCGGAGACCTCAGCCAGCACGCGCGCACTGTGCGGCGCGACGAACGTCCGGTAGTCGGCATCCGAGAGCGCACCGGCCCACGAGTCAAAGAGCTGGATCGCGTCGACTCCGGCGTCGAGCTGGGTGCGTAAGAAGGTGATGGTGATGTCGGCGAGACGACCCATCAACGCATGCCAGAGCTCCGGATCGGAGTACATCATCGACTTGGTGATGGTGTAGTTGCGGCTCGGCCCGCCCTCGATCAGATACGAGGCGAGGGTGAACGGCGCACCCGCGAATCCGATGAGTGCGGTCTCGTCGTCGAGTTCGTCGAGGATCAGTCCGATGGCACGCGCGATCGCGCCCACCGATTGGGGGTCGAGCGCCGGGAGCTGCGCGACGTCGTCGGCGGTACGCACCGGATGCGCGATGACCGGGCCGGTACCCGCGACGATGTCGAGGTCGACGCCTGCGGCCTTGAGCGGCACGACGATGTCGGAGAAGAGGATTGCGGCATCGACGTCGTGGCGCCGCACCGGTTGCATCGTGATCTCACAGACCATCGCCGGATCGAAGCACGACTCGAGCATCCCGTGATCGGCGCGAATGGCGCGGTATTCGGGCAGGGAGCGACCTGCCTGCCGCATGAACCACACCGGACGTCGTGTGGGTGCGCCGCCGGTCGCGGCAGCGATGAGCGGCATCTGGGCATGATTTCGGCGCGTGCGGGCAGGGTGTGACATCACCGATCACTCTGCCATGTGGGACAAAGACGCAGGCCGACCAGGTCGGCCTTGCTCGCCGAGCTCCCCCGCCCGCCTCGACACGCCGACGACCGAGGGCCTACCTGCCCGGCGCGCCTCCCGTCGGCCACGCCTACCTCACTCTACCGTCGAGATGTGACCTCCTCTGGAGCTCCGACGGAGCCTGCTGACTTCCGCACCGCGGTCGAGTCGCTGCACACCGCCCAGATCCGGCGCGATATCGAGGTCGGGCCGATCCGTCCGCCGCAGCGACTCGCCCCGTACAGCTATGCCGTGGGCGCCGAAGTACGCGTACCCGATATCGACGACGACGTGCCGGTCGACTCGTCGGGAAGCGCATTCGGCCGATTGGTCCTGCTCTACGACCCGGCAGGCCAGGACGCCTGGAACGGCACCATGCGCCTCGTCGCCTACATTCAAGCCGAGGTCGAAGCCGCGCTGGCAATGGATCCCCTCCTGCCCGAGGTGGCGTGGAGTTGGCTGTCCGACGCGCTGGGCGCCGAGGTGGGTTCGACGTCGAGCGACGGCTCGCAGACATCGCGGACCGGCGAACCGATCGTCGTCACCGCACTCGGCGGCACCGTCACGTCGACGACGTCGGTGCGCTACGGAGACATCGCCGGACCACCCAGGGCGCATCAACTCGAACTGCGAGCCTCGTGGACCGCACCCACCTCCGACGGCCTCGGTGGCCATCTCGAGGCGTTCTGCGACGTCCTGTCGTCGGCTGCGGGCCTCCCCCCGGTCGGGGTCACCGAGCTCGGTTCGGTGTGAGTCCATCGGTATGAGCACATCCGACGAGCGGCCCGCCGACTCCGGCAGTGAGGTCGTCGCCGAACCATTACTCGCACCCGCCGACGGTGTTCCACCCGTGCTGTCCCGCGCGGCGGAATTCGCCGAGGCCGCTGAACGCCTTGCCGCCGGAACCGGCCCAGTCGCCGTGGATACCGAACGCGCCTCGGGATATCGATACTCGCAACGGGCATACCTCGTTCAGTTGCGTCGCACCGGCTCCGGCTCCTTTCTGCTCGACCCGATCAGCGAGCCAGAGACACTGGCCCCGGTGATCGAGGCGCTCGACGGCCCGGAGTGGGTGTTGCACGCCGCCGATCAGGACCTGCCCTGCCTGCGCGAACTCGGCTTCCGCTGCGAGACGGTCTTCGATACCGAACTGGCCGGGCGGCTACTCGGAGAACCCAAGGTCAATCTCGCGGCAATGGTTGCCACCTACCTAGAACTCGGCCTGCAGAAGGGCCACGGGGCCGCTGACTGGTCGCGGCGACCGCTCCCCGACGACTGGCTCAATTACGCAGCGCTCGACGTCGAGGTGCTCGTCGAATTGCGCGACGCCGTGCAACAGGCGCTGGTGGAGCAGGGTAAGGACGAGTGGGCACGCCAGGAGTTCCGCTACGTTCTCGACCGTCCGGCGCCTGCCCCACGCGTCGACAAATGGCGCAGGACCGCCAACGTGCACACCGTGAAGAACAGCCGATCGTTGGCTGCGGTCCGCGAGCTGTGGGCTGCGCGTGAAGAGCTCGCCCAGCGACGCGATGTCGCGCCCGGCCGGATTCTGCCGGATTCGGCCATCGTCACCGCGGCCAACGCCATGCCGACATCGCAGGCGGAGCTGACCCGACTACCCGTCTTCGGCGGCCCACGGCAACGTCGTCAGGCCGGCATCTGGCTCGGCGCGATCGATCGTGCACGCAGCCTCCCCGAATCCCAACTGCCGTCGAAACGCGGTCCGACAGTAGGACTCCCGCCGATCAGCAGGTGGGAGCAGCGCAACCCCGACGCCGCGAAGCGCATCGCGCAGGTCCGTCCGATCGTCAAAGAGATCGCCGAGAACAACAACCTGCCCCTCGAGAATCTGCTCGCGCCCGACCTGGTACGCCAACTCGCCTGGGACGGAGTCGATCTACCTGCGACACCCGACGTCGTCGACGCATACCTCGCGGCGGGCGGTGCGCGGCCGTGGCAGCGCGAACTGACTGACATCGCTCTTGCTGACGGGCTGAATGCCGCTGCGAAAGCGCCTGCGGCCGAGCCGGATTCGACGAGCTGACCGCGAGCGTCAGCCCCGGTCGCTCTCCGGCGTGTCGACGCCGGCGCCATCACGCGCCACGTCGACTGCCTCGTCGGCGTGCTCGAGCTCTGGCACCGTTTCCATCCCCGACACCGTGGCCGTGATCGACCGCGCGAGATCCTGAGCCGTCAGCCCGAGCTCGGCCAAGATCTCGCCACGCGACGCATGTTCGATGAAACGCTGCGGAATCCCGCGAAGTTGGACGGGCACAGGCACTTCCGCGTCGGAGAGCGCGGCGCTGACGGCAGCACCGACTCCCCCGCTCACACCGCTGTCCTCGAGCGTTACCACCAGCCGATGTCGGCGCGCGAGGTCGACGATCGACTCGGCGACGGGAAGCACCCACCGCGGGTCGACGACCGTCGCGTCGATGCCCTGTTTGGCCAGCCGGTCCGCGGTGTCGACAGCGAGACCACAGAACGCGCCGACGGCGACGATGAGTACGTCGCCCGACGCTTTTCCGACGCCGGGTGACGACCGACGCAGGATGTCGACGCCGTCGTCGAGACGCTCCACCGCGCGAATGTCTTCGGGCACAGCGCCTTTTGAGAAGCGCAGTGCGGTCGGGCCGTCGTCGACGGCAAGCGCTTCGTCGAATTCTTCGCGAAGGCGGACGGCGTCGCGCGGTGCGGCGACGCGCAGACCGGGAACCATCGCCATCAGCGACAGATCCCACATGCCGTGGTGACTGGGGCCGTCAGGCCCGGTGATCCCTGCACGGTCGAGGACGAGGGTGACCGGCTGGCGCAGCAACGCGACGTCCATGAGGAGCTGGTCGAATGCGCGGTTGAGGAATGTCGAGTAGATCGCGACGACGGGGTGCATGCCGCCGAGCGCGAGACCCGCCGCCGAGGTGAGCGCGTGCTGTTCGGCGATGCCGACGTCGAACATCCGATCGGGATACTTCTCGCCGAACGGTGCGAGCCCGGTCGGGCCGGGCATCGCAGCGGTGATCGCGACCACGTCGGGACGCGTCGCACCGGCTTCGAGGAGTGCCGCGGAGAACACCGAAGTCCAGTCCTGCGCCGACACCGACTTCGCGCGGCCGGTCTTGGGATCGATCACACCGGTCGAGTGCATCTGATCCGCGACGTGATTCTCGGCGTGAATGTAGCCGTTGCCCTTGCGGGTGACGGCATGCACAATCACCGGACCACCGAACGATCGTGCCCGCGCAAACGCTGCCTCGAGCGCGTCGACATCATGGCCGTCGACCGGCCCGACGTACTTGAGCCCGAGGTCGGTGAACATCTGCTGGGGCGCAAGGAGGTCTTTGATCCCGCTCTTCATGCCGTGCAGCACCGCGTACGCGGGTCCGCCCACAACGGGCAACATCTGCATCACACGACGGCTCTCGTCGAGGAAGCGTTCGTATCCGGGCTGGAGTCGCAGACCCGACAGGTGCGCCGCGACGCCGCCGATGGTCGGTGCGTAGGAGCGCCCGTTGTCGTTGACGACAATGACCACCGAGCGGTCGGAATCGGCGATGTTGTTGATCGCCTCCCAACACATTCCGCCGGTGAGCGCGCCGTCGCCGACGATAGCGACGACCGTGCGGTCCTGACCGGTCAGAGCGAACGACTTCGCCAGTCCGTCGGCGTAACTCAGCGCTGCCGATGCGTGCGAGGACTCGACCCAGTCGTGCTCACTCTCGGCGCGATCCTGATACCCGGTGAGTCCGTCGCGTTGACGCAACTCGTCGAAGCCCGCGGCACGTCCGGTGACGATCTTGTGCACGTACGACTGGTGGCCGGTGTCGAAGATCACGGGATCGACAGGCGAATCGAAGACGCGGTGGAGCGCAAGCGTCAGCTCGACGACCCCCAGGTTGGGGCCGAGGTGGCCACCAGTGGCCGACACCTTCTCGATGAGGAATTCACGGATCTCACCGGCGAGTACCACGACCTCATCCGGCGACAACGCCTTGAGATCGGCCGGGGAAGAGATCCGCTCGAGCACACTCATCGAGTCCTCCTACTACGCACACCGGCCGCGCGGGCTTGTCGCGGTCGTGTCGAACAGTCTACGGACCTCGCGGCAGTGCCCTGGGTCACCACAACCGCGAGCTGGTCACACACCGGCGGCCGCGATCGGCACCAGCACGGCGATCGCCTCGACGTGGTGCGTCAGCGGGAAGGCGTCGAATGCCCGCATCCTGGTGACCGCGTATCCGCGTTCGGTGAACAACGCGAGGTCGCGTGCGAACCGCGCGGCGTCGCAGCCGACGTGCACGACGACCTCGGGCGACGCGGCGACGATCCTGTCGATCACGCGGGTGCCTGCGCCGGTTCGCGGCGGGTCGAGCACGACGACCTCCGGTGACGGCAACGACTCGATCACGTCGGCGACCTCGCCACGATGAGTGGTCACCGACGTGTCCTCCTCGTCGAACACCGCATCAGCCGCGGCCAGTGCGGCGGCGTCGGAGTCGACGATGTGGACCTCACGGGCGTCGAGAGTGTCGACGAGGGCGCCCGCGAACACACCGGCACCGCCGTAGAGATCCCAACAGGTCGCGGGCCGCGAGACGTCCGTCGAAGCGACGAACTCGGCGACGGTCTGCGCGTAGACGGTCGGCGCCATTCGGTGCGCCTGCCAGAAGCCGATCACCGGAATCGACCACTCCCGCTCACCCACGCGGTGGCGGGCGGCGGCGTCGCCTTCGAGTACCGTTGTGGCCCTGCGTGATTCGACGCTACGTCGACGACGCTGCGCGGCACTCCTGCCACGATCACGACGAGAATGTCGCCGCGGCGCCGCGGCCGGCGCGAGTTCGGTGATGTGCCTGCGGCCGACGTCGTCGGCGACGATCGCCAACTCCGCACCGGGAGTGAAGCGGCGGTCGTCGAGTCCGTCGAGCAGACCTGCGACCGGCTGCACACAGTCGACGCCGACGACGAGGTCGCCGCTGTGGAAGCGGTGCTGTCCGCTTCGGCCTGCGTCGTCCACCGCGAGACGCGTCCGCACACGCCAGCCGGTGGCGTCGTCGGACAAGGAGCGGATGCCGATCGCGGGTGGCGCATCGGGGTCGGCGTCGTCGGCACACCAGTCGTGGACGCGATCGGCGGTGAAGTGACCGACCCGCACGAGAACGTCCTCGAGCGCCTGCGCCTTCAACGTCCGCGCGTGGCCCGGTTCGATGAAGGCGAGGTCGCAGCAGCCCGCACCGTGCGCGGCCGCCGGGCAGATCATGTCGACGCGATGTGGCGAGGGGTCGAGGATCTCTATCGCCTCCGCGCGCCAGAACGAGTCCGCTCGGGCGTCGACGACCCGCGCCGTGACCGTCTCCCCGGGAATGGCTCCACGCACGAACACCACACGTCCGTCGTCGAGTCGTCCGACGGCATCTCCCCCGTTGGCCGGGCGATCAACCCGCACGGTGACGACGGGTGCGGTCACGGGTCGTTGCGGCGTGGAGCTCACTGGCCACCCAGCGCTCGTCGGGTGTCGCCTGGGGCGTTGTACTCGAGGTCGTCGCGTCGTCGGTCCGACGACGTGAGCTGCCAGGGCACCGACGTGACCATGACGCCCGGCTCGAACAGCAGGCGCGTTTTGAGTCGCAGTGCCGACTGGTTGTGCAGAATCTGCTCCCACCAGTGACCGACGACGTATTCGGGGATGAAGACGGTGATCACGTCGCGCGGATGCTCGCGGCGCACCCGACGCACGTACTCGATCACCGGGCGCGTGATCTCACGGTACGGCGACGCAATCACCTTGAGCGGCACCTTGATGTCGCTTTCCTCCCACTGCGACACCAGTATTCGCGTGTCGCGGTCGTCGACGTTGACCGTGATGGCCTCGAGGACGTCCGGCCGCGTGGCGCGGGCGTAGAGCAACGCACGCTTGGTCGCCAGGTGCAGCGTGGAAATCAACACGATCGAGTGCGTGCGGCTCGGAAGAACCTGATCTTCCTCGGCTTCGACACGCTCGAGTTCGCGCTGCACCGATGCGTAGTGATGGTGGATCAGCTTCATCAGCACGAACAGGATCACCATCGCGAGGATGGCGATCCATGCGCCCGCGGTGAACTTGGTGATGAGCACCACCACCAAGACCGTCGCCGTCATCACGAGGCCAACCGAGTTGATGACCCTGGACTGCTTCATTCGACGCCTGGCACGCGGATCGGTCTCGTGTCGCAACAGACGCGTCCAGTGACGCACCATGCCCGCCTGGCTCAGCGTGAACGAGACGAACACGCCGACGATGTAGAGCTGGATGAGCGCGGTGACCTCACCGCCGAATGCGACGACGAATGCGATCGCCGCGACAGCGAGGAAGATGATGCCGTTGCTGAAGGCGAGGCGATCGCCACGAGTGTGCAACTGTCGGGGCAGGAACCGGTCCTGCGCGAGAACCGAACCGAGCACCGGGAATCCGTTGAACGCGGTGTTGGCCGCGAGCATCAGGATGAGGGCGGTGGCGACGGCCACGAAGTAGAAGCCCACCGGGAAACTCTCGAAGACGGCCTGCGCGAGCTGCGCGATGAGCGCCTCCTGCTGAAAGCCGGGTGGCGCGCCGATCAGGTCGCGCGCAGGGTCGGAGACGTACTTGGCGCCGACTCGCTCGGCGAGCCAGACGATCCCGAGCAGCAGCACGATCGCGATCGTTCCCAGCATGAGCAGCGTCGTGGCTGCGTTGCGCGACTTCGGTTTCTGGAAGGCGGGCACGCCGTTGCTGATGGCCTCGACACCGGTCAGTGCCGCCGAACCCGACGAAAACGCTCGCGCGATGAGGAAGATGAATGCCACACCGGCGAGATGCGTGTTCTCCGCGCGGATACCGAAGTCGGCGGTCTCGGCGCGGACGTCACGACCGAGGACGAAGATCTCGGTCGCGCCCCACAGGAGCATCGCGATGACCCCGATGATGAACGCGTAGGTGGGAATGGCCAGCACCGAGCCGGATTCCTTGATGCCGCGCAGGTTGACCGCGGCGAGCACGACGATCGCCGCCACACAGAACCACACCCGATGCTCGTGCACGAACGGGATGGCGGAACCGATGTTCTCCGCGGCCGACGAGATCGAGACCGCGACGGTCAGCACGTAGTCGACGAGCAGTGCGCTGCCGACGACCAGACCCGCCGTCGGTCCGAGATTGACGGTTGCCACCTCGTAGTCGCCGCCGCCGGACGGATAGGCATGGACGTTCTGTCGGTAGCTCGCGACGACCACCGCCATCACGACAGCGACAGCGATCGCGATCCAGGGCGCCAGGGTCATGGCGCTGAGGCCTGCGACCGAGAGCACCAGGAAGATCTCCTGCGGCGCGTAGGCGACAGACGACATCGCGTCAGAGGCGAACACGGGCAGCGCGATCCGCTTGGGCAGCAGTGTGTGGCCCAATTTGTCACTACGGAACGGCCTGCCGAGGAGCAGTCGTTTCGTCGCAACAGACGCCTTTGACACGGTGGACACCACGCAACACTAAGACCTAGCGCTCGTGTTGGGCCACTACGGCCCCGGCAAGGTCTATCAAGCGGCAGTGATCTCCGCGTGTGGGCCAGTTCGCATGGCCCGATGTCGCCGGGGTCATCGGGCGGGTAGGTTCAAGTCGCGCGGACAATCGGCGGCAACCGCCTGCGTCGACGCTCCACCGCGCCCGACGAGCAGTGAACCCACGAGAGGATCGATGTGCGGGTAGTCATCATGGGGTGCGGACGAGTGGGATCGTCCCTGGCGATGGCCATGCAGAAGCGCGGTCACCAGGTGGCCATCATCGACCGCGATCCGGCGGCGTTCACACGACTGTCCGACGACTTCACCGGTGAGCAGATCGTCGGGGTCGGGTTCGATCGCGACGTACTCGCCCGCGCCGGGATCGACCAGGCCGACTCGTTCGCCGCGGTGTCCTCGGGCGACAACTCCAACATCATCGCCGCGCGCGTCGCGCGCGAGACTTTCGACGTCCCTCGCGTCGTCGCCAGAATCTACGACGCCAAGCGCGCCCAGGTCTATGAGCGACTCGGGATTCCCACCGTCGCGACGGTGCCGTGGACGACCGAGCGATTCGTCTCGGCACTCGGCGAGACGTCGACGACGACGGAGTGGCGCGATCCGTCGGGAACCATCGCGATCGCCCAGCTCGACATCCACGAGTCGTGGATCGGCATCACGTCGGTGAAGTTCCAAGAGCTCTCAGGGGCCCGCCTGTCATTTCTGAACCGCCACGGCAAACCGATCCTCCCCGAAGCCAAAACCGTTCTGCAACAAGACGACATCGTGTTCGCATCGGTCCGCCTCGACGATCTCGCCGGTGTGCGCGCACTCGTCGCAGCGCCGCTGGCCCATGCCGATTAGAGGAGAGAGATGAAAGTCGCCATCGCCGGTGCAGGCGCAGTCGGTCGTTCGATCGCCCGTGAACTCATCGCGGCAGGCCACGAGGTCACCCTGTTCGAACGCCTCGCAAGCCACATCGACGTCGAGGCGGTCCGCGGAGCGAACTGGCTGCTCGCGGATGCGTGCGAGCTGGCCAACCTCGAACGAGCCGGGTTGCAATCCTACGATGTGATGATCGCCGCCACCGGCGACGACAAGGCCAATCTCGTGGTCAGCCTGCTGGCGAAGACCGAGTTCGCGGTGAGCAGGGTCGTCGCCCGCGTGAACGATCCGCGCAACGAGTGGCTGTTCGGAGAGGACTGGGGCGTCGACGTCGCGGTGTCGACACCTCGACTACTGGCCTCGCTGGTCGAAGAGGCGGTGTCGGTCGGTGATCTGGTGCGGCTCATGACATTTCGTCAGGGTCAGGCAAACCTCGTCGAACTCACACTGCCGCCCGACACCCCGCTGGCGGGCAAGCCGGTCCGCAAGATCGATCTGCCGCGCGACGCCGCGCTGGTGGCCATCATCCGTGGCGGCCGCGTGATCGTGCCCGAGCGCGACGATCCGCTCGAGGGTGGCGACGAACTCGTCTTCGTCGCCGCAGTCGACGTCGAACCGGCGCTACACGCGGCGATCCACGGCAGCTGAGGCCCCGTCGGCGCGCGACGCGCGTCGGACGAGCACCATGGTCACCACGACTGCGAGCGCGGTGAGTGGCCAGCCCATCCCGATCCGGGCGACGGCCAGCCAACCGGTATCGCCGCTGTCGTAGAGCGACGACTGTGCGAGATAGCGCCCCGCGAACACGAGCGCCCAGAATGCCGTGGCGACGTCGTAGGCGATCAATGTCCTGCGGTCGCGACGCCACTGCGTTCCTGCGCCGTTGACGTAATTCCAGGCCACGCCGATCAGCGGCCATCGAAGCAGGATCGAAGCGACCAGGACACCCGCGTACAGCAGCGACGTCCAGATGCCGAACAGAAAGTAGCCTTTCGCGTCGCCGACGCGATGGGCGATGAACGCGCAGATCGCCACGCCGAGAAAGCCGGAGATCGCCGGTGCGAGTCCGTCGTGACGGAACAGACGGACGGCCGCGACCACTGCTGCCGTAGCCAGTGCCGCGATGATCGCCGCCGTCACACCGAATGCGGCGTTGACGGCCACGAATACGATGACCGGGATCGTCGACGAGATCAGGCCGGATACTCCGCCGAGCTGCTCGAGAACCGTCGGCGTCGGCCGTTCGCCTGCCTGGGCTGCGTCGATGTCCGACGCGGCGTCGGGACTGTCAGTCTTCTCCGTCGCCATGCAATTCGTAATCGGGGTTGTAGATCACCTTGGTGCCGTTGTGTTCGCCGAGACGCCCACTCACGGTGATCTTCCGACCCGGCTCGATACCCGGGATGCGGTTACGTCCCATCCATTTCAGAAAGACGACGTCGCTTCCGTCGAAGAACTCGGCCTTGACCCCACTCTTGGCGGTGCGTGAACAGGTCTCGACCGCGCGCAACTCGCCATGCATAGTGACCTCGTCGCCGCGCGAACACTCCACCGCGCGCTGGGCGCCGGTGGCCGCCGACTCCGCCGCGATCTTCTCCGCGTCGGCTTCTCCGAGATCTTCGGTGAGCCGCCTGGTCAGTCGCTTGAGATAACCGGCTGTGGGCATCCCAACCTCCAAATAGCGATGTGGGCACGATCAGTGTTTCGGGCGCGGTGTATCGGGCTGAACCAACCGAGCCGCACTCGGTCAGCCTAGACCCCTGCGCTCACCAGTTACAACGGACGGCATCATCGGTTCATGCCCTCGGCTGACACCGCGCCCCCACCAGCACCGACCGCGTTGATCGCCATGCCCGGCACAGGGTCGGACGACGACTACGTTCGACGGGCATTCGGGGCGGCCGCCCGACTTCTCGACGTCGAGCTCATCGCTGTGGAACCGACCGCCGACCTCATCCCCGGATTCATCCGCGCACTCGACGCCGCGGCGCGCGAGCATGCGGTCGTCCTGGTCGGCGGCGTGTCCATCGGCGCGGTGACCGCACTGCGGTGGGCGCTGGACCGACAGGCCGCACACACCGGAACCTGTGCCGGCGTCCTGGCTGCGCTACCGCCGTGGAGCGGCGAACCGTCGGGATCGCTTGCCGCGGCGAGCGCCCGCCTCACCGCCGACTCCATCGAACGCGACGGACTCGACGCAACGATCGCGGCGATGGTCTCGACGAGTCCCGAGTGGCTCGGCGTCGAGCTGAGTCGGTCGTGGCGCGCGCAGTCCCGCGACCTGGTCGCACAACTGCGCGCGGCGGCGGAGTGCGCGGCTCCAACCTCGGACGACATCTCCAAACTCGCTGTGCCACTTGCGCTCACCGCCACGCTCGACGATCCACTACATCCCCGCACAATCGCCGAGGAGTGGTCGGCCGCTGCACCGCGCGCGGAGATCGTCGACGTCGAATTGACTCAGTGGGGCACAGATCCCTCGGTGCTCGGGACATCGTGCGCGCGAGCCTGGCTGCGCCTGAGTGCGGCGCAGGAGTCGGAGCCTGCCCGGCGCCTATGAGAGCGAGGTCAGCGGCGTCGACGAAAACGCTGCATTGCCGAGCCCGCCGAGCGGGTCTGATCGTCGGAGGAGTCGACGTCCCCACCGGCCGTGAACTCGGCGTCGTCGGCGGCGTCGCCCGTGTCCGTGCCACCCGTCTGCTGCGCAGTCGGATCGTCACCCGAGCCTGCAACGGCTCCGTCGGGTACGACGACGCCGGGCGGGACATCGCCACCCTCGGCCGACGCGCCCTCGAACATCTGCTGTTGTGCTGCGGCGACCTGCTCGGCCAAGACCGGCGGCAGGACAAGAGGCAGCATCTCGCGGGGAGGTGCGGGCTCGGCGCCTCGACGCACCACCGACTCCGCGAGCACGGCACGAGACAGCTGGGACAGTTCGGACGCGGTTTCGTTCGGTCCGCTCGCCACCAGGCGAACCATCCAGCGCGGGCCGTCGACGCCGATGAAACGATGACAGCCGCCCGGAACCTCTGCGACGATTTCGCGGCCCCAATGACCGTCTTCGATGCTCGTGGTCGCTCCGTCGTTCTTCAATGAGTCGACGAGTTCACCGACCACCTCGCGCCACAGTCCCGGCGACTTCGGCGCCGCGAAAGCAGCGACGGTGATCCGGCCGTAGGGAGTCACCAGGTAGACGGCCTCTGGTTGATGGTCGGCGGTCATCTCGACGGTGACCTGGCCGCCTTCGACAACAGGCACCAGCACGGCACCGAGGTCGAGGTGCGATTTCTCGAGATCCTCTGCCGGGGTGTCGAGTTCGGTGATGTCGTAGGGTCCGCGCGCCTGCCCGATGAGCAGCGGCTGGTCGGCAGTGTCCGACGCCGACTCGGGGTCTCGTGCCATCACGTGGGGTTCTCCTCGTTCGCGTTGTCGCCTGCGGTATCCGAGCCGTTGGCCGGGTCGACAGTGCCCGGATCGACGGATCCCCCACCCGTCAGTATGGCGTGTCCGCCGCTCGATCCGTAGCCACCCTCGCCGCGAGCTGTCTCGTCGAGCTCGTCGACCTCGGTGAAGTCGGCGAGTTCGATCCTCTGGATCAGCAACTGCGCGATGCGATCCCCGCGCACGATGCTGATCGTCTCCGACGGGTCGAGGTTGATCAGACACACCTTGATCTCCCCGCGGTACCCGGCGTCGATGGTTCCGGGCGCGTTGACGATCGACAATCCGGCGCGCGCGGCGAGTCCCGACCGCGGATGGATCAGCCCGACCGTTCCGAATGGCAGCGCCACGGCGATCCCCGTTCCGACGAGCTGTCGACGGCCTGGCGGCAGTTCGACATCAATGGTGGAACAGAGGTCGACACCCGCATCGCCGGCATGAGCCCGAGTCGGCAGTGGAATGTCCGGATCGAGTCGCTTCACCGGGATCTGACCGATCGGTGCAGCGCCGGGGGTGGATTCTACGGTCACGAACGCAGACTACGCTGAGCTTTGTGAGTTCATCCGAACGCCCCGAGGAGACCGGGGTCCGGTCGTCAGGACCGACTGATCCGGCAGCAGACCGCTACAGCGAACGGCTGCGTGTGCCCCTGTGGTGGTGGCCTGCCGCGGCAGTGGTGACCGCGGTCGCCGGATACGAGATAGAGCTCTCGGCGCATCGCTCGTCGTGGAGTTTCGTCGGATACATCGCCGTCGGGCTGCTGTGTGCATTCATGCTGTGGTCGATGGGCCGTACCCAGATCAGGGTCAGCGCCGACGGGGTCTTGCACGCGGGCAAGGCGCAATTGCCGAGCTCTGTCATCGCGCGCGGGGCGAGTATCCCTGCGTCGGCCAAGAGTGCGGCGCTCGGTCGGCAGCTCGATCCGGCTGCCTTCCTCATGCACCACGCGTGGATCAAGACGATGGTGTTGTTGGTGTTGGACGATCCCGATGACCCGACGCCCTACTGGCTGGTGTCAACGCGTCATCCCGAAAAGGTGCTCGCCGCACTGGGCATTCCCGATGCCAGCACGACGCATACGGTGAGTCCTGAGCACTCGGACCGCGACCAGGGCTGAAGCGACCTGGGCTGAAGCGACCAGGAGTGGGGACGACCAAGGCTGGGGGCCCACGGTCGGTCCGAGACTCACGAGCAGACGCAAGCGGCGCAGCGGTGCCGGATACCGGCACGCTGCGCGCCGCTCAGGCGCAGTCGACGCAGATGAGCGAGCTGCCGTTCTCCCGAGCCAATCGGCTGCGGTGATAAACGAGGAAGCAGCTGCTGCAGGTGAACTCGTCGGCCTGCTTGGGGATCACGCGGACGGAGAGCTCTTCACCCGAGAGATCAGCGCCGGGCAGCTCGAAAGACTCGGCCGTGTCGGTCTCGTCGACGTCAACCGCAGACGACTGGGCTTCGCTGCGACGAGCCTTCAACTCTTCGAGCGAATCCTCATTCAGGTCTTCGGTCTCCGTACGCCGTGGCGCGTCGTAATCAGTAGCCATTGTGTGCCTTACTTGGTTGGAGTTGGAGCCGAGGAGGACTGGCTTGTGGCCAGTCGACCAATGAGCACGATGCCTGTCGGGGGTTGGATTTCACCGACGTCACAACAACTCGTGGCGCCTGCAATTCGTTACCCCCAACCAAACAGATTTATGTGATGTGCATCACATATTCTGCAGACTGGTCCGCCCTTGTCTAGGACGGGGCGCCCGAACTGTAGTGCATCGCTTGTCCGCGGTCAACATCACGCGTACGCCGATTCATTCCCGAGTGTCGGTCGACTCAGACGCACACCCGGAGTGAACCAGGACTCGTGCGCAGACCGGACCGACTCACACGCACAGGGACCGACTCGCATACACAGTGCTTGACCCACACCCGCGCACGAACCCTCTACAGTGAACCTCGTCCTGCTCGCTGGGCTCCCGGCGTCGGCAGGCGCAGGTATGCGTGGATGCGAGAAGGAGCAGGGTCAACGGTGGTCTCGAGGATTACGGTCGGTTACCCCACCGATGACAAGGGACGCCCCTATCGACGTCGGCGTGCGCGGCCCGCCATCATCGTCGCGGTCATCCTGCTCGTCGTGGGTGTGATCGCATGGGCTGTCGCGCTTTCCAACTCGACGGCCGACGCAACGCCCACGAGTTGCAACCAGCCCACACCGGCCAGTTCATCGGTGGCGGCACCCCCGGTCGCCAATGCCCCAGCGGCCGCGTCGGCGAAGACACCGAAGCTGACCGTCGTCAGCCGTGACGACATGCTGAAGGTCGCACCCGCCGCACTGTCGACGTTCCAGGTGCGTGTGCTCAACGCGTCGACTCAGCGCGGCGAAGCCCAGACGGTCTCAGACGATCTGACCGCGCAGGGATTCAATCCCGTTCCCGACGGTGCATACGCCGACGACGCCCTCTACCCCAACCACGACCTCGACTGCGTGGCGCAGATCCGCTTCGGGCCCGCAGGAAAGGCTGCCGCAGCGTCGGTCTGGGTCGCGATCCCGTGTGCAGAACTCGTCGACGACGGCCGCACCGGTACCTCAGTCGACGTCGCGCTCGGCGAGCACTACAAGGCACGTGAGCAGTCGCAGGACACACAGGCCGCGCTCGAAGCCCTTCGCTCGGCGGACCCGCACAACCCCAAGACCGGAGCCGACCCGGGAGTGGTGCGGGCGGTTCACGCCCAATCCTGTTGATCGACAGCCTGATTGATCCCTCAGGAGATCGGCGACAGCGCGCCGATCTCATCGAGCAACGCGAAGAACTCATCAGCGATACCAGGCGCGACGGCAACCGTGGCGTCGCCGGCTGCTGAGCGCGAATCCGGTGGCGGAGTCCGCACAATCGCACCCGCCTCTGCTGCGATGAGGGCACCGGCCGCCCAATCCCAGGGACTCAATCCGTGCTCGATGTGCGCATCAACCGCGCCGGAGGCAACCATGCACAGGTCGAGCGCCGCGGCACCTATCCGACGTAGATCCCGAACCCGCGGAAGAAGCCGGGACATCAGCTCGCCCTGTGCGCGTCGGCGTTCGACGTCGTAGCCGAAGCCGGTCGCGACCAGAGCGAGGTCGACGCGCGAGATCGGGTTGGCACGAAGCCTCGTACGCACACCGTCGCGGACTTCATATGCGCCACCCGACAGCGTCGCCGTGTAGACGACGTCGCGCGCGACGTCGACCACAGCACCGGCAACCGACCTGCCGTCGACCTGGGCGGCCACGGAGACCGCATACGCGGGGATGCCGTAGAGGAAGTTGACGGTCCCATCGATGGGATCGATCACCCAGCGCACACCGGACGGGACCTCGACGGTGCCGCCCTCTTCCTCACCGAGCACGGCATCGTCGGGACGCAGGCGCTTGAGCAGCCCGCGGATGAGTTCCTCGGACTCGGTGTCGGCGAGCGTCACAGGGTCGGTCGGCGTCGATTTCGTCGACACTGCCGACGGGGCAACGTCATTGCCTGTTCCCGGTGCCGTTCCGGTGTGACCGAACAGCTCCGGCCGCCGCCTGCGGACATGGCGAGCCGCTTCGGTGGCCACCTCGAATGCCACCTCACCAAGCCGCTCCACATCGACGCCGGCGATAGTCGGAGCCGTATCGACCTTCTCGCGGGGGATGTTCACCAGACCATCATGTCAGTTGACCTTCGCCCGACCCTCTCGGTGACCTCTACTCGACCTGTGGGCGGCACGCAATCACCCGACGGGTACGCGATCGTCACCGTGCGACACGATTTCCGACAAGGTCCGCCCGTTGCACGTCACGCCTCGATAGCCTGAATATCGCACGGTCGCGGACACCGCGATCCCCGAGAGAGGAAGCCGCCATGACCGACTCATCCACCTCTGCGAGCGATTCCGCCGGACCACGCGCGTTCGGCGTCGACGTCGGGGGGTCGGGGATCAAGGGCGGAATCGTGGACCTCACGACCGGCAAGCTGGTCGGCGAACGCTACAAGGTGCTCACCCCCAAACCGGCGACACCCGAAGCGGTCTCGCGAGGCGTTGCCGAGGTCGTCGGCCACTTCAACTGGGATGGGCCCGTTGGCATCACACTTCCCGGAGTCATCACCGGCGGAACCATGCGCACCGCGGCGAACATCGACAAGGGCTGGATCGGCACGAATACCTACGAGCTCTTCGCCAAGGATCTCGGGGGGCGTGCTCTGTCGGTCGTCAACGACGCGGACGCAGCCGGAATGGCCGAGGACGCGCACGGCGCCGGACGTGGCGTCGACGGGGTGGTCATGCTGCTGACGTTCGGCACCGGCATCGGATCGGCGATCCTGGTGAATGGCACGCTCGTACCGAACACCGAGCTCGGCCACCTGATCGTCGGAAAGAAGGAAGCCGAGCATCAGGCGTCCTCGCGCGTGAAGGAAGAAAAGGGCTGGTCGTACAAGAAATGGTCCAAGAAGGTCAGCAAGGTCCTCGATGAGTACGAGGCACTGTTCTGGCCGTCGTTGTTCATCGCGGGCGGCGGCATCAGCTGCAAGGCCGACAAGTGGATTCCGTACCTCACGAACGAGACCAAAGTGGTTCCGGCGACCCTGCAGAACACGGCCGGAATCGTGGGAGCCGCGATGGCCGTCGATCAGGGTCTCAAGCCCTGATCCCGTCGACGTCGCAGCGATCTCGTAGCGCCCGCCGTCGGCGATCCCCAGGGGTCGCCGACGGCGCGCTACCGAGATTGCGACAACCGGCCTGACCTGGCATTTGTCACATTCGGGGTGATGTTGTCGTTACAATGGCTTCCACCGGTGACGATGCACCGAGAAACCAGCCCGATCCGCAGCGGTTCTCCGCTGTGAATCAGCGTGTCAGATTGTGTTCGGAAAGGTTGTACGTGGCAGCCACCCAGACCCGCCAGAGCGACGCCGAAGCCGAGGATTCGACGACGACGTCGGCCCCGGCTGCAGATAAGCCAACGGCAAAGAAGACCGCCAAGAAGGCGGCCAAGAAGGCCACAGCTCGCAAGGCCCCCGCCAAGAAGGCGGCCAAGAAAGCCGCTCCGAAGAAGGCGGCCAAGAAGGCCGCGAGTCCTGCCGACGGGGCAGAAGAAGCCAACGAAGCAGAAGAACTCGACGGCGGCTCGATCGACGACATCGACGGCCCCGACGCGGAACTCGACGAAGACGTCGAGATCGACGACGACGATCTCGAGGTCGACGACGAGGAAGCCGAAGATACGGCCGACGACGACGCCGAAGAGGAGTCCGAGACTCCCGCGAAGACGACCGCCGGAGCCACTCCCCCGGTCGCGCCGCCCGCCGACAAGGCGTCGAAGGACGCCGACGCGAAGACCGCAGGAGACTTCGTCTGGGACGAGGAAGAGTCAGAGGCTCTTCGTCAGGCCCGCAAAGACGCAGAGCTCACCGCGTCCGCCGACTCGGTTCGTGCCTACCTCAAGCAGATCGGCAAGGTCGCCCTCCTCAACGCAGAAGAGGAAGTCGAACTCGCCAAGCGCATCGAAGCAGGCCTGTACGCCACCGAGCGTCTGCGTCGGATCATGGAATCCGGCGAGAAGATCTCGACCGCACAGAAGCGCGACCTGAACTGGATCTCCCGCGACGGCAACCGCGCCAAGAACCACCTTCTCGAGGCCAACCTGCGTCTCGTCGTCTCCCTCGCCAAGCGCTACACCGGCCGCGGCATGGCGTTCCTGGACCTGATCCAGGAGGGCAACCTCGGCCTGATCCGCGCTGTCGAGAAGTTCGACTACACCAAGGGTTACAAGTTCTCGACGTATGCCACCTGGTGGATCCGTCAGGCGATCACCCGCGCGATGGCCGATCAGGCCCGCACCATCCGTATCCCGGTGCACATGGTCGAGGTCATCAACAAGCTCGGCCGCATCCAGCGTGAGCTGCTCCAGGACCTCGGCCGTGAGCCGACTCCCGAAGAGCTCGCGAAGGAAATGGACATCACGCCCGATAAGGTGCTGGAGATCCAGCAGTACGCGCGTGAGCCCATCTCGCTGGACCAGACGATCGGCGACGAGGGCGACAGCCAGCTCGGCGACTTCATCGAGGACTCAGAGGCCGTGGTTGCGGTCGACGCGGTCAGCTTCACGCTGCTCCAGGATCAGCTGCAGTCGGTGCTCGAGACGCTGTCCGAGCGCGAAGCCGGCGTCGTCCGACTCCGCTTCGGACTCACCGACGGTCAGCCGCGCACACTCGACGAGATCGGCCAGGTCTACGGCGTGACGCGTGAGCGCATCCGTCAGATCGAGTCGAAGACCATGTCGAAGCTTCGGCACCCGAGCCGCTCGCAGGTTCTGCGCGACTACCTCGACTGACCGTCGATACGGCCGCGGTTCAGGTACCTGATTCGTCGAACGGCGCGAACGTGCCGTCCGCTTGCTGCGGGTAGCTCGTGACGTCGACCACCGCGCTCAGCGGTAGCGGGCCGTAGAGGTGCGGGAACAGCATCGATTCCGGATCGCCGGCGACGCCGGGTTCCCAGCGGATCTCGGCGTCGAGTCGTGTCGGCTCGACGTGCAACGCAAGCAGGTCGTGCTCACCGGAGTAGAACCGGTTGGCCGGCAGGTGCACCTGCTGCGGAGTCGAGAGGTGGATGAACCCGACGTCGGCGAGCGACGACGGCCGCAGCTCCGATTCGTGTCGGACTGCGTCCCAGTCCGCATTCGACATCAGATGAATGAGGTGTTCGACGGTCCGTCCGTCGGTTGGTGACGTCACTGCAGCACCATAGCCACCAGAGGTCTCACCACCATCGAAATGTGAGCCAGATCGCCTCTCGCGTAACGGGATCGTGTAGTTGTGTTGCACCTCGGCGAACCGATGTAAACGGTGAGTGACGACACACCCGGGAAACCGGCGGAACAATACGAGGCCCCGAAACGTCTGACACAGTGAGGTTGACGCATCGTCCGGATGCGTTGGCTCTGAAGGGAAGGCGACCACACCGGCGCCGGACCGGGACGGAGGAAAATGTCTGACATCGCCACCACAACCCCGATCTCCATACCGCTCACCGCTGCCGATCGCTGTGATCGCTGTGGCGCAGCCGCAAAGGTTCGTGCCGTCCTGCCCAAGGGCGGCGAGCTTCTCTTCTGCCGCCACCACTTCAACGAGCACGAGGCCCGACTCGTCGAGCTCAGTGCCACCGTCGAAGAGTCTGCGGGAGAGCTGGTCTAGAGACCGATACACGTAGCGAACGCCCCGACCACTCGTATGTGGCCGGGGCGTTCTGCTATTCAGATCTTGTGCGCTCGCGTCACCGCCACGCGCGCAGCGCCTTGATGCGCTCGCGGAGTTGGTCGGCTGTGGCCATCGCCGTCGGCGGGCCGCCGAGTTTGCTGCGTAGTTCGTTGTGGACCATGCCGTGCGGCTTACCGGTGCGATGGTGGTGCATCGCGACCAGCCCGTTGAGTTCTTTTCGTAGCGCGTGGAGGTTCTCGCCCGTCGCCTGCTGTGTCGGCACCTTGTCTGCCGCCGGAACGATCCGCGTCACCGCCGATCGCTGCGCAACCTGGTCGGCCTGCTTCTTGCGCAGCAGTGCGCGCACCTGGTCGGCGTCGAGCAGCCCTGGAAGTCCCAGGTAGTCCGATTCCTCGTCGCTGCCCGCAAACGTCGCGGTACCGAACGATGAACCGTCGAAGATCACCTGGTCGAGCTCGGCGTCGGCATGCAGCGATTGGAAGCTCTTTTCCTCCTCGCCCGCCTCGTCCTTCTGCTTGTTGGCATCGATCAGCAGCGCGTCGTCGAGGCCGTCGCTGTCGCGATGAGGTTTGCCGAGCACGTGGTCGCGCTCTGCTTCCATCTGGCTCGCCAGGTTCAATAGCACCGGGACTGAGGGCAAGAACACGCTCGCGGTCTCGCCCGGGCGTCTCGAGCGCACGAAACGCCCGATTGCCTGCGCAAAGAACAGCGGCGTCGACGCACTTGTCGCGTACACGCCGACCGCCAGGCGCGGAACGTCGACGCCCTCGGACACCATGCGGACCGCGATCATCCATTCGTCGTCGGATTCGGCGAACTGCGAGATGCGCGACGTCGACTTCGGGTCGTCGGAGAGGACGAGGACCGGTTTGCGGCCGGTGATCGACTCGAGGAGTTCGGCATAGTCGCGGGCAACGGTCTGATCGGTGGCGATGACCAGGCCGCCTGCGTCGGGAACGCCTGCCGCACGCAACTGGCCGAGTCGTGTGTGTGCGGCCTGGAGCACGGACGGAATCCAGTCACCGTGCGCGTCGAGCGCGGTTCGCCAGGCTCGCGCCGTCTGCTCGGCGGACAGTGGCTCTCCCAGTCGGGCGGTGTACTCCTCCCCCGCCGACGTACGCCAACTCGCCTGCCCCGAGTACGCGAGGAACACGACAGGCCGCACGACGCCGTCGGAGAGTGCGTCGGCGTAGCCGTAGGTGTGGTCGGCACGCGATCGCAGCACGCCACCCTCTTCCGGCTCGTACGTGACGAACGGGATGGGTGAGTCGTCGGAGCGGAACGGCGTTCCTGTCAGGGACAACCTTCGCACGGCGTCGGAAAACGCCTCACGGATCGCGTCGCCCCACGATTTCGCGTCGCCACCGTGATGGATCTCGTCGAGGATCACGAGGGTTCGACGATTCTCGGTGCGCACCCGGTGCCGGGACGGGTGCGCGGCCACCTGCGCGTAGGTCAGGGCGACACCGTTGTAGTCGGAGCTGGTTTGACCGTCGGAGTTGCGGAACCGGGAGTCCAGAGCGATGCCGACGCGCGCGGCGGCCTGCGCCCACTGATGCTTGAGATGTTCGGTCGGGGTGACAACGGTGACCTGTTCGATCGTGCGATCGTCGAGCAGTTCCCGCGCGACCCGAAGTCCGAACGTCGTCTTTCCCGCACCCGGCGTTGCGACCGCGAGAAAGTCTGTCGGCCTGGTCGCGAGGTACTTCGTGAGCGCTCGTCGCTGCCAGGCGCGTAGCGGCGGACCGGCGGGCGTTGCGGGCGATTGGGCAGAAGTCACGTAATCAAAGCTCCCGACGGCGCGAAGGCAAGAAACAACCCCTCGGCCAGATGGACCGTGCCGGAACACATTCACTCATCCGAGGGGACTTCTCGATCTTAGCGGCTCGCGCCGACGCCGCTTTCGCCAGACACGGGTGATCGACGCGAGCGCCGCAATGGGGTCTGTGACACGCGGCAAGGGGTGTGTCGCACGCAACCTGCGCCGATCAGGGATGCTGGACCCATAGCCACGACACGCCGCAACCCTGTTCCGATGACCGACGACGCCACCCCGTCGCCGGCTCTCGGAGAACGCGCGCGCAGACCTCCGCGCCGGCCGGCACCCGTGTCGATGGACCTTCCGATGGGAAACGACGGGCGGCCGCTCGATTCCCCAACACTCGACACTCCTGCCCTCGACTCTCCTGCCCTCGATGCCGCTGCGGCCCCGCGTGGCTCTCCGCCGACGCGTGACACCGACGACGCCGCGTCGGAAGGAACCGACGATCCGCAGGCGCACCAGCCGTCTGCCCCCGGGCCGCCTGTGCTGCCGAACATCCATCGGGTTGTCTGGCGCACGATCAAGAAGGCATGGGACGACGGAATCGTCGGCTGGGCCGCACAGGCCGCGTTCTGGCAGGCGTTGTCGCTGCCTCCGCTGCTTCTCGGGCTCCTCGGCAGCGTCGGCTACGTCGCCGGGTGGTTCGGTCCCGACACCGTCGAAGTGATCTCGTCGCGGATCATCAGCTTCGCGGAACGCACGTTCTCGACGAGCGTCGTCAACGATCTCATCACCCCGACCGTCGACAACGTCCTCGGTCGCGGACGGGTCGGAGTGATTTCGATCGGCTTCATCCTGTCGCTGTGGGCCGGGTCGTCGGCCGTGTCGTGTTTCGTCGCGTCGATCGTTCGGGCGCACGACCAGCACGAGGTACGCAATCCGGTGTGGCAGCGAATCTTCGCGCTCCTGCTGTACGTGTGCTTCCTGCTCGTGTCGGTGTTCCTGCTGCCACTGGTTGCACTCGGCCCGAACTACCTGCACGAGATCGTGCCCGACTCGTGGGACCGAGGTGTGAGCGCGCTGATCGACTACGGATACTTCCCGTTCGTCGCGCTGCTGCTCCTCGGGGTCCTCACGACGCTCTATCACCTGGCGCTGCCGAATCCGCTGCCCTGGCATCGGCTCGTCGGCGGCGCGGTGGTCGCCGGGATCTTCTTCTGGATCGCCAGCTACGTGCTGCGTATCTACCTCGCCGCGATCACACGCGCCGGATACACCTACGGCGCACTGGCGACGCCGATCGCCTTTTTGCTGTTCACGTTCTTCCTCGGCTTCGCGATCGTGATCGGCGCCGAGTTCAATGCCGCGGTGCAATCACTGTGGCCGGCCAAACCCCCTGCCACCGCGCACGTCCGACACTGGGTACACGAGCAGACCTCCGACATCACCGGCCACATCAAGTCGATTCCCGAGCGACTGGCCACCGGGCCGATCCGCAAGTCCCCTCAGCAGCCCGACGACGCTACGCGCGACTCGGGCTCCGAGGCCGACACGGACGTCCACGCGTATGACACCCCGACCGATGGCATGCAGACTCCCCGGGACCGGTCGTCACCTCAACGGCAACCGCCGCCCGGCAAACGTCGTTAGCGGGCGGCGGTGGCTGCGGCAGGAAACGTCACTCTTTGCGCATCCGGTTGTAGATCTTCTTGCACTTGGGGCAGACGGGCGATCCCGGCTTGGCCGAGCGCGTCACCGGGAACGTCTCGCCGCACAGCGCCACCACGTGATTGCCCATGACCGCGCTCTCGGCGATCTTGTTTTTCTTGACGTAGTGGAAGAACTTGGGTTTGTCGTCGTCTCCCCGATCCGTCGCGTCGGCGTCGGGCCGCTCGTCGGTCTTGGTGTCCGACCATTCGTCGAGGTCGGGACGCTCGATAGTTTCGGTAGCCATGCGCTCTATTGTGCTCCTCACTGCCCGATTCCGACACGGTGACCCACGACGCCCGACGACCAGGGCCACCAGCGCGGCCTGAGACACGCCCGAGCGCGTCACACGACGGTTGCCCCGTCGGTGCAATCAGGAACCGAAAGTGGAACAGTGGAGACATGGGATTCGACGGAACGAAGCGCAGTCATGGTGGGTACTGAGGGGCCACGCCGCGATCATGTGTCGCCCGAGGCCTTCCTCATCACCGACGCGCAGGAATCCCTCGACGAGCAGCACAGGGCGCGCGTACGCAAATATCTGACGCTGATGTCGTTTCGTGTTCCCGCGCTGATCATCGCGGGCATCGTCTACAGCATGACCGGATCGGGCTGGTGGGCGCTCGGCATCGTCGCACTGTCGATCCCGCTCCCCTGGGTCGCCGTCCTGATCGCCAACGATCGACCGCCTCGCAAGCGCGGAGAGGTAGCCCACTACAAATACGGCCCCGACCACCACGTCGTCGGCCCACAGGCTCTCGGCGGCGAGTCGAACGTCATCGACTCCACCGTCGCCGACGACCGACATCGAAACTGACGGCATCGACACCCGGTTTGAGTGGACCCAGTCGCGTCAGCTGGACCAGATCTCAGCCGATTCTCAGTCGCTCTCTCGTACCAGATCGAGCGTTCATGCAGCTCAGGAGCCAGTAGACCGAATCAGCCCCCGGGGAACTTTCACGGAGTGCATGTCGTTGCACCCTATGAACGCACTCGATTAGGAGGCCAGATGTCACGCTCCACCGTCACACGCTCCACATCCACCGTCGCTTCTGGCGACACCACCCCCTCACGCCCGGCGATGACGGAACAAGATCTCGACGCACAGTCACCTGCGGCAGATCTGGTCCGTGTCTACCTCAACGGCATCGGCCGCACGGCGCTGCTCAACGCAGAGCAGGAGGTCGAGCTCGCCAAGCAGATCGAAGCCGGCCTCTACGCCAAGCACGTTCTGGCGACCCGCAAGCGGCTGTCCGCTGCCAAGAAGCGTGATCTCACGATCGTCGTTCGTGAGGGCGAGGTCGCACGAGCTCACCTACTCGAGGCCAACCTCCGCCTCGTCGTCTCGCTGGCCAAGCGCTATACCGGCCGCGGAATGCCACTCCTCGACCTCATCCAGGAGGGCAATCTCGGCCTGATCCGCGCGATGGAGAAGTTCGACTACGCCAAGGGCTTCAAGTTCTCAACGTACGCGACCTGGTGGATCCGTCAGGCCATCACGCGAGGCATGGCAGACCAGAGCCGCACCATCCGTCTGCCTGTCCATCTCGTCGAGCAGGTCAACAAGCTGGCCCGCATCAAGCGTGAGCTGCACCAGCAACTCGGCCGCGAGGCCACCGACGACGAGCTCGCCAACGAATCGGGCATCCCGGCGGAGAAGATCGCAGATCTGCTCGACCACAGCCGCGACCCGGTGAGCCTCGACATGCCGGTGGGCAGCGACGAGGAGGCACCGCTCGGCGACTTCATCGAAGACGCGGAGGCGACCTCCGCGGAGAGCGCCGTCATCGCCGGACTCATGCACACCGACGTCCGCGCGGTGCTTGCCACGCTCGACGAGCGTGAGCAGCAGGTGATCCGTATGCGCTACGGCCTCGACGACGGACAGCCACGCACACTCGACCAGATCGGCCGCATGTTCGGGCTCTCGCGCGAACGCGTCCGTCAGATCGAGCGTGAGGTGATGGGCAAGCTCCGCCAGGGCGAGCGCGCCGAGCGTCTGCGCGCCTACGCGAGCTGACTCGCCACCGCTAACTCAATCGTCCAATCAGCTCAATCGTCTCGGTCCGGTATCCGCCTTGGTGGGCACCGGGCCGATTCGTATGCGGGCGTTGAGGATTGCTGCGCCCTCCGGCGAACACAGCACGGGGTCGACGAAGATCTCGCGGATCTCCGGGATGTCGTCGGCCATCGTCGAGATGCGGATGAGCAGGTCGACCAGAGCTTCCCGATCGACAGGGGCCTCTCCCCGATAGCCGTAGAGAAGCGGGGCCGATCGTGGCTCGTCGATCAGTTCGTCGGCGTCGAGGGCGGTGATCGGGATCGCGCGATACCCGTCGTCGCCGAGTAGCTCGAACGTCCTGCCCGACAAGCCGAACGAGATCAGTGGCCCGAACGACGGGTCGTCGCGCATGCGCACCATGGTGCCGACGCCCTTGGGCGCCATCTTCTGCACGTGGAGCACCTTGTCACCGGTCAGCTCCGAGATCTCGGCGAACGCGGTCACCACGGCGGTGGCGTCGGGAAGGTCGAGTCGTGCGCCTTCACGGTCGAGTCGGCCGCGCCACGACGGCGACGTTGCTTTGACGGCCACGGGAAATCCCAGGTCACGCGCCGCGGCCGACGCCTCGTGCATCGTCGAGACCTCGCGGAAGGGAACCACCCGGACGCCGTACCACTCCAGCAGGCGTGCCGAGTCGACGTCGCCGAGTACCGTCACCTCATCGGCGCCTGCGGCCGTGGAGCCACCTGACTCATCCGACTCATCGTCAGAAGGTCCGCACATCGCTTCGCGCACCCATGTCCGCGCCGCCTCGGGGTCGATACCGTCGGGCCTTTCGACGGGGACTTCCGGTCGCGCGCACCAACGCGCGTACTGCCACGCGCGTGCCAGCGCGGCCGCTGCCCGTTCAGGAGACGAATACGACGGAATCGAGCCGCGGGCAGGTAACCCCGACGGCCCGGGCTTCATCAGGCCCGGCGGGATGCCCTCGACGGCGAGGAAGGTGGTCACGATCGGTTTGTCGGCATCGGCGTCCGGTGTGTTCGCGCCTGCGATCAGTGCGCGGGCATGCCAGCCGAGGTCGACGGCGACGGGTGGCACGAAGACGACGATCACGCTGTCGACCCCCGGATCGGCCATCGCCTGCGCGACGGCGCCCTCGAAATCGTCCTCCGAGGCTCCTGCGCCGAGGTCTATGGTCGACTCCACTTCCAGACCACCCGAGCGCGCGGTATCAGCGGCGAGGCTGCCGAGCACCGACGAGTTGCCGATGATGCGGGTCCGGGGGCCGCGAGGTAGGGGTTGGTACGCGAAAAGCGATGCGCAGTCGAACAATTCGGGAATGGTGTCGACCTGGATGACGCCTGCTTGCTCGAGCATCATCTGCGCGATGCGATCGTCGAGGCTCGCCGCAGCGGTCCGTGCGGCACGCACCGGGCTCATCGCCCCCTTACCGGACTTCACCGCGACGATCGGCTTCGACCGCGACACCCTGCGGGCGATGCGCGAGAACTTCCGCGGGTTACCGAAGCTCTCCAGGTACAGCAGCACGACGTCGGTGGCGGTATCGGAATCCCAGTACTGCAGCAGGTCATTGCCCGAGACGTCGGCGCGGTTGCCCGCCGAGACGAATGTCGACAGTCCGATCTGTCGATGGGCGGCCGTGTCGAGGATCGCGATGCCGAGCGCACCGGACTGACAGAAGAATCCGACGCGGCCCAGCGGCGGGATACGCGGCGCGAGAGTGGCATTCAGCGCGATCGACGGGTCGTTGTTCGCGACGCCGAGGGCATTGGGCCCGACCAGGCGCATGCCGTGCTCGCGGACCTGCTGAACGAGGCGATGTTCGCTCTCCAGACCCGCCTCACCGCTCTCCCCGAAGCCGGACGACACGATCACCAGCGCACGCACGCCCTTGACCATGCAGTCGTCGAGCACCTCGTCGACGCTCGCCGCGGGCACCGCGACCACGGCGAGATCGACCGGGTCGGGGATGTCGCGCACCGTCGGGTACGCGCGGATTCCCCTCACCGATGGCGGTCGCACGCGGGGCGCACGCGCCGGGCCGCGATGACGTCGCTGTGGTGTGCGCGTGGCCCCGGCGCGCGCCGCGTCGTGGGCCGATTCGCCCTGCTCATCGTCGGGCTCACCGTCACGGTCGGGACCATTCACCGGGAACACCGGTCCGGTGAATCCGGCCGCAATGATGTTGGCCAGCAGTGCGTTTCCCACCTTTTTGGGATCGGTCGACGCACCGATCACGGCGACGGACGCCGGCCGCAGCAGGTTGGCGACGCTGCGCGCCTCGGAGGCGCGCTCACGGTCGTTGCGCACGGAGAGCATCGCCTCGGTGGGATCGATCGTGAACTCGACGTGCACCGTCGAGCCGTCGAATGCGCGCGAGATCTGGTAGCCGGCGTCGCGGAAGACGGCGACCATGTTGGGATTCTCGCTGAGCACCTCGGCCTCGAAGCGGGTGAATCCGTTCTCGGCAGCTGCACCGGCGAGATGTTCGAGGAGAATGGGTCCGAGTCCCCGGCCCTGGTGTTCGTCGGCGACGACGAAGGCGACCTCTGCGGATTCGGGCTTGCCATCGGCGGCGAGTCCCTCGTAGATGCCGATCGCGATGATCTCCCCACCGAGCACCGCGACGATCGCAACCCGGTTGTGGTGGTCGACCGTGGTCATGCGTGCGACCTCACGCGGCGGAAGAGTCGGCGTCGGACCGAAGTAGCGCATGTACCTGGTGCGTTCTGACAAGCCCGAGTGGAATCGGACGACGCGGTCGGCATCGTCGGGAACGATCGGACGCAGATGCACCACACCGCCGTCGGACGCGAGGACGTCGGCGATCCAGTGTCGGGGGTAGTCCCACGGACCGCGCGGGCGCTCGCCCTCTGCGTGATCATCCCGGTGACCGGCCTGTACGGCTGAATCGGTCGCTGGAGTATCAGTCGCTGGGGTATCAGTCCCGGTTGAATCAGTTGCGGTCGAATCAGTCACGGGGGAATCAGTCACGGGGGTCCTCCGGGTCGAGTCCGTGTAGCGGATACACCGCACGGCGAGTGGCCATGATGGCGCGATCTGTTTGTCGTTGGGCGCTCTCGTCGATGCCGGGCGGCGGTTGTTGGCCCGTGTCGCCATCCCACTCGACGAAGTCGACGTCGCCGCCGTCGCCCATGACATGCACGGGCGCCTGCGAGTACTCCGAGTGCACCTGCGTGGCGATTTGTTCTGCTGTGGCACACCATGATTCGTTGATCGGTGTCGACACGTCGACGTCACGATCGAGCACAACGCCGAGCAGATGCGACCAACTGCGCGGCACGACATTCACCACGCCGTAGCCGCCTCCACCGACAGCTATCCACCTGCCGTCGCAATACTTCTCGGCTAGGTCACGCATCGCGATCATTGCCGCGCGCTGCCCGTCGACGGTCAATGAGAGATCGGTCAACGGATCGGCGCGATGACTGTCGGCGCCGCACTGGCTGATGATGATCTGCGGCTTGAACTCGGCGATCAACGACGGAACGACAGCGTGGAATGCGCGCAGCCACAACCGATCCTGAGTGTCGGGCATCAGCGCGATGTTGACCGCGGAACCCTCGGCGGCATCCTCACCGACCTCGGTCGGCCAGCCGGTTCCCGGCCACAGTGTCGCGGGATGCTGGTGCAGCGACACCGTCATCACGCGCGGGTCGGATGCGAACGCCACCTGCACGCCATCACCGTGGTGTGCGTCGATGTCGATGTAGGCGATGCGGTCGAAACCGTTCTCGAGCAGCCAGTGGATCGCGACGGCGCAATCGTTGTAGATGCAGAATCCCGCTGCACGCGACCGCATGGCGTGGTGCATTCCGCCACCGATGTTGACCGCCCGACGCACCGCTCCGGAACCGACCGCCTGCGCTGCCGCCAGCGTTCCACCGACCAGCAGCCGCGCCGCCTCGTGCATTCCGTCGAACACGGGATTGTCGGAGTCGCCGAGTCCGAACAGACGCTCGAGAAGCGGGCCCGACAACGACGCCGTTCCCGATCCGACGGCACGCACCGCGTCGATGTAGTCCCGACTGTGGACGACGGTCAGAGCATCGTCGCCGATAGCGAGCGGTTCGGAGACGTCGACGTCGTCGAGCACTCCGAGGCTCTGTGCGAGGGTCATCGTCAGCGCCAAGCGCACGGGATTCATCGGGTGGGTGTGTGCCCAGCGATACGAGAGGAACTCCTCGCTCCAGATCACTGCCGCGCTCATCGATGTCTCCACGCACTACGCACACAACCAAGGCTAGTGCCTCACCGCGCGGGCCGGACGCGTTCGGCATGTGACGAGGCAGTCTCGGAAGCAGGTCAAGGTACTCTTGTAAAGACGGAAGGGACTGGCTCAAGTGAACGATCTGGTTGATACCACCGAGATGTACCTCCGGACGATCTACGACCTCGAAGAAGAGGGAATCGTCCCACTGCGCGCACGCATCGCCGAACGACTCGAGCAGAGCGGACCGACCGTGTCTCAGACGGTCGCGCGTATGGAACGTGACGGATTGTTGCGCGTCGCGGGCGACCGCCACCTCGAACTGACCGACAAGGGTCGTGCCCTCGCGGTCGCCGTCATGCGCAAGCACCGTCTCGCCGAGCGGCTGCTCGTCGATGTCATCGGCATGCCCTGGGACCAGGTCCACGAGGAAGCGTGCCGCTGGGAGCATGTCATGAGCGAGAACGTCGAGCGCCGGCTCCTCGCCGTGCTCGACAACCCGACGACCTCGCCATACGGCAATCCGATTCCCGGCCTGGCAGAACTCGGCGTCGAGACGCCGACGTCCACGGGAGAGGCCGCTCGCCTGTCCGATCTCCCGCAGGGTGAGGCGGTCGCGGTGATCGTCCGCCGACTCTCCGAGCACGCCCAGTCCGATACCGAGCTGATCGCTGCGCTGCGCGACGCGGGAGTCGTCCCGAACGCACGCGTGACAGTGACCTGCACCCCGCAGAAGGTGGAGATCAGTACTCCCGGTCACGCCGGACTGACCCTGTCTCCCGAGATGGCCCACTCGCTGTTCGTCGAAAAGGTCTGAGCGACACCGCAATCCGGCGCCACCGGTCAACTCGCATTACGCAGAGTGGCGCCGGGGAGCGTTACGCCGAGTTGTGCTGCCGCGTCGTACGAGTCACCGATGAGGTGCCAGAGGTTGTCCGGGCGTAGCCCGTTGCGCAGCGAGTGGTCGAGGAGCTGTGCGAGTTTCCACGTGCGGTCGGCCTCGCGCGCGACGTCGAGCGCCACGCCCGCAAAGCTCCCCTCACCTGCGATGTAGTGCAGATGCGCGAGGAGCGTCGCGGCGCTGGCTCGTCCGGTACCCGTCAACCGTCGGGTCAGTTCACGCCACAACACCTCGGCGCCTGCACGAAGATCGGTGACCGCGAAGCCCAGCGCGGCATCGCGAACCTGAACGTCGCAGATCGCGCGTTCGAGTTCGGCAACCCGCTCGCACGAGAAGCGGTCGGGCTCCATCACGACCGCCTCGTAGATCGCTGCCATGAGTTCGTGTGGTGGCTCGTCGTCGAAGCTGCCTCCGCCAGCCCCTGCGTGGCAGGAGCCGTCGTCGCAATGAGGCGCCGGGGCGAGCATCGATGCGATCTCCGCGCGGCTTGCCAGGAGCAACCGCCCCGAATGAACTGCATCGGACACAGCGGTCGGCGAGGTCCGCGGATCCGTGAGCACTCCGCGTTGCAGCGACGACCGCGACGTGAGTGCAGCGCTGTGCTCCCAGATCTGCATCCAGTGCTCGCCCTCCG
Organism: Gordonia sputi NBRC 100414; assembly: GCF_000248055.1. Taxonomy (GTDB): domain Bacteria; phylum Actinomycetota; class Actinomycetes; order Mycobacteriales; family Mycobacteriaceae; genus Gordonia; species Gordonia sputi. The sequence goes on along the minus strand of NZ_BAFC01000005.1, from coordinate 1,905 downwards.
CGAAGCGACCGCACACGTAGCCGCGACCGATACCGCCGCACCGTCGCATCCGCCGATCCACTATCGACAGAATCTCCTCATACGTCCGGGAATCGAGGTCGAAGCGGTCGTCACCGATCACCGCGATGAGGTCGGCACTGCCGTAGCCCCGCAGTATTCGCGCCAGATTGTCGATCTCGTTGAGCATCGGCCGCGCAGGGGTGTCGTCAGCGGCAAGGTCGAGATCCAGCCGTACGGACGCCTGGACCGTGCGCGCGTCCGGTGCCAGCGCCAGGAGAATGAGTGAGCGCTCCGGAATGAAGCCGAAGAAGCCAGGGATGGCGGTGAGCAGCGCAGAGACGGTCCGGATGGGCCCGTGCGGCGATTCTTTTCGAAGTGACATGTCGAACATCTTGGGTTCGTCTGCGGACGACAGAACCCGCCAACTGCCCCGATGACCCACCTTGTGCACATCCTCGGACGGATGCACAGATTCACGAACCGAATGCCGCCCGCAGCGCCTTCTCGAAGAGGGCACCGAGCTGACCACTGGCCTCGGTGCTGATGTCACCAGCTGATGGCCATCGGTACTGGCAATACACGCGCACTGTGCCCCGCTGTCCGATATAGGTCATCGTGCGCGTCAGGAGCGGCGCCTGGTCGCCACCGGTCTCGACCGTCCGCAGGACGGCTGCGGTGTCGACACCCGCAGGGTGTGCGGGAGCGTCGGACACCCTTGTCTGCACCTTGCTCGTCGCCGTCGTCTCGTTGCCGGTGGTCGCTCGAGGACACGCACGCGCCTGATCGACCACCGCGCTCAACGCGTCATCGACTCCGACGACGGCGGAGGTGAAGGACGCACGGTCGGCTTCGACGATTCCCAGATAGACGACGGCTCCATCGGAGCCAACCGCCGCGGGCTGACACTCGGGTGGATCGTAGGGCGAGTTGGCTGGTCGGCCGATGAGGTCACCGATGGCATATGCGACCGAGTTCTGCGGAACGCGGGTCGCACCCGGCACTGGGAAATCGGCTGCGGTCACCGACCGCGAGGAGAGATCGGAGGTGTTCTGCGTCGCATCACCATCGACCGAACACGACGCCACGAGAAAAGCCGCGGCCAACCCCATCACCAGACCGACACTGCGTACACCCACGAACTTCGACTGTGCCACCGCAAGGCCGAGGCACCGGTCACGACACTCCGGCGGTCCCCAGATCATCTCGGGGAATCGAGAGGTGGGCGCGGTTGTTGAACACACAAAGATCCGCTAACACACAAGGATCCGCTGCAAGAACAACACAGATGCGCCACGCGGACGCTCGACGAGCGACACCGATTGGTCACGAGTGGTGTGGATGCGGGACAATTCGACGAACAGGTAGGACAGGCACGTGCCGATCTTCAAGAGGAGGGACGACATGGATTCCAATCCGGACGAGGGCCGTCAGCTCTTCGAGCTCGCCTTCCCCGCTCCCCAGGTCTCCGACGCCACGGGGACCGGCCCCGTACTTATTCACGCACTCGACGGCTTCGCCGACGCGGGACATGCCGTGGCACTCGCCGCGCAGAACCTTCGCGACTCGCTCGAGTCCGAGGTGGTGGCGACCTTCGACAACGACGAGCTGATGGACTATCGCTCGCGCCGACCGACGATCACCTTCAGCGGCGAGACCTTCACCGACGTGGAGATGCCCACCCTGACGCTGCACGCGATCCGCGACAATGCCGGTAAGCCGTTCCTGCTGCTCTCCGGCTCGGAGCCGGACCTGCGGTGGGAACAGTTCACCGAGGCCATTCGACGCCTCGCCGACCATTTCCGGGTGACCGACGTGATCGGTCTCAACGCCATCCCGATGGCCGTTCCGCACACCCGGCCATCGTCGTTGACCGCGCACGGCAACGAGCCCGAATCGTTGGGCGAT
>NZ_BAFC01000006.1 GCF_000248055.1 Gordonia sputi NBRC 100414 | reverse complement strand
ATAGCGCTCGACCAGCGGTGGGGGCAACCCCGACGAGCGGATGTAGCCCTTTTCCGCTGATTGAGCCGGCCGCGAGCGAAGCGAGTTGCCCTTTCCCGCTGATTGAGCCGGCCGCGAGCGCAGCGAGTTGCCGAGTCGAAATCACCAGCGGCGCGGCAACCCGGGCCAGCGGGTAGCCCTCGATTGCTATGGTCGAGGCAATGCTTGCCGCGGCCGATCTGACCAAGACCTTCGGGGGCGTGACCGCCGTCGACCACCTGAGTTTCACCGTCGCGCCGGGGCGCGTGACCGGATTCCTCGGGCCCAATGGGGCGGGGAAATCCACGACGATGCGCATGATCCTCGGTCTCGACCGGCCGACGTCGGGAACAGCGACCGTCGGTGGCCGCCTCTACCGCGAACTCGACCATCCATTGCGCCAAGTGGGCGCGCTCCTCGACGCCAAGTGGGTGCACCCCAACAGAAGCGCGCGCAATCATCTGCGGTGGATGGCCGCGAGCAACGACATCCCGGTCGGCAGGGTCGACGAGGTGCTCGAGATGGTCGGCCTGACATCCGTCGCAGACCAGCGGGCGGGCGGATTCTCGCTCGGTATGTCGCAGCGACTCGGGCTCGCGGGCGCACTGCTCGGCGATCCGCACACTCTGGTCTTCGACGAGCCGGTGAACGGACTCGACCCGGAAGGCATCGTCTGGGTCCGCAACTTCATGCGGGCGCTGGCCGCAGAGGGCAGGACGGTGTTCGTATCGAGCCATCTGCTCACCGAGATGTCGTTGACGGCCGACCATGTGGTCGTCATCGGCCGGGGCAGGCTGATCGCCGACTGCTCGATCTCGGAGTTCACCGCGCGGGCGCGCCCGGTGGCCCGGGTACGTACCCCGCAACCGGCGGAACTCCACCGGGCACTCGAGGCCGCTGGGCTCGCGGTGACCCCGGTCGCCGGCCAGGACGGCCGGGTGTATCTCACCGTCGCTGACGCCACGACCGACCAGGTCGGCGACGTCGCGGCGGCTGCGGGAATCGGGTTGCACGAGTTGGTGTCCGACACCCCGTCGCTCGAAGAAGTCTTCATGGCAGCCACAGCCGAGTCGATCGACTATCGGGGAGGGCAGCACTGATGGGCGCGGTTCGGGCTGAACGCATCAAGCTGACCAGTACCCGTGCGCCGTGGTGGTGCATTGCGGCGGTCGTCGTACTCGGTCTCGGTATCGCGGGACTGATCGCGCTCGTGACCCGCGGTGCAGGCGGGGTCGCCGATCAACCCGAGGGCGCAGCCACCGACGGATCGTTCGACCAGAGCAGCGCGGCGTCGGTGTATCTGATCGGTGTGAACTTCTTCGGAGTCGTCATCCTGATGATCATGGCTGTACTCGGCGTGACCACCGAGTTCCGCTTCGGGACCATCCGCACGTCGTTCCTGGCAACCCCTCGTCGCCAGAATGTGTTGTGCGCGAAGGCACTGGTGTACGTCGCGTTGACGTTTGTCGTCGTCGTGCCGTTGTCGTTGTGCAGTGTTCTGCTCGTGAAGGCGTTGAACGGCTCCGCCGGTCTAGACCTCGGCAGCGAGCACGTGATCAGACAGATCTGGGGTACAGCGGTCTGGGCGGCACTGTGCGTCATCGTGGGGATCGGTGTCGGTGCCATCGTGCGGCAGACCGCGGGTGCGGTCTCGGTGGTGCTGGTGTGGATGCTCGTCCTCGAGAACGTTGCCGCGGCCCTGCCGGTCGTCGGACGTCGAATCGGACCGTTTCTCCCGTTCCGCAACGGCTCTCGATTTCTCGACGGCGACTTTCCCGGGGATGGCTACCACTGGAATTCGTGGGTTTCGTTGATCTACTTCGGTGTCTTCGCGGCGATCGTCTTCGCAGTCGGCGTGCTTCTGGTGAATCGACGCGACGCCGGGTAGCAGACCCGACAGACCAGCCGAACCCTTTGGACCACCCAAACCCTTTGGACCACCCAAACCCTTTGGGCCACCCAAACTCTTTGGACCAGCGAGACCGGTCGGGTACTCCGTTCAGGGGACAGCCTTGTCTCGTCTTGTCGGAGAGTCGCAGGTCAGTGACTAAACTCGTGACACATGCAAGGCACTTGGCCACTGATCGAGCGGGAGCAGGAATTCCGCACGATCCAGTCCGCGCTGAATCCGGGGGGTTCGGTGTGTGGGGTGGTGCTGACGGGCGATTCGGGAGTCGGTAAGACGACGCTCGCGCGGCTGGTCACGGCGGGCACCGAAACCGGGGTGCGCTGGGTTGCGGGTACCGAGTCGGCCCGCTCGATTCCACTGGGGGTGTTCGCACACCTAGTCGGTCCCGCGGTGTCGAGCGACCCGGTTACCTACCTGTCAGCGGCGCGCGAAACCCTTCTCGCAGAGGGCGATACGATCATCGGAGTCGACGACGCGCACCTCCTCGACGAGTTGTCGGCGACGCTGCTCCATCAACTCGCCATCGATCGCGCAGTGCAGATCGTCGCGACCGTGCGCAGCGGTGAGGCCGTACCCGACGCCGTAACCTCGCTCTGGAAAGACAATCACCTCATTCGAATCACGTTGTCGCCGTTCACCAAAGAGCAGAGCGTCGAACTCATCGAGTCCGTCCTCGGTGGCCAGCTCGAAGAGCATTCCGCAGACCGTATGTGGGAGGCATCCGGCGGCAACGCCCTGTTCCTGCGACACCTCGTCGAAGGTGCGCGAGCTGCGCGGACCCTACGGCAGGTCAATGGTGTGTGGCAGCTTCGCGGACGTGCGGCGATCACCTCCGAGCTCGCGTCGCTCCTCGCCGGACGCGTCGAACAACTGCAGCCCGACGTCCTCGCCGCACTGAAGTACCTGAGCCTGTGCGAGCCGCTCGACATCGACGTGCTGTCCGACCTTGCCAGCGAAGAGGCCGTCGAACAAGCCGAGATCGACGGCCTCGTCCGCATCACGCGCGACGGCCGCAGCCTCAATGTCTCGTTCCACCATCCGCTGTTCGGCGAGGTCATCCGGCACGGCCTCGGCCTCGCGTCGTCGCGTCGACTTCGCGGTGCACTCGTCAGAGCACTCGATTCGCGTCCCAAGGACACGCCCGCGGCGCGGATTCGCCTCGCCGACTTGGCCCTTGAAAGCGACGTCGGTGCCATCGACCTGTCACTGCTCGGTTCGGCGGCCCGCGATGCGCTCAACTTGGCACAGGTCCCGATGGGCGAGCGGTTCGCGCGTGCGGCAATCGCCGACGGCGGCGGTGCAGACGAGGCGGAACTGCTCGCCCGAGCGTTGATGTGGCAGGCCCAACCCGACAAAGCGGAGCAGCTACTGGCGCAGTACCGACTCGCCGATCTCGATGAGATCAGAGCCACCCGCATCGGCGTCCTGCGCGTCGGAAACATGTTCTGGGCCATGGGCGATTCGAAACGCGCCGACGAACTGCTGGACGAAGTCCGTGCGCGCGTCACCGAACCCCTACTCACGCCGATCGTCGACGCGATCGGGTCGGCGTGTGCGCTTTTCGAGAACAATCTCGCGCGGGCGGTCGAGCTTTCCGACGATGTACTCGCGGCGTCATCTCCGCTGCCCTGGGCAGTCGAGTGGGCGGCGTTCGGCGGCATGCTCGCCCGCGCGCTACAGGGACGCGGCGACGACGTCGCGCCGCTTGCGGCCCGGGCACGTGACGCTGAGGCGAAAACCGATGGGATGCTGCGCTTTCCGGCGGGCATCGGCGAGGTACTCGCACTCACGCTCACCGGCCGCCTCGAGGACGCTCAGGTCGCAGCACAGCGGTACGCCACGTTCGCCGACACCGCGCAATACCTCGGCTGGGCGATGGCGGGAGAACTCGTCGCCGCTGTCGACCTCGCGCGCGGAAGGTGCACCGCCGTCACACGACGCATCGAGCAGACCCTCGCGACGCTCGACACCGACGAATACTCGGCAACCTGGAACTTCCCAGCCTACCTGTTCCTCATCGAGTCGCTGTCGGCAATGGGATTGCCCGACGACGCCGACGTCGCGCTCACCCGAGCCCGCGAGCAATACGGCAGGCAGGTTGCGGTGTTCGGGCCGATGCTCGGTGTCGCTGCCGCCTGCCAAGCCGCATCCACCGGGATGATCACCACCGCGATCACCCTCGCCAATGATGCGGCCGAGCAGGCTCGTGAGACAGGGCAGTTCGCGGTCGAAGCCGAATCACTGCATGCCGCTGCACGTTTCGGTGACACGTCCGTGGCGGACAGACTCGCTGAACTCGGCGACATCGTCGACGGTCCGCTCGTCGGTCTCTACGCGCGGCACGCGCGGGCAAGTGCCGATGGAGACGGCGTCGAACTCGATCTGTGTGCTGCGGATTTCGAGAAGCTGGGCTACCTGTTGTCGGCAGCCGACTCGGCCGCGCAGGCAAGTGTGTTGCACGACAACGCTTCACACCGTTCCGCGACGGTCGCGTCGGCAGCGATGGCCGATCGTATCTCGGCGTCGTGCGGAGGCCTGCGAACGCCTGCGCTGCAGCGTGCGGCGCAACCGTTGCCGCTCACCACGCGCGAACGCGAGATCGCCAACCTCGTGGCTGCCGGACTCTCGAACAAGCAGATCGCCGAGCGTCTCGTGGTGTCCGTGCGCACAGTGGAGGGGCACATCTACCGTGCCTGCGTGAAGCTCGACGTGACCGACCGCGCCGACATCGCGGCGATCCTCACCCAACAGCGGGCGGTCGGTACCTAATCTGGTGGACGTGGGCAACACACGGCCCGGAGCCGAGAGCGACCGCACGCGGTGGGGAAGCGGACTGCGACAACTGACGGCCGCCGAATGGCATGTCATCCGAGGTCGCGATCCCGACCTCGACGCCGTCGAGATTTCGGAGTTCTCCGGTCCGCTTCTCGCCGGTGGACTGGTCATCGCGATCGTCGGGGTCCTGCCGCTCGTCGGAACACGTCTGTCGGATAGCGCCGACAGCCTGTTCGGACCACTGATCGGTTCCTTCGCGCTGGCGGCCGTGTGCACCACGACGGTTGCGTGGCTGCTGAGCGCGCTGATCTCCGGACTCGTCGTGCTGATCGTCTACGACGTCGGTCCGAAGGTGGCGAGCGCGGCGACCGAGGGTGCGATGCGCGGCTCATTCGCCCGGATCGAGGGCGCGGCCAGCTCTGTCACGCTCGTCGCACTGATCTCGGGGCTGATCTCGTTGGCAATCGGATTGCCGAGCATGGCGTCGAGCGACGACGAATCGTCTGTCATAGAGGAACTGCTCTCCGCCCAGGTCGCGTGTCTGCTCCTGGTGTTGATGTTGGGCTTCACCGTCGAGTCGATCAGGACGGCTGCGGAGATCCTGGGCTCCCAGGTCAGGGTCATCGGATGGCTCGGCTCATTGGCGATCGTGCTGATCTCGTTCTATCTCGCGTCGAGTGCCGGCCCGTTCGCGCCGGTCAAACTCACACGCAACATCCTCGAGGCATGGCTGCCCGCCGAGGTCGACGGCGTGTCACGAGCGCAGGTGATCTCCGACGTCATGCCCAACAACAGCTACTTGTGGTCGATGCTGATCATCGCGCCGTTCGTGATCATCATGTGGTTCGCCACCGCGTGGCGACTCGGCGCCATCCGCAATCTGCGCGCCGCCGTGCGCGTTGCCGCGGGCCAGGGGGAGGCAGGGCTGGACCAGGGGGACAGCGGCAAGGGGGACAGCGGCAAGGGGGACAGCGGCAAGGGGGATACGGGGCTGCGGGACAGCGGGCCGGGCGAGATCGCTCTTGCGGCAGGCGCCCAGGTGGTGGGTGCTCAGGCGGCAGACGGTCAGGAGACGGGTGCTCGGGAGGCGGTCGGTCAGGAGACGGGTGCTCGGGAGGCGGTCGGTCAGGAGGCAGGCGCCCAGGAGGTCGAGGACACCGATCAGCGCGAGTAGCGCTGCGAGTGCTGCCGGTCGTCGAGGTCGACGTCGGTGAAGTCGATGTCCGACCTCGCCACCGAGCCGTCACCAGCGCTGCGACCCTTAGTACCGCTGCGGCCATCGTCACCGCTGGGGTCCTCGTCGTTCTCGTCGTCGAAGTCCTCGCCGTCGAAGTCATCGTCGTCGAAGTCGGCGGGCGCGAATCCGAACGAGTCGATTTCATCGGATGCGGTCATATCTGAGCGCAACTCGCCGCTCTCGAACTGGTCGCTTTCGAACTCGCCCTCGTCATACTCGTCGTCGAACTCATCGTCTTCACGTCCGCGACGCCACCCGCCCTTCATCGGGGGTGCCTCGCCGAAGTGGTCGGGATCTCCGGACCCATACCAGGCGACAAGCACCGCACCCACGACAGCTCCGACGAAACCAACCAGCGCAAGCCAACCGAGGCCCGGCTTGGCCTGATCGCCGAGGAACATGACGCCGATAAGGCTCGGACCTGCCGTTTCGCCGACCACGAGCACTGCGGTGACGCCATTGACAGCGCCGAGCTGCAGTGCGACGGTCTGCACGAAGAATCCGACGGCTCCCGCGACCGCGATGGTCCACGCTGCGGGATCGAGGAGCAGTCGGACGGGGTCGAAGGGGTGGATGCCGTCGAGGATGCGCACCGCGATGGCGATGACACCGAACAGCAGGCCTGCGGCAGCGCCGCCTGCGATAGCGCCGTGTCGGCCGAGTCGGTACACCGACAGCAGCGCCAGCACGCTCAGGACGATGGTGGCGAAGAACAACAGCCAGTGGAATGAGTAGCCCCCGGAATCGCCTGTCTGATGCGACGACGACATACCGAGAAGGCACAGCGAGAACACGACGAGCCAGATGGCGACCCAGTCGCGGGTGTGCAGCGCAATGTTGAGCATGATGGTGCCCAGCAGTGCGGTGATCACCAGGTTGGCCGAGACGATCGTCTGCGACAAGAACAGCGGCAGGTAGCGGGCCGCAACAGCGCCGCCGGCGAATCCAACAGTCACCAGGACCGTACCGAGGATGAACGCAGGGTCGACGAAGGTCGACGCCGTGGAGCGAAGTGTCGGCCCACCTGCGGCGTTGGTGGTCTCGATCCCCTCATCACGCTCGGTCTGCGCGGCACGACGAGCCCCGAGGGCGCGCAGCACCGTCGACATGCCGTAAGCCACCGCGGCGAGGCTCGCCGCGATGACGCCGATGAGGAACATGCGACCTACCTCTCGTCCTGTTCGCGATTCGTTATCCGGTCAGTCCACTCGCTTCGCGCCCCGTGGACGGGAGCTGAGGAGTCGTCTGGCACAGGCTCGTGCAATCGCTGGCGGTCGTGTAATCACAGCGGTTGTGGATCGCCAGTGGTCGTGCAGTAGAGACTCCCCCGATAACCACAACTCATCGGTTAACGGTCGGCAAGCGAGTTATTATTCCGCTCTCAGTATCCACTGAGGTACCGACAATCCCATCGGCGCCCGTCTCGAGGTCTATCGCCGCCGATCCGAGGACTGTCATGCCGCCCGCGTCGGAGGGTTGGGACAACTGACTAGACTCGCGATGTGGCGACATCCCCGAAGAAGCACGTCCTGATCACCTTCGGCCGCTCTTTCCTCACGCTGAACCTGGCGAGGCTGATGTCGGCGGCAGGTCATCGGGTGACCGTCGTCGACAGCATTCCGATCGGTGTCAGCCGCTTCTCCAACTCGGTCGACGCATTTCACAAGGTGCCCGCACCGAAGTTCGAGCCCCGCGACTACTGCCGCGAACTCGCTCGCATCGTCGTCGACGAGAAAGTCGACATGGTCATTCCCATCCACGAGGAAACCGACATCCTGTCGATGATGGTGGGACTGTTTCCCCCGGAGTGCGAAGTGTTCCTGTCCGACTTCGACACCGAGAACAAGCTGCACAACAAATACGACTTTCAGCGCGAGCTGGTCTCCCTGGGCATCCCGACACTGAAGTTCGCGGTCGTCGAGGGGCCCGACGACGCCGCAGCCCTCGACTTCGACGTTCCGTTCGCGTTCAAGCAGTGCTACTCGCGCGGGTCGCAGAAGGTACACAAGATCACTCCCGGACAGAATCTCGATTGGGTCGAATACGATTCGACGAATCCGTGGCTGGCCCAGGAGTGGATGGAAGGCAAGCGCTACTGCACCTACTCGGTCTGCCGCGATGGCAAGGTCAACGCGCACGCCACGTACCCCGTCAGCTACGCGATCGGCGGCAGCTCGTGTCTGTCGTTCACCTCCATCGAACACCAACCGATCCTCGACTGGATCACTGAATTCGTTGCGGCGCAGAGCTTTACCGGGCAGGCCGGGTTCGACTTCATCGAGGGTGCCGACGGCAGCATCTACTGCATCGAGTGCAACCCGCGGTCGACGAGCGGGATCATGATGTTCCGCCCCCACAACGACGTACCCGCGGCGTTCTTCGGCGACAACGACGACCTGATCGTTCCCGACTCCGACGTCGACCGCATGATCGGCCTCGGCATGCTGCTCTACGGCTGGACAAAGGCATCACGCCAGGGGCGGTCGATGCGCCAGTTCTGGAAGGACTTTCACTCCTACGAGGACGTCATCTTCGAGCGTGGAGACATGAAACCCGGAATCATGCTGCCGGTCGCCTACGCGTCGATCCTGCGTGACTGCCGCCGCTACCACGTCGGTCTTGCCGAGGGTTTCATGCACGACCACGAATGGGACGGCCACCCGATCTGAGCTACGCCGGGCCGCGAAAGCTCACACACTGCGCAGAAACTCACACCGCTTGAGCCGTCACACTGCGTCGGCGTCGACCTTGTCGCCCCCGACGTAGACCTCCGCGATCGCAGGTTCGCGCATTCCCATCAGGAGCGCGAAAAGTGTTTGGTCGCGCGCTCTTTGCGGGTCGTCGTCGCGAACTCCGTTGCGTAGCATCCGTTCCAGCGGCGGCCATTGCTGTGGGTCGATCACCAGGAAGTCGGCCTCCTTGCCGACGTCGAAGTTGCCGAAGCGTGATTCGGCGTCGAGGGCCCGTGCGCCTGCGAGGGTTCCGCTGAACAACATCTGCGCCGGATGCATTGCGACGCTTGCCTCGCCGGGCTCGGAGATGTGCACCTTGTAGGCGTCGCCTGCGACCTTCGAGATGAGCCATTCGTCGCCACCTCCGCAGTCGCTGCCCAGCGCGATGGTCACGCCCGCGTCGACGGTGCGGTTCCACGGCATGGTGCCCGAGCCGAGGAACAACTGCGACGTCGGGCAATGCGCGATCGACGTGCCGGTCTCTGCCATCCGGGCCAACTCTGCGTCGGTGCAGTGGACGCAGTGGGCCAGAACGGTGCGCCTGCCGAGCAGGCTCTCGCCCCCGACGGCCGAACCGGGGAGGAACTTGCCGTCGTAGGTGTCGAGGTAGCACTCCACGTCGAAGAGTTGCTTTACCAGGTCGACCTCGCCGGTGCCGGGCCGATTGTTCTCGTTGAGGTGCGTGTGGACGTAGACGCCGCGGTCGCGTACCTGTGCGTACAGCTCTCCGAGCGCCGCGAGGGTCTGCGTTGTCACCGACAGCGTGAAGCGCGGCACGATCGCGGTGAGTAGCCGAGCGGTGTCGGGGTTTCCGGTGTCGGCCGCGTGCCACCGGTCGATCTCGGCGGTTGTCAGTGCAATCGCGTCTGACTCCGAGGTCATCAGCGGGGCAGCCGAGTCCGGGCCCTGGGTCTGGATGCCGCGACCGCTGACGATGCGCAGCCCGGCGCGCCGGGTCGCCTCGAATAGTTCGTCCTGCGCCAGGGGGAAGGCCGAACCGAACACCATTGCGGCCGTGGTGCCTGCGGCGATCCTGGCGCGGGTGAAGTCGCGCGCGATCGTGCGGGCGAACACCGGGTCGGCCAGTCGCGACTCCGCGGGAAAGATGCAGTTGTTCAGCCATTCCAGTAACTGGCCGCCGCCGTACGCGTTGAGCTCGTAGGTCTGCGGAAAGTGCACGTGGGCATCGACGAATCCCGGAAGCAGGAAGGCATCGCCGTGGTCGACGACGACGTCCCCGGGCAGCGCGGACAGTTCGTCGAAGGGGCCGCAGAAGTCGATCAACCCTTCAGCGGTGATGACCAGCGCACCGTCGGGGATGTCGACGAGCGCTGAGTCGGCCTCGGAGACCGTCGGCGAGCCTGCGATGTGCATGATGCGTCCCCGGTGGACACGACGATGTGTTCCCGTGCCACGAATCGGTGCAGTGCCGGGATTCGCTGCGGTGCCGGGATTCGCTGCGGTGCCGGGATTCGCTGCGGTGCCGGGATTCGCTGCCGTGGCGGGGCTTGTCACGTCGGGGGCATTCACGCGCACAACCCAACCACAGGTTCGACGGTTCGGCCTGTCGGGCCGTGCGTCATCGCGCCGGGCCTGTCATCCCGCCGGGCCTGTCATCGCGCTGGACCTGTCATCGCGCTGGACCTGTCATCGCACCGGGCCTGTCATCGCGCCGGGCCTGTCATCGCGCTGGACCCGTCATCTCGTCAGGCCCGTCACCTAGTCAGGCCGGTCATGCTGTGCGGCCACGGCATCACTTCACGTCGAAGGCGGGACTCGTCCCGACGAACGACGACAGCGCGCCGCCGGCCCGCTTGACGTCGCCGAAGTACCGGATGCGGTGGCGCCCCGAAACTCCGGAGCCGGTCGTCCAACGGATGGTCACGCTCGACGCCGTCGAACTGCCGGCCGGCCGCTTCCAGGCGAGTTCGGTGCCCCAGGTGTTGTCGTCGGCGGCCGCGACCCAGCGACCCGCCTCGTACCGTTCGACGACGAAGTAGCCATCCTTGGCCGCGCTGCTTCCCTGCCGCACCCTGTGCACCTTGTTGGAGGGGTGTGCGCCGCAGAACTCGACCGACACCGTCTCACCGGACCGGTATGAGGTCTTCGGTCCACGCACGACGTCGCCGAAGCGTCGACCACTGATGGGGGTATCGGCGGGTACCGGGGTCAGCAGATCGGGTTGAGGTCCGCGCTGGTCCGGCGGCTTCGGGCCGCGCGATGACGGTTTCCCGGCTGCCATCTCGCGTGCGAGCCTGTCGAATTCCTGCATGTATGCGCACAGGGTGTACCGACCGAAGAGGGTCTCGCCGCCCTCGTACTGCTGGGAGAGGTACTCCTCGGGAGTGGTGACGTACTGGCTGTAGCCGTTCGAGTATCCCTGCAGCAGAACGTTTTCCAGTGGCAACGAGAATGCCGACGCCACGATCCGACGCACGCGCAGCCCCGCGGTGATGGTGAACTCGGCGGGTGCTGCTGCGAGCACCAGATCGCCGATGCGGATCAGCTGGATCGGCAGAATCTGCTGAATCCACGGGTGAGGCGGCATGTAGCCGAGGGGGAACAACGGCAGCTTCGGTGCTTGGACCTGCTGAACCCATTCGGGCGGAGTGACTTTCGACGTCGCGCCGAGCGCTGCGGCGAAGGGCAGGACGGTGCCCTCCTTGAGGAAGGAGAGCTGGCTGCGCGTGTTGTCCTCGGTGCTCGTCGCCGCCGCTGCGGCACCCATGATGGCGGGGCTCGTACGTGCCGCGCGTCCGTCAGGGGTGTAAGCGCCGTCGATCGCGATGTCGGAAAGGTTCAGAAAACGGTAGGCGTAGGACAGCCCGCCGGTCAGCGAGCGCGCCGCGGCGAATGCTCGTTCGCCGGCCTTGAACTGTCGCTGTCCGATGATCGTGCAGTTGGCGCGGTGATCCTCGGTCGGCCCGGACGGATGTAGTTTGCGCACAGCGAGATTCGGAGTCATGTCGCCTGCGTTGGTTTGCGGGAACGATGCGACGACGTCGGGGTTGCTCTGCTCGGCGAGGTACGACGCATAGCCCTTGTTGTCGATAGAGATCAACGTATTGGCGTCGGTCAACGACGTGCCGTGTGTGGCGAACCAGGTGATCTCGCCGATGACGTTGCCGCCCTCACGAAGTCGCAGCGAAGTGACCTGCGGATCGATGTGCTCGGGGAAGTGTCGACGATCGGGAGTCGGATTGTTGACGAACGCCTGCAGCGATCGGTTGGCGCTGGCGTCGTGTAGCTCGGAATGCCCGAGCTCGAGTGTGTCCGGCGCGAGCGAGTGGTGGGCAGCCACGATTGCGTCGACGAGGCCAGCCACCTCAGCGCGGTAGGAGTTCTCCCGATGACCCAACGCTGCAAGCGTATACGCGTAGTCCCAGGCGGTTCCGCCGCACGTGTTGTGGTTGTGAGTGGCGTTGAGATTGACGTTGTCCTCGGTGTAGAGGTTGCCGAATCGTTGGCGCAGTTCGTCCATCACGCCGACGCGGTGGGACTCGAACAGGCAGGCCAGATCGGCGTTGACGAACACTATGCGCTTGCCCGACGCGGCGTCGGCGATGATGTAGGCGCGCGCCCACACGCGTTGCAGCAGACCGGTGGCGACCTGGCTGAGGTCGGAGTAGCCCATCATTCCCTGGTCTGCGATGGCGCCGGTGAGATCGCCCTTGCCCGCCCCCACGAGATAGCCCGACGACGGTGCGGCCGTTGCTGTTCCGGCTCCGAGTAAGCCTGTCATGGCGATCCCGACCACGCCTGCTCCGACAGCCGCCGCGGAGGCGCCGAGGAATCCGCGTCGGCTCACTCCGCTCGGTGCGGCGTCGTCGTGTGAAGTGTGGTGCGGCGTTCCGCGGGATGCGTTGGTGCTCATCTCGACCCCCTGGTGAAATGTGGACGTTCGACTGCATGGACGATGGATGCGTTGTGGATTAGTGGCTGTTGTCGATGAGTGGAGACGTGGATGCGTTGTGAATGAGTGCTAAGTGTTGTGAATGGGTGCGGAGTGGTGTGGGCGAATGGGAAATGCTGTTGGCCAATGGGAAATGCTGTGGGCCAACGGGTATGGCGGCGGCGCCGGGCGATCTATCGCACGCTGCGTACCAGCAGAACCGACACGCCGCCCAGTATTCCGAAAACTGCTGACGCGGCGAACAATCCACTGAAACCGCCGGTTACCTCGACGATTGCGGCGCCGACCAGAGGTCCGAGTGCCTGCGGGACGGCCATCGCGATGTTCATGATTCCCAGGTCCTGACCGTTGTGCTCGGCGTCGGGGAGAACCTGTGTTGCCAGCGCTTGGTCGACACCGAGGAACGCGCCGAAACCAGCGCCGAGCAGTGCGGCCGCGACCATCGTCATGGGGAGGTCGGCGACGACTGCGATGCAGACAGCCGCGGCACCCTGCGACACGCCTGCGGCGAGGACGAACGGCTTTCGTCTCCCGACAATGTCGCTCAGCTTGCCCGACACCAGCGCACTGATGACGACGAACACCATGTAGACCGCTGTCACCAGCAGGATGTCGTTGTCGGCGTCGGTGGAGTGGATGCCGAACTTCAGAAAGAAGAAGAGCAGCGAAGTACCAAGGGCGTTACCAAGATTCACCAACACGCGGCCGAGTAGCGTCCACCCGAAATCGGGGTGCTCGCGTGGCGAGACCCACAGCTCGGATACGACGGCGCGGAAACTGATCCTGCCTTTGTCATGACGCGGGATGGGCGGATCGTCGAGGTACATCACGAACGGTGCGACGCAGGCGATCAGTACGACCGCGAAAAGCGCGTACGACGGGAGGAAGCCGAGCCCGAACGCCGACACCAGCGCGATACCGATGATCACGCCGATCGCCTGCGGGGCCGACACCCAACTCGATACGACGCCGCGTTGGAAGACGGGAACCTGGTCGCTGATCAGAGCGGTGAGGGCCGCCGACACGGCGCTGAAGCCGGTCAGCGCCGCGCACCACCCGACGGTTATCGCAATGATGTTGTCGGAGAAGCCAAGTCCGATGAGCCCCGCTGCGAACAACGCGGTGCCGCCGATGATCCACGGTCGACGTCGTCCGTAGCGACTCGTCGTGCGATCTGATAGGGAACCCGTGAGTGGGAATGCGACGAGCGCGAACACCGCGGAGATACCCGATACCACACCGAATGTGAGAACGCTTCGCTGCCAATTGCTTTCGTCGACGTTGGTGCCGATATCGAGCCAGTCGTTGATCTGGTTGGGAAGAGTGAGCTGGAATGGCGCGAGTTGCGCGAGCCAGATGCCGAGCCAGGAGAGTCCGAAGAGGCCGACCCACTTCGACGGTACGCGTTGCCACGGGGTCGTCGGGCTGTGGTCGGCGTCGTGATCGAGAGTCACCGTGCGTCGGTCTCCGGTGCTGTGGGTGCTTCCGGTGCTTCCGGTGCTGCATGTGTGTCCGGTTCCGACTGTGCTTCCGGTGCCGCCGCGGAGCCCGCTGTCGGTGCGGCGAGCGTGACGATCGCGGTGGCGAGTACGTCGATATTGCGGCGCGCAGCCTCGGTGTCGCGGTCGGTCAGCCACGACAGCGTCAGGCCGTCGATCGCGGAGGTCACCAGATGGGCGACCTGCGTCAGCGGTAGCTCCCACGTGATCGACATGCGGTCGGCCAGGTAGCTCAGTGCGTCGGCGACGGCGCTGCGGTATGTCTGCCACTGCTTGTTGACGGCTGCGCGATCGTGGCGGATCGCGTGTGTCGCCACCTCGAGGAGCGCGAGCTCACGCGCTGGGTCCTCTTCGAGCATGCGCAGGTAGCCGAGCATGGCTTCGCTGAGCACCTCGTGGAGGCTCGCGTCCTCGGCGACCATGTCGGCAGACAACACCGCGGTGAGGCGCTCCTGCTCGGTGATGTGCGTGATGACCTCGGTGATCAGCGCATCGCGGGAGGAGAAGATGTAGAAGAGCGCGCCCTGAGGCATCCCTGCCTCGCCGACGATCGCCCTGGTCGTCGCAGCGGCAAGCCCATCTCGTGCGATGACGCGGACTGCGGCATCGACCAGCGCTTGCCGCCGGTCCTCGAAAGTCATTCGACGCAACGAATCCCCCTGGTCATCTGTCGGTGCGAGTTGACCATACGATCAACTGTCGACAAATGTGCGGGATTCGCTCGAAATCCGCAACAGGAGCGCGGCGATTTAACCGCGCCGCAATCGGCGCCGCCGTCAGACGGGTTCGAGTTCGCCGACGGTGATCAGGCTGCCGTCGTGCAGCATGCGCACGATCTCGTCGGCGACGTCCTCGGGGTAGGTGTAGTCGTCGATGGGTCGCGGGTCTGCCGGCGGTGGAGTTGGGGATTTTGGTACCGCGACTGGCGGCGTCAGCTCGGCTCGCCATCGCTCGAGTTTCTCGTCGATGATCGCGTCGAGATCGTGAATGTTGTTGGTGCGCAGTGTGTTTTCTCTGTCCGGGAACGCCGGGTCGGGGTTGGATCGCCAACCGTATCTCCCGCGATCGGGGCCGTCGGGGATCTTCTCTGTGGTGAACTGCCCGGGGCCGTCGCCGACCGCGCGGTTGTGGGGTCCGCAGGCCGGTGCGAGCTCGTCGATGTCGGTGCGTCCGCCCTTTGCCCAATCCTGTTCGGCGTGATGGATTTCGGAGTGACTGAAGGGGCGGGGGCAGTCGGGCATGGAGCATCCGCCGTACTGCGCGAACAGCATGAACCGCTGCGACTCGTTTGCGAGGCGGTTGGCTGTGCCGAAGTAGAGAGGCGCGCCGGTGTGCTCGGAGAACACGGCCAGGTGCATGACCGATTGAGCGGCCAACCGGATCAAGTCGGGCATCGGGATGTCGGCGCCGGTAGTGGTCTGTCCGTAGCCCGCGTACTCACGGAGCTGCGTGTCGGAGATGCGTACGACGAGGTGTGGCGGAAGTCCGCGATGACTGGCGCCGAGCAGCCCGCCGTCGAGGACTGCCCTGAGAATTGCGGAGAGCGCGTCGTGGTTGCGCTGCGACTGGGTGCGAGTGTCGCGGGCCGCTGCCTCCTTGAGCGCGCCCGCATCGGCGAACTCGTTGCTGCCGGTGGGAGAGGCCTCGTCGTCGGGATTGTTCATTCCGGGTGCCGCCCACGCTGCGAGTGCTGTATCGAGCATCGCGCGGGTTGTGGGATCGAGGGTGCCGAGAATTCGTGACATCGACTGTGTGTCTTGATTATCGATGGTGAGGCGGCGCTGACGCTTGCGGTCGTTGTCGTCGGTGATCGTGCCGTCCGGGTCGAGGTAGGCGAGCAGACGATTGCCTGCGGCGAGAATCTGGCGCGGCGCGAGATTCTGTGCGAACCCGGCAACTTCGGCTTCGGCGCGGGTCAGCTGTTCCGCATCGATGCCCTGCGGGATCTTGTTCAGAACAGTGAGTGCTGCGGTGAGGTGATCGGCACCGAGTGCGCCGCTGCGCAAGGCGTCGGCGAGCAGAGGGTAGGTAGGGGGCATCGTGTCGCCGGTGATCGTGAAGGTCTCTTCGAGGGCAAGGATCTGCCCTCTGCGCTTGGTTGCGTCGTGTAGGCGCAGCGGGCCCATCATGAAGTCGGACAACGAGTGTTTGCCGACAGCACGATAGGCCGCACGATTGGACACATCCATGATTCGACTGTTGCCGATCGAGATCATTCTGCGCACCGCGCGCTCGTGCTCGATCGCCGTGGCCGCCACCTCGGCTTCCGTTGCGCCACTGGTATCGACGACGTCGAGCTGGTCGAGCAATGCATGCAATTGTTCATACAGCGCAACAGGATTCGACGCATCATCGTCGCCCGTTGGTTGCCCCTCGTGGATGTCTGAAGTCTCGGTCCCCATGCCGCCCGTCTCCGGTATCGAACTTATGTTCTACATCCAACGTACCCGTCAAATCGGACATGTCAAGGAGAATCTGTCTGGCTGTTGAGCAAACTTCCCGGGCCGGTTCGTCGACGCCATCCTTGACGCGGGGCCTTCCCGCCGCGAGGGTGGAGCGCATGGTCACCGTCGACGACACCGCAGCCGCCCGCGCCAGGTTGGCGTATGAAACTCTCGAGCCGTTCCACGTCCTCGCCTACTTCAACCCGGGACTCACTGCGGCACAGAACGATCTGGGCCTCGACGCGCATGCATTCTATGTCGGAGCACGCGGCGCGCCGCTGGGCGACTGCGCAGCCCCGGTCGTGGTCTCGTCGTTCTATAACTTCGCGCCTGAGCTGATCAACAACGCCTGGGAGTCGGCGCGCAAGGTAGGTCTCGACAAGGTTGCCGCGCGTCGAGAGCAGATGCTCGACGCACAGTTCCGCGACATACTGGGCGAGCGGGTCGTCGAACCTGAAATGGCTTCTCTCGCTGAGCGTTACCACGACATCGCGTCGAGTCTCCCGGTGGGAGGCAGGTCGCTTGCCGCGGCGTGGGCGGCGTTGACGCCACCGGATTCTCCCCACCTCGCGCTCTGGCACGCGCTATCGGTGCTGCGGGAGTGGCGGGGAGACAACCACATTGCGGTCCTCGTCCAGAACGGTCTCGACGGAATCGACGCTGCGGCCTTCCACGAGGCAGGGCTGCCCGACCCGACGATTCGACGTCGAGCATTGGGTCGACGACTCGCCCAGCTGACCCGCGGCTGGTCGGACAAGGCGTGGGAGGCGTCGGTTGCCAGGCTCGTCGAGCGTGGGCTTGCCACCAGGGTCGACGACGGGCACGAGCTGACCGCGGCCGGCCTCGATCTCTACCGCGCGATCGAAGCCGAGACCGATGCCATCACTGGTTTGGCATGGGCGAGTGAGGATGTCGACGAACTACTCGTGCGTTCCCGACCGTATGTGAAGGCCGTGATCGACGCGGGCGTGCTTCCGGAAACCAAGAAGAAGTAACTGGGTGATCCGATTCTCCTGACCTGATCCCGGACCTGATCCCCGTCGGCGTTGAACCGGGCGGCGCCGACGGACAGGCTCACGCGAATCGTCTGTCCGCGAGAGTCTCTGGCTTGCATGTCACTGAATCGTGCATGTCACTGAATCGTGCATGTCACTGAATCGTGCATGTCACTGAATCCTGGCCAGGGCGGGTTCGACCTTCTTGATCGCCCACGGCACGGAGTAGATCGACGGGCTGCTGAAGGCTGCCGCGTTGTTGTTGTCCAGGTACACAGTGCTGCCGCGCTGTACTGCGGGTAGTGACGTGAAGCCCGGAACCTTCTCGAAGGCCTCGGGTCCTCCCGCCAGTGGCCAGAGAATCAGCAGGTCCGAGCGGAGCACGTCGATCCGCTCAGGGGACACAAGAGTGCGATCGCCGTTGGGGGACAACGACTTCACCGTCGGGTCGAGTACCAAACCCATCTGACCCATCAGCTTCGACGCGGCGTCGTTGTCGGAGGTGATCACGCCGAGCTGATTCTCGTGAGTGAACTGAGCGAACGAGAACGTCTTGCCTTGAGCCTTCGGGTACTCCGACTTGACTTGTGCGAGTTCATCATTGACTTCTGTGACAGCATCGGCGGCTTGTTTTCGCTTGTCAAAGATCTCGCCAGCCGTGGTGGTCACATCCTCCCAGCTGTCCACCTGGGTGCCCTGCTTGAGTACGGGGATGGTGGGGGCGATCTGTTGGAGGCGCTCCCACGACGCCTTGTCGGGCAGGAAGCCGGCCAGGATGACGTCCGGCTTGTACTTCGCGAGGGTCGCGATATCCGGCGTCGCTGTGTAGGGCACGACGGTCGACGAATGCTCAGGCGTCCACTCGAATCGGTTGTTCTCGCCTGAGTAGCCCTCCAGCACGAACTCTGCGGTGATCGGGATGTCGAGCTTGATCAGAGAGTCTGCCCAGGTCCAGTTCAACGTGACGGGACGCTTGGGAGTGCTGGGGATCTCGGTGGTGCCGTACTGATGTGTGATCGTCACCGGCCCGGCCGGCGACGACGATGACGAATCGGAATCGGAATCGGCGCTCGAACAGGCTCCGACTATCAGTGACACTGCCGCGAGCACTACCGCGAGACGGCCAAAGGTGAATCGCATTAGGCAAACCTAACCGATGTCCGTTTTGTGCGGTAGGGCATAGCGCGATCGGTTGTGCCCAAACGCCCCCGCCGACGGGCGGCGCGGAGTAGACGTTGGGCATGGACGATCTCGAGCAAGTGAAGGCGCTCAAGTACCGCTACCTGCGGGGACTCGACACCAAGGATTGGGATGCATTCGCCGCGACGCTCACCGAGGACGTCACCGGCGACTATGGCGAGAAGCTGTCCTTCGGTGACAGAGATGAACTAGTCGGGTACATGCGCAGCTCGGTCGGACCGGGTGTCATCACCGAGCATCGCGTCGATCATCCCGAGATCGTCGTCGACGGCGATTCCGCGACCGGTCGGTGGTACCTGCAAGATCGCGTCATCGTGCCGGAGTTCTCCTTCATGATGATCGGAGCGGCGTTCTATGCGGATACCTACCGCCGAACCGACGACGGCTGGCGCATCTGCGCGACCGGCTACGACCGGACGTACGAGGCGACGATCGATCTGAAGGACATACCGAGCTTTTCCGTCACAGTTGGCCAGGCGATCACCCTCGCCGCCTCGTCGTGAGTTCGAGGACCGGTGATGTCACGCCTCTTCGCGGATAGGGCCGACGCCGGCCGAGCATTGGCCGGCCGTATCAGCGAGACCGGCGGGATCGTACCGAGTTCGTCTGCAGAGCAACCACTTCCGCTGATCGTCGGCCTCGCGCGGGGTGGTGTGCCCGTCGGTCGTGAGGTCGCCGAGGCATTCAACCTGCCGCTCGAGGTGCTGGTTGTGCGCAAACTCGGCGCTCCCGGACAGCCGGAGTACGCGATGGGTGCGCTGGCGGCGGGGCAGGTGTTCGTGGCCGACGACGTGCCGCGGCGACTAGGGGTGTCAGATCGGCAATTGCACGAGATCGTGCTGCGTGAAGACGCGCTGCGCGTCGAGCGAGAGACGAGATATCGCCAAGAACGGCAACCGTATTCGTTCGACGGAAGGTTTGTCGTCCTGGTTGACGACGGGATCGCGACGGGTGCCACGATGGCGGTTGCCGCGCGTGCCGTTCGGGTGGCGGGCGCCGCCGGCGTCATGATCGCCGTGCCGACTGCTCCGCGAGACGCTCTGCGCAGATTCGCAGGCGATCCCGACATCGACCGGGTGGTGGCCGTCGATGTTCCCGAACCCTTTCGTGCCGTGGGCCTTTCGTACGGCGAGTTCGGCCAGGTCGCCGACGATGACGTGGTGAGCTGTCTTCGTGACAGATGATGCGGGACCGCAGCTAGGGACGCTCTACCGTCACGCGGCTGGCCGCGTACGCACCTGTGCAACGAAGACGGCGAGGCCGAAAGCCTCGAGGAGCACCGCTCCCCACAGTGCCGGGCCGATCGTCTGGGCAACGCCCGCACCGCAGAGTGCGCCAATAAGGAAAGCGAGCACGACGATAGCTGTGGCGACAGCGGCCCGAACCTGCGCCGACGACCTTCCGCGTGCGAGGTCGGCTGCCGCCGCGACGAACCGCATCAGGTTGCCCGTCGTCGCGATACTCACGAACGAGATTCCGCCCGCAGTGCGGAACAATTCGAGCCGCACCCCTCCCACGAACGACAAGGGGATCACGAACAGTGCGGCAGGCGCGGTCGACGGCAGGCATGCCAGCACGGTGAAGACGACGAGTTGGAGGACGAGCACCGAGCCGAGAGCGCGCGCCGGGAGCGTCGGGACCAGTGTGCGAAGCACTTGGGCGGCAACAAGGCCCGCGAGGTAGGCCAGCAACGGCCAGGCGAACTTGGCCCATTCGTCGCCCTTGACCAACCCGACCGCCAGAAACACGACGTTGCCGGTTTGTGCGAATCCGAACACCTGGTGCCGCAGATAGAGGAAGGCGTCGACGTACCCACCGACGACGGTCATCAGCACAGCACTGATGATCCCAACCTCGCCGTGGGTCGGGCGAAGGACTCCGCCGGTTAGTGCCGACATCCGCACCCTCCTTCGTCCTGCCCTGATCTACGAAGGCAGACATTACTGAGGCTCCTTGGCGTCGGCTAGGTGAACGTCGCTGGCAGTATGGGTCAATGTCCCGTCGCGCCCGCCATGTGGCGATGCCTCGCCACGTCTGGCTGGCGGTGCACGTCGTTGCGACCGTGGCGGTTCCGTGGGCGTTGGCCCTCTTCTACTGGACGTCGGCAGATCGGCGTACCATCGAGGGCTCTGGCCGTGTGGCAGCAGACTTTCATACGGCCGCGGCCCTCGCTGCGGGGGGCACTGCTCATGAGTACTGTTCTGCTACGAATCCGTGGTCGGACGGCTACGGCGACGGTGCCCTTTGCGATTCTCTGGATGCTTGCGCTCGCGTATTCGGTGAACGGCATCCGGGCGTTCAGGGGTAAGGAGTTCGGGGACTACTGCGGCAACGTCGAGTTATGCATTCCAGACTTCGACCTGTTCGCCGGTGCAGTCCCGATGGCGGTCGCGGTGTCCCTGAGCGCGGTCGGGTCGGTCGTCATCGACCGAAAGCGGTGTTCCGCCCGTCGTGATGCCGGCGGTGGCCGCCCTCGCGCTGATCACCCTCGTATCAATTGAGTCCTGAATCGCGACGGCTGAACCTACACGCCGTCTCGAGCCGCGCCCGACTACCGAGACTGGATGGTCCGCGCGATGATCGCCGAACTGGTCTGAGCCGAACTAGTTCGGGTTACGTGACATCGGAACCGATTGCCCTCAGTGGAGCGCTGGGTCGTTCCGGTCTGCCGGGCACCAAGGCGGATCACGCGGAGGGCATGTGACGTTGCGGACTAGCCGTTCAGCGGCTGGAAAACCGCTCTAGCTGCGGTGATGATGGAGCCGATGACGGGAATCGAACCCGCGTACCTAGCTTGGGAAGCTAGTGTTCTGCCATTGAACTACATCGGCGCGCGAGGTCTACTCGCGATCGACAGCCTAGCAAACCCGGGCCTCGATGACGGTGACCGGCCGCGATGTCGCGGCTATCCTCGCGACCAGGCTCGCGGATGCACCCGCGGCACGCTGACTGATACATACAAGTACGGCAGTCATACGACCGGGGAGACCACACATGGAGTACCGCAACCGCACAGCGTTGATCACGGGGGCGAGCGGAGGTATCGGCGAGCAGTTCGCCCGCGCACTCGCGTCGCGTGGTGCCGACCTGATCCTGGTCGCTCGCAGCGAGGACAAGCTGGTCGCACTCGCCGACGAGTTGGCGTCGCGACACGGCGTCCGCGCCGAGGTCATCCCCGCCGACCTTTCGATACCGGGCGCAGCCGACAAGGTGGTCGCCGAAGCCGATAGTCGTGGACTGCGCGTCGACGTACTGGTCAACAACGCGGGCTTCGGCACGTTCGGATACCTCGCCGACGCCGATCCGTCGCGCATCCGCGACGAGGTACAGCTCAACGTCGGCACACTCACCGACTTCACCACGACCTACCTCAAGCGCATGGCCGACGCGGGTACAGGTGCGATCGTGAATATCGCCAGTAATGCTGCGTTCCAACCGGTTCCGAGTATGGCGGTGTACGCGGCCACCAAGGCGTACGTGCTGTCGCTGAGCGAGGCGCTGTGGTCGGAGGGCAAGCGAAAGGGAGTCCGTGTGCTGGCGGTCTGTCCCGGAGCCACCGACACCGAGTTCTTCGACGTTGCGGGTGACGGCTCGGCGATGAAGTCGCGACGCACGACCAAGCAGGTTGTCGACACCGCGTTCAAGGCGCTCGATGCCGGCAAGCCGAGCGTCGTCGACGGTCTCGTCAATCGCATCGGCGCGTACGGTGCACGCTTTGCTCCGCGTCGGCTTGTGCTGGCTATCGCCGAGCGCACTGTGAGCTGAGCAAGTAGTCCGTTACTGGCGCCAAACCGCGGCGGACGGAGTAAACCGATTGCCATGCGATCGATTTGGGGAATGCTGGCCGCGGCGTCTGTTCTCGTCCTCGCGGGCTGCGCCACGGACTCGGGCACCGCGACGACCACCAGCCAGCACAAGCCGAGCGTCTCGGCGGTCACGATGACGGTACCCTCATCGACGCCGACGGCCACGGTGACAACTACGGCACCGCCGCAGACGCCCACGGTTGCCCCGGTCAGCGAGGGCGCGCAGTGCGGCCCGATCGGGGCGACGGCAGTATTCGCGGACGGCTCGACGGCATACTGCTCACGTCTCGCGGGCACCGACGGCGCGGTGTGGTCCAGTGTCCAGGGCGTCGCACCCAATCCGGACCTGCCTCGAACCGCGACTCCAGGACCGTCGCTGGGCGACCAGTGCATTGGCGCGGACATCGGCCGGACCGCCACGGACGCCAACGGCAACGCCATCATCTGTACCAACTATCAGTGGCAACTCAACACTGGTCAGACTCCCGAGCATCGCTGGGCCGACGACCAGCGGGCGTGGTCGGACTGCATCCAGACCAAGACAACTGAGGAGTGCCGCGCAGAGCTCAATTCCGGGGGTTGAGGCGCCATGGGTCGCACGGTTCCATCTGAATAACCGGTAGGACTGCAGAACGCCGTCGTCGTACCTGCACCACATACCGTCCGATACGCTCGCAGGCGTGCTGCTCTCCGATCGCGACATCCGCTCCGAGGTCTCCGACGGCAACCTGTCGATCGACCCCTT
Source organism: Gordonia sputi NBRC 100414 (assembly GCF_000248055.1). Taxonomy (GTDB): domain Bacteria; phylum Actinomycetota; class Actinomycetes; order Mycobacteriales; family Mycobacteriaceae; genus Gordonia; species Gordonia sputi. Next base: position 69,173 of record NZ_BAFC01000006.1, on the reverse strand, counting down.
CGATCCTGCTCTCGTGCAGCCGTCGAGCGTCGACGTCCGGCTCGACAACCTGTTCCGGGTCTTCAACAACACCCGCTACACCCACATCGACCCCGCTCAGCGGCAGGACGAGCTGACGACGCTCGTCGAACCTGCAGACGGAGAGCCGTTCGTGCTGCACCCGGGCGAGTTCGTCCTCGGCTCGACGCTGGAGATCTGCAGCCTGCCCGACTATCTGGCAGGCAGGCTGGAGGGCAAGTCATCGCTCGGCAGGCTCGGTCTGCTGACACACTCGACGGCGGGCTTCATCGATCCGGGCTTCTCCGGCCACATCACGCTCGAACTGTCGAACGTTGCCAATCTGCCGATCACGCTCTGGCCCGGCATGAAGATCGGACAGCTCTGCCTGTTCCGGCTCAGCAGCCCGTCGGAGAATCCCTACGGCAGCGCCGCAGTCGGATCGAAGTACCAGGGCCAGCGCGGCCCGACGCCGTCGAAGGCGTATCTGAACTTCATCCGCGACGCACCGTAGACGCTCACCGTTCACCGGCGACTCCTCGACGTTCACGCGCGCGTCCGCGACTGGTCACATGCTCGTAGCGAGTTGGCAGATCGGCCCACGTAGTCACTTCAGGTATGAAGCTGACAGTGATCGGGTGTGGATACCTGGGGGCGACACACGCAGCGTGTATGGCCGAACTCGGACACGACGTGCTCGGCGTCGACGTCAATCCGGAGAAGGTGGCTCGCCTGTCGTCGGGCGACGTTCCGTTCTTCGAGCCAGGGCTCGCAGACATCCTGCGCCGCAACATCTCTGCGGGCAGACTTTCGTTCACCACAGAGGCCGACGCCGCTGCCGCACACGGTTGCGTGCACTTCATCGGGGTGGGGACACCGCAGCGTGCGCGTGGACACGCGGCCGACACGTCGTTTGTCGAAGGCGCGGTGGACGCGCTGGTGCCACATCTGCGTGGTGACCACCTGATCGTCGGCAAATCGACTGTGCCAGTAGGTACCGCCGCGTCGTTGGCGCGTCGGATCAGTACGTTGACGGCGCCGGATGCCACGGTCGATCTCGCCTGGAACCCCGAGTTCCTGCGCGAGGGCTACGCCGTCGAAGACACTCTGCGTCCTGATCGTCTGGTGATCGGCACCGATCCGGACGCCGACGCACGAGACGCGCGCACGGTGCTGCGCGATGTGTACCGCAAGGTCATCGACACCGGACTTCCGGTCATCGAAACCGACTGGTCCACAGCAGAGTTGGTGAAGGTCTCGGCGAATGCGTTTCTCGCGACCAAGATCTCATTCATCAATGCGATCAGTGAACTCTGCGAGATCGTCGGTGCGGACGTCTCGACGCTCGCCGACGCGATCGGTCACGACAAGAGGATCGGGCGTCGATTCCTCAACGCGGGCCTCGGATTCGGCGGTGGATGCCTGCCCAAGGACATTCGTGCCTTCGAGGCGCGCGCCGAAGAACTCGGAGCGCATGGGGCACTGCGGTTCTTGCGCGAGGTCGACACGATCAACATGCGACGACGCTCCGCGATGGTCGACCTCATCGCGCAAGTATGTCCGCGAGAACTGTTGGGCGCCAACATCGCGGTCCTCGGCGCAGCATTCAAGCCGGAAAGTGACGACGTTCGCGATTCACCCGCACTGAGTGTCGCAGGACAATTGGCGCTGCGCGGGGCGTCGGTCACCGTCTTCGACCCGAAGGCCAACGCCAACTCTCGGCGGATGTATCCGATGCTCGACTATGCCGATTCGGCCGCCGAGGCCGCCCAGGACGCCGACGTCGTCGCAATCGCCACCGAATGGGCACAATTCGTGCATATGGCGCCATCCGAACTCGATCCCGTTGTGCGGTCACGTGTCATCGTCGACGGGCGCCGGTGCCTGGACCCGCAGTCGTGGCGGCGGGCGGGATGGTCGTACGCCGCACTCGGCGGCGCAACGGCGAGTCACAATGGAGGGTTCGGTGCAGATCAGCGGGACTCGGTCGGTCTCGGTCGTCTGTCCTTCGAAGATGCGACACAAGTGGTGCACCGCTGACGTCATGCTAGGTTGAACACTCAGAACTGCGGGGGAGTGGTCAAACGAGCGTGCTCAGGTGTACTGGGCGCGACTCACGAGAATGTGCGTGGGGTTTCTCGATGACGGGGACTACCGAACTATGGACGACGGGGTGATCCCGAACGGGGTGATCAATGACGGGCGGGTTGTCGACGCGTCCGTGATCAGTCGTGTCTCCGACCATCTCCGACGCCGTCACTCGACGCTCGTCGACTCTTTCGCTGTGGTGAGCGTCACCGAGGATGGCGTCGAAGTGACACTCGTCGACGTCGAGTCCGGTACGGCCTTCGCGAGCAGACGTGCTTCTGGCACAAGCGGAGCCGACCTCGACGCCCTCATCTCCGATCACCTCGTGCGCGCGGGACGCGTCGACGCCCCTGACTCCGACGAGTGGACAGCGGAACTGCGCCTCCTGAGCCATAGGGGCCGATACCGCCTCGCCGAGTCCGACGGGACGTTCATCATGGGCGAGAAGTACGTCCGACTGTTCCGCGTCACACGACGCGACGTCGCACAGTCGACGCTGGTTTGCGCCGAGCGCGTCCCCGACGCCGTCGCGCAATGCGCCGACTCGACGGGCCGCACGGTCAGCGCGATGGTGTTCGATTCAACGCACACCGTGTGGCCTGGACTCCCGGAATTGCTCGCGCCGGTCACCGACGTCCCGATCGTGGTTCTCGACGACGTCACGCTGGCGCTGCCCGCTGCCGCCGAGCAGGGGTCCACCGCCGCATGTGAGCCCGAACCCGTGGCCCAGACCACCGACCACGTCGAGATCCACCGCGAGTCGGTCGCGGAGGTGGCTGAAGACTCCGTCGCGGACGTCGCTGCCGACCCGGTCGCAGAAGTTCAGGGCGACGCCGTTGCGGAAGTCCCTGGCGACTCGTTTTCAGAAGCCGGCAGGCAGCAGTCACCGCTCGCCCCGCCGCAGCGATCGGTCGACAACGAGTTCGACGTGACCGATCGGATCGAGCCAATCCGGCTCGCATACTCCGATCAGTCGGCGCCCTCCTATCTGCCGACCGCCGGTCTTCAGCACAACGCCGGTCTTCAGCACAACGTCGAAGACTTTTATCAGGCTGACGGCTTCGTTCCGATATCGCCCAGCATCGAGCCTCGCGGCCACGACGCCGCAGCGGTTGACGAGACGGCAGTTGACGAGACAGCGGTCGGTGGGGCAGCGGTTGATGCGCCGACGGGGCGCGGTCGGAAGAAGATCCTGATCGGTGTCGGAGCGCTCGGCGTCGTCGGAGTTGCGGTGGCTGCCACCGCACTTGGGCTCAGCGGCGGTTCCGCGTCGCCCTCGGCGTCGAACCCGGTCACAGCGACTCACAGTTCGACGACAACACAGTTGTACGCGGACCTCGCCGACCTCAACGAGGCCCGCGCACCCGCTGCCACCTACGTGCCGCCGCCTCCGCCGCCCCCGCGGACCGAGGAGTCGCAGCGCGCAGAACAGCCGCGCCCGCGCAGCAATGCGCGGCCGAAACCCAAACCGCGAGCGGTCATTCCGCTACCCGGAGGATTGCCGCCGATCGTCGTTCCCTGATCGCTTTCGTCCCTTGGCGGTCGAGCTCTGGCGTTCTCCCCGGATGTCGAGCGGATCCTGATCGACGGAGTCGTTGGCGATGGCGAGATAGTCGTCGAGCTGACGGGCCATGTCGCGATCGAGTGCGCGGTCGAGGGCATTGTGCGCGATCGTCGAACCAGCTCTTCTGAATTCGACGAGAAGGTCACGCACCCAATCTGCTTCGGCCGGGGTCTGGGGTATCCAACCGTCCTTGTACTCCTCGGCGATCGTCCCGCGTCCAGCCGAAATGAGTGCCTCCGCAACAGAATCCATCTGCGTACTGAGGTTCTCATGTACGGAGAGAATCGAATTCAGAGTCAAGCCGCGCCGGACGAGGCGAGCATATGCGTCGATGGTGTCTTGGTCGAGCACCGTGAACGACGTCGGGGGATCTGCCGTCCCCTCGGGCTTGATCAGGCCGAGGTCGATCAATCGCGTGAAGTACGCGGGGTTGCTGTTGTTGAGCAACTCGCGAAGTTCGTCTGCGCTGACCGAGGTCTTCGTCGTGTTCCCCCACGGGGCGGCGACCACTTCGCGCAGTCCGAGGACGTCGGCGAGGTCGTCGCCGCGCTGGATTCCGGTGAGGAATTCGCCGATGTGCCGGATGGTGAATCCGCGACGGAGCAGATCGTTGATCACTCTGAGGCGATCGAGGTGGAGGTCGGTGTAGATCGCGATCCGTCCCCGGCGCAGTGGCCTGGGCAACAGTCCGCGATCCTGATATCCGCGGACGTTGCGTGTGGTGGTCCCGGCAACCCGTGCCAGATCATCGATCCGGTATTCGTTGGTGGCCTTGTCGTCGCTGCTCATCGCGCTCATTCTCGCATCACGAGCTCAGACCGCGGACCACCATGGCCAATACGTGCTCGTAGTTCTCGGTGGGATCGATCGTCGGGGGATGGGTGCCCGCCAACTCCAACGAGACCGCACCGTGAACGCAGCTCCAGACCTGCATCGTCGCCTGGTATGGATCGATCTTCATGAGTAGTCCCGCGTTCTGACCGTATCTGATGTGGTCGGTCAGGACCGCGAAGGCGTGGTCGGCGACGTCGGAGTCGGGATGGTGCTCGCGCGAGAACATCAGCGAGTACGCGACTGGGTAGCGTCGCGCGAACTCCCGGTAGGCCCTGCCGCTGTGCGCCAACCTCTCTCGGGCGTCGTCGTCTGTCACGTCGATCATGCGCGCGAACTCGACAAAGGCGTCGCTGACCAGGGCGTCGAGTAACCCTTCCTTGCCGTCGAAGTGGTTGTAGACCCCCATGGGTGCGACGCCGGCGTCGGTGGCGACCGCCCGAACGGTGAGTCCGGCGACCCCGTCTCGTTCCAGGATTCGACGCCCGGACGCGATGAGATTCGTGCGTACCTCGGTCGCCGGGGTACGACGCGTACCTCGTGAAGAAGCCATATTGACAACCTACTAGAACAGTGTTCTTCTAGATAAGAACAATGTTCTACAACTGTGGAACAGTAATCCACATCGAAGGGGAGTCGCATGCGTTCTCGCTGGTTGGCGCTGTGTGCGCTGTGTTTGGCTGAGCTCTTGGTGATGGTCGACAACACGATCGTCAATGTCGCGTTGCCGACGATGTCGCGCGATCTCGGGGCGGGGATCTCGGGATTGCAGTGGATCGTCGACGCGTACACGCTCGTCTTCGCCGGGCTGCTTCTCACCGGCGGCTACCTCGGCGACCGGTTCGGGCATCGCCGGATGCTCCTGGTGGGTATCGCGGGCTTCGCCGGGGTGTCGGCCCTGGCCGCGTCGTCGAACACGCTGGGTCAACTGATCGCCGCGCGTGCCGGACTGGGGGTGTTCGCGGCACTGGTCTTTCCCGCGACGCTTGCTCTGATCGTCGCGATCTTCCCGGAAGGGAAGCAACGTGCCACGGCGGTCGGCATCTGGGGTGCGACGTCGGGAATCGCCGTGGCGATCGGGCCGGTGCTCGGAGGGTGGCTGCTCGAGCATTACTCGTGGGCGTCGGTGTTCTGGGTCAGCCTGCCCATCGCGGCGGTGACCGCAATCGCGGTACTCGCGGTGGTACCCGGCACGCGACCGGAATCGGTGTCGCGGTTCGACGTCGTCGGCCTGGTGCTGTCGGTCATCGGACTCGGCCTGCTCACCTATTCGGTGATCGAAGGTCCTCACCACGGGTGGACCGATGCTCGAACCATCGTGGGACTCGTTGTGGCGATTGTAGTTATCGGACTCTTCGTGTGGCGTGAACTCGTGGTCGCGCACCCGATCCTCGACCTCACGCTGTTCGCCAACCGCAGGTTCGCGGCAGCAGCGGGGATGGTGGCAGTCGCGTTCTTCTCGCTGTTCGGTTTCATCTTCCTGATCACCCAGGTCTTCCAGGCGGTGAAGGGGTACGGACCGTTCGAAGCGGGCCTGCGCACACTGCCTTTCGCGCTCGTGACCGCGGTCTGCTCGCCGGTCGCCATGGCGCTGGCACACCGATTCGGGCCACGGTGGGTGGTGACCTCGGGAGCTGTCCTGATGTCGGCAGGCTTTGCGCTGGTAGAGATCTCGTCACGGATGTCGGGATACTGGGAACTCATCATCTGGTCGATGGCGCTGATGGCTACGGGCCTAGCCGCGATCACGGGTCCGTGCACGCACGTGATCATGAGCTCGCTGCAACCGGAGCAGGCGGGCGCTGGCAGTGCCGTCAACGACACGACGCGCGAGATCGGTGGAACACTGGGCGTGGCCGTGCTCGGCTCGGTGCTCACCTCGGTGTACGCGTCGACCGTATCGGAAAGGATTGGAGCACTGGGACTTCCACGCCAGATTGCCGAGATGGCCGAACAGTCGGTGATGAGCGGAGCGGAGGTCGCTGCCCGCGCCCCTGAGTCGATCTCCGGCCGTATGACCATCGCCGTGCAGGAGGTCTTCGTCGAAGGGCTACACAGCGCGGTCTGGGTGGCGGTTTCGGTGACAGCCGTGGCCGCCGTTGCCGCTGCGGTTCTCCTGCGCGGCGAAAGTCATTCGCGCGCTGTCGAACTCACGTCGGAAGCGCACTCAGAGGTCGACGGTCAGGTGATCGCCACCGGCGCGTGAGACGCAGGTGAGTATGGAGCCCGCTGCGCGCTCCGGCTCGGTCAGGATGTTGTCGCGGTGGTCGATTGCCCCCGACAACGTCCTGATCTTGCATGTGCCACAGAAACCCTGGCGGCATGAATACGGCACTGACGGAACCTCTTCGCGCAGCGCGCTCAGCAAGGTCTCGTTTGCCGCGACGTCGATCTGCTGCCCGGTCGACGCGATCGTCACGGTGAACGGACGACCGTTCTCCACCGGCGGCGGACTGAAACGCTCATAGTGCAGTTCGATGTCGGGGCGGTCGTGTAGATGGCGCCGCAACGATTCCAACATCGGTACCGGGCCGCAGCAGTAGACCGCGAGACCTGATGGGGCTCTTCCGGTCTGGGGGTCGATCGGTCCGAGCAACTCCTCCATACTCGGCAGACCGTGCTCGTCGTCGGTGCGGATGGTGATCTTGTCGCCGAATCGCGCGACCTCGTCGCGGAACGGGATCGAGTCCATGCTGCGACCGGTGTAGATCATCGACCAGTCGAGACCGAGGCGCTCGGCGGCCGCCAGCATGGGCAGGATCGGCGTGATGCCAATGCCCGCAGCGACGAACCGGAGCGAGCTGGCACGAGATCCATAGCCGGGCAATGCGATCGGAAAAGCGTTGCGCGGCCCTTTGATCGACACGGTGTCGCCGACGCGCAGGGTGTCGTGTACCTCGATCGAACCGCCACCGCCGTCGGGGATGCGCCGCACGGCGATGCGGTAGTTGTATCGATCGGCAGGGTCGCCGCACAGCGAGTACTCGCGCATTCTTCCCGACGGCAGTAGGAGGTCGAGATGTGCTCCGGCATGCCAACGTTCAAGCATCTGATCGTCGAGGCCTGCGAACGTCAACGCGACGACGTTCTCGTCTTGCGCGACGACCTCTCGTCGCACAATGCGCAGCGTGGTGACACCGTCGTTCTCGGCCGTCGGCCGCAGCGGCGAGAACGGACGCCAAAACGGTAGCCACGTCTTGGACAAAACGGTGCCGAACCGCATCAGCGGGTCGTGGCGCCACCGTCCATAGAGATGGGGTGGCGGCGAGGTCATCTCGGTGGTGTGCGGATGAGCACGTTGATTCATGGTCTCGTGTTCTCGTGGGTACTCAGGAGGCGTTGCGTGCTGCGGGCGATGAGGCCAGGTAGGCGACAGCCTGTGCAGTGGAACCGATTTCGCTGGGATGGAATCCAGGGCGGAAGTAGCTCACCGTCGCGAAGAGCACGCTGCGAACCGTCGGTAACACGCCCGCGCGCACCCCGCGCCAGTAGTGGTACTGCCGAAAGAAGTAGTTGTTGTGGCGAATCGACTGATCTTGATGAGTGATGAATCGGAAGCCACGGAACAGCAGGAGTAACAGGGTGGGCAATGCGATCAGCATCGCTCGGCCACGGCGTAGATAGCTGTCGCCGAAGTAGACCGCGACGTCGTGTGCGACAGCTCGGTGTTCGACCTCTTCAGCGCCATGCCAGACGAACAGGTCGGTCATTGTCGGGTTGGCGCCGACCTCAGTCCAGGTGTTGTTCAGCGCGAAATCGCCGAGGATCGCGGTGTAGTGCTCTATGGCTGCGATGAGCCACAGGCGCTCGATGAGGTGCTTCTGCTTGGCCTCCACGCTGCCCTTCTCCAACGGGCCCAACACCTTTCGGAAGACCCACTCCATCTGGCGACAGTACGGCCGTGGGTCGATTCCGTGGTGGTCGAGGAATTCCCAGAGCACGTGGTCGTGTGCCTCCGCGTGCATGGCCTCCTGGCCGATGAAGCCGCGCATCGTCGCAGCCAGTTCTTCGTCACGAACCAGGGGGAGCGCTTCGTTGTAGGTCTGGACAAACCAGCGCTCTCCCTCGGGGAGAAGCAGATTGAGCACGCTGATGAAGTCGGAAGCGATTGGATGACCCGGAATCCAGTGCAGCGGAACGTCGCTCCAGTCGAATGCCACGTTGCGTGCGTGAAGCTCGACATCACCGGGATCGGTGTCGTTGTCTTGTGGCGTGGATGGGTGCGGTGCGAATGCTGAGGTGGTGTTCACCCTCTCGGCGTGTGAGTGCACGGGAGAAACTCCTTCGCGATGGCAGGTCAGCGGATAGCGGCGCGGTCGGGGGTCGTCGCGGTGGATGTTCGGGCGGCGATGCGTCGTACGAACTCGCGGATCGAGTCGGCAACGTAACCGGGGTTGGTCGTCGGAGCCCAGTGCGGGGTCGGTGACTCGAGACGTGTGAGATCGGGCGCGAATCGGTTCGTGTTGCGCAGCAGGTGAGTTCGCACCGCGAAGTCGCGGGTATTGACCATCTCCAGAACCGGAACGTGAGTCGTGCGCGGGTTGGGTTTGCCGACCTTACGCACCATGTTCGCTCGGTAATACCGCGCGCCGGAACGCATGTCGTTCCGCAGCGAGGGCGCGGTGACGATCTGCTCGGCAGGCGTACCGTCCATGAGCCGCAGGAATCGTCGCCACGCGCCCGGTGAGCCGAGTGTCGCGGAGATCAGCGTCGGACCGAACGGTAGGTGCAGCAGCACGATGTAGGTCGAGAAGAACGATTGCAGCAGGGTGTCGAGCGCTCGACGTGGCGTCGGATGAGAGATGTTCTCGCGCAGGAGCACTCCCACGTGGTCCAGGCACGGGCCAGAGATGGTGGTGAACGACGCGAAGTGATCTGTGGCGTCGGGGCGCGACATCGCCTCCCATGACTGGATGGAGCCCCAGTCGTGCGCTACCACATGGACTGGCGCGTCGGGGCTCACCGCGGCGGCGACCGCGTACAGGTCGTCCGCGAGCGTTTCGATGCGGTATGCCGACACCCCACGCGGATTATCGGAGACGCCGAGTCCGCGGGTGTCGTACGCGACGACCCGGAAGTCGTCGGAAAGACGCTCCGCGACCTCGGTCCACACGTGATGCGTATCCGGCCAGCCGTGCACGAACAGCACCGTCGGACGGTCGGCTGCATCGGTACCGTCTGGGTCCGCTGGGTTGCCTGCGCCTGCGACGGCCGACGTGTCGCCGGCAGGATCGTCGAACTCGAAAGTCGCGAGCCGTACGCCGTCGACGTCGATGAGTCGTTCGACCCACTGCTTCATACGTGACCCCTTCGAACCGTGATCTGGTTAACGTAACCGAGCGTCACAGCTATGTCCAGAGACGGTGACAACGAAGAGTGTCACATAACGCGCGGGCAGGGATCGGCGAATCGCGCAGAAGGTGCTGCGCCGCAGGTCATCGGGGGTGCTTCTGCTGGCGAAACTACTGGCGATACGACACTACTGGCGATAGGACGACAGGAAGTTGCCGATCCGTTCGACGGCGTCCTTGAGATCGCGCGACCAGGGGAGCGTGACGATGCGGAAGTGGTTCTGATCGTCGAGGTTGAACCCGCTGCCCTGCACCACCAGGATCTTCTCCTGCAGCAGCAGGTCCTGGACGAAGAGCTCGTCGTTGTGGATCTCGTAGACCTCGGGATCGAGGCGGGGGAACGCGTAGAGCGCACCCTTGGGCTTGACGCAACTGACGCCGGGGATCTCGTTGAGCTTCTCCCACGTCACGTTGCGCTGCTCGTAGAGGCGTCCACCGGGCGCCACGAGAGCCTCGATGCTCTGGTACCCGCCGAGGGCCACCTGGATCGCATGCTGGCCGGGGACGTTCGCACACAGGCGCGTCGACGCCAGGATGCCCAGGCCCTCGATGAAGCCCTTGGCGTGGTCCTTGGGGCCGGTGAGCACCACCCAGCCAGCCCGATAGCCACAGACCCGGTACGCCTTCGAGAGCCCGTTGAACGTCAGGCAGAACAGGTCGGGGGCAAGCGACGCGATGTTGATGTGCTCAGCGTCGTCGTAGAGGATCTTGTCGTATATCTCGTCGGCGAGGATGAGCAGCGAGTGGCGTCGGGCGACGTCTACGAGTTGCTCGAGCACCTCGCGCGAGTAGACAGCTCCCGTGGGGTTGTTGGGATTGATGACGACGATCGCCTTGGTGCGGTCGGTGATCTTCGCCTCGATGTCGGCGATGTCGGGGTTCCAGTCGTTGTCCTCGTCGCAGCGATAATGCACGGCCGTGCCGCCGGAGAGGGCCGTCATGGCCGTCCAGAGGGGATAGTCGGGCGCGGGGATCAGCACCTCGTCGCCGTTGTTGAGAAGCGCCTGCATCGTCATGGTGATGAGCTCGGAGACACCGTTGCCGAGGATCACGTCGTCGACGTCGAAGTACGGGAAGTCGGGGAGGAGCTCATAGCGGGTGACCACCGCGCGTCGGGCCGAGAGCACGCCGGCCGATTCCGAATAGCCCTGCGAGTACGGCAGCGCGTGGATCATGTCGCGCATGATCACGTCTGGCGCCTCGAAGCCGAACAGCGCCGGGTTGCCGATGTTCAGCTTCATGATCCGATGGCCCTCGGCCTCGAGTCGCGCCGCATGCGCGTGCACAGGCCCACGGATCTCGTAGCAGACGTTCTGCAGCTTCTCGGACTGCTCCAACGGCTTGAGGTTCTGGTTCAGGTGCGATACATACGGCCTACTCACGGGTTCAATTGTCTCAGCCGCAGGCAAATCGATTTTTTCGGGCCGTCGGAAATGCAGAAACACGCGCCTCTGACACGTGCGAGGAAAACTTCACTCGCAGGCGTCAGAAACGCGTGTTTCTGACGGACGGTCGATCAGTGCTGGCCGATCAGTGCGGGCCGTAGCCCTGGCCGATCAGCCCTGGCCGATCAGCCCTGGCCGATCAGCGCTGGCCGGGTCGCTTCTTGCCCGCGGCCATGCCGAAGCCCTTGGCCTTCGACGCTCCGGTCTCGGCGATCGTGCGGCCGCCATCGGCTGCACCGGCTTCTGCTGTACCGGTTTCTGCTGCGCCGGTTTCTGCTGCACTGCCGTTCGACGACACTGCCTCGCCCTCGCCCGCGGCGTTCGTGGACGCCTCGGCCGACTCTGCCGGTGCTTCCGCCGGAGTCTCCGACGCTGCGTCGGCCGATCCAGCTTCCGGCACCTCGGCTTCCGCTGCAGCAGCGGCTTCCGGCTCGGGAGTCGACGCTGCGGGAGCTGCGGCCTTGGGTGCCGACGCCCCGCCCGGCCGCTTCTTGCCTGCGGCCATGCCGAAGCCCTTGGCCTTGGCGGGCTTCTCCTCCGTCACCGCTGCGGCCGAGGCCGTAGCAGTCGACGTCGTCGAGGCAGTTGTCTCTTCCGGAGCGCTGGCCTCGCCACCGGTCTCGGGCTGTGTCGGAGCGGATTCCGCCGCCGTGCTCTCAGCCGGAGCGGACTCAGCTGCCGCAGGTGCCGACGCCTCTGCAGCCGGGGCGGCAGGCTTCGCAGCCCCCGACCCGGTGCCTCCCGGGCGCTTCTTGCCCGCGGCCATGCCGAAGCCCTTCGCCTTGGCGGGCTTGTCCTCGGTCACTGCGGCTGCGGAAGTGCTTGCAGCCGTGGCCGATTCGGTGTCGGCGGTCGGAGCGGCGTCGGGTGCGGATTCGGTCTCTGCCACCTTGTTCTCCGCGGCGGCTGTGACTCCGGCGTCGGCTGCGGCCGCATTCGCGGTGCTCGCTGCGCCGGGCTTCTTCGCCCCGGGCCGCTTGCCCGCAGCCATGCCGAATCCCTTGGCCTTGGCCGGTTTCGGCGCATCGGCCGTGGCGCTTGCCGCGCCTGCATCACTTGCCGCTGCGGTATCACTCGCCGCGTCCTCGACTGCCGCCGACGACTCGGCCTGCGCAGGAGCGGGCTGCGCGGACGCAGGCTTGGCCGCCGCGCCCGGCTTCTTCATGCCGCCCTTCATGCCGAAGCCCTTGGAGGCAGGCTTCTTTTCGGTCGTCTCCGCCGATGCAGCAGGTGCCGACGCTGTCTCCGTCGACGCTGCGGGAGCCGACGCTGCCGGGGCCTTGGTCGCTGCGCTGCCTGCGCCGGGCTTCTTGCCGCCCTTCATCCCCAACCCGACCTTGGGCTTGGGCTTGGCGTCGGTAGCAGCGCCCGCGGCAGCTGCGGCGGGCGCGGCGGCAGCCACCTTTTCCTTCTCGGGCTCGGGTTCCGGCTCGGGCGCGGGCTTGGAGCCCGGTCCGAGGAAACGTCCGCCCCGCTTGACCTCTGGCAGACCACGCTTGACCGAATCGAGCAGCATCTGCGAGACGTCGACGACCTCGATCTTGCCCTCGTTCTCGGTGCCCGACGTCCGTGCGGTCACGCCGTCGGTCAGCATCACGCGGCAGAACGGGCAGCCCGTCGCGATCTTCTGCGGTGCCTCGTCGTTGCTGCCCGAAGCGCCATTGGCGGGACCACCCTTCGCGGAAGCCAGGGTGTCGAGAGCCTCGTCGACGCGGTCGATATTGATCCGCTTGCCGATCTGCTCTTCCATCCACATGCGCGCACCACCGGCGCCACAGCACATGGACCGTTCGCCGTGGCGAGGCATCTCGCGCAGCGTCGAACCGGATGCTTCCATCAGCTCACGCGGAGCGTCGTAGACCTTGTTGTGGCGTCCCAGGTAGCAGGGGTCGTGGTAAGTGACGCCCTCGCCCATCGGTGCCACCGGCACCAGGCGCTTCTCCCGCACCAGGCGGTTGAGAAGCTGCGTGTGGTGCACCACCTCGTACTTCGCGCCGAGCTGCGGATACTCGTTGGACAGCGTGTTGAAGCAGTGCGCACAGGTCACGACGACCTTCTTGCGCTGCGTCGGCGCCGTCTCGAAGACCCCGTTGATGGTCTCGATGTTCTGCTGCGCCAGCATCTGGAACAGGAACTCGTTGCCGGCACGTCGTGCCGAATCGCCGGTACAGGTCTCGCCCTCGCCGAGAACCATGAAGTTCACCGCGGCGATGTCGAGGAGTTCCGCGACAGCCTTCGTGGTCTTCTTCGCGCGATCCTCGTACGCGCCTGCGCAACCGACCCAGAAGAGGTACTCGAAACCCTCGAACGATTCGACGTCGGCACCGAAGACCGGGATCTCGATGTCCATCTCGTCGATCCAATTGATGCGTGCCGACGCGTTCTGACCCCAGGGGTTGCCCTTGTTCTCGAGGTTCTTGAACATGCCCGCGAGCTCGGTCGGGAAGTCGGACTCGATGAGCACCTGGTAGCGACGCATGTCGATGATGTGGTCGACGTGCTCGATGTCGACGGGACACTGCTCGACGCACGCACCGCAGGTGGTGCAGCTCCACAGGGTTTCGGTGTCGATGACCGCACCAAGCTGTTCGGGGTCGAATGCGCCGTCCTCGTCGACGATGCCCTCGCCGCCGCCCATCGCGCCCTTCGACTCGCCGACCAGTTTGCGCGACGCCTCAGCGCGCGCGGCCTCGGGAATCTTGGCGAGCTTCGCCTCGTCGACGTTGCCCTCGGCGTCGACGAGTCCGACCTCGTCGCCGCCCATGTCCTTGCGGCCACCGGCGATCAGATACGGCGCCTTGGCCTGTGCGTGATCGCGCAGCGACATGATGAGCAGCTTGGGGCTCAACGGCTTTCCGGTATTCCACGCCGGGCACTGACTCTGGCAGCGACCACACTCGGTACACGTCGTGAAGTCGAGCCAGCCCTTCCACGAGAAGTCCTCGACCTTGCCTGCACCGAACGCGTCGACGTCAGGGTCGGCGGTCTCCATGTCGAGGACCTTGCCCTGGCTCATCATCGGCTTGGCAGCACCGAGTGCGACCCCGCCGTCCTGCTCACGCTTGAGATAGATGTTGAAGAACGCCGCGAAGCGGTGCCACGCGACGCCCCAGTCGATGTTCGCGCCCACGACTGCCAGCCAGATCATGCCGCTCATCAGCTTGACGACAGCAGCTGCGGTCACCCAGTAGACCGACGAACCCTCGAAGAGCTGCGCGAAGTAGTGGGTGAAGAACGACGTCCAGATCGGCGGGTCCTCGATGCCCGACGAGATCTTGAACGTCTTCACGAAGATCATGCCGAGGCCCTCGATCAGGACCACGAGCTCGACGAAGTATGCGGCGCCGAAGCGTGAACCCGAGAAGCGGGACAGGCGCGCGGGCATCCGCGGGTGGTTGAGCTGACGGATGATGATCAGCGCCATGATGCCGATCACGGTGCCGAGGCCGAGCACCTCGTCGGCGAAGATGTAGACGTTCCACGCGCCGATCACCGGCCAGTGGAATTCGGGGTCGAAGATCTGGCCGTATGCCTCGAACCAGAAGATCGCACCGATCATGAAGCCGAACATCACCAGCCAGTGCGCCCAGCCGACGGTCCGGAACTTCACCATGCGCGTGTGGCCGACGAATTCCTTGAGCATCGTCCACAGTCGTGGACCGACAGGCCAGTAGCGGGTGCTGTCGACCTTCTGGCCCTGGGCGATCGCGCGCACCATGGTCCACACGCCGCGTAGGAAGCTGGCCCAACAGAACAAGCTGATGACCGCGGCAATAGTGCCGATGGTGATCGTCGTGGCATTCACGGCGTCCCGGCCCCTCTCATGTTGATCATCGACCTAGTCGCGCAGGGCTGACGTGCGCGGGGTCGGACGTCTACTACAGGTAACCGTAATTCTTCACGGGTACCTCGCGCTGCCAAGGTTGCCCTTACCTGGTGTGGACTGTAGGCGTTGCGATAAGGGAATGATACTCATGAGTAACTGACTATCCAGTCAGTTCCGGGTGACGTGAACCTCTCCCGCTGCTCGGTCGCTGCCGTTCTGATGAACCAGGCGACTTGCCGTGTGCGGGCGCCGCATCCATTGCAAAAGAGGTGACGTGTGTCACGAATGAATGATAAAGCGTCGTACATCTCAGTAGAAATCCAAAATTATGCCCCGAAAATTGGGGTCACTAATCTTTTTCGTATTGCGCACGAAGTTGGTTTTAGCGCGATAAATTCGATATGTCATCAGATGGACTACAACGACTGCAGCGGGTTGCGGGCGTCGGTCGACTGGGCAAGAATAGTAGGTGAGCTGCGACGGGGCGGGTCGATGTTGTGGGATCGATGCCAACTCGGAGGTGGGGACTGTGGGGCCAGCGCGGTTGTTTGCTGTCAGAATCATTGCTGTTCTTGTTGTTTCATTCGGCTGCGCTTACATTTTCTGGCGATGGAGCGACACCATCGCATGGTCCGCCTGGTGGATTGCTATTCCATTGGTTATTGCGGAAACATATTCGCTTTCCGAATCCATTCTTTTCGCATTTATGATGTGGAATGCGCGCGAGCGACCTTTACCGCCGGTGGCGCGACCAGGTCTCACGGTCGACGTATTCATCACCACATATAACGAGCCGCTCGAGCTGGTGGTACGAACCGCGATCGGCGCGCGCGAGATCTCCTACCCCCACAACACCTGGATCCTTGACGACGGCGATCGCGAGGAGTTCCGGATCGCGGCGGCTCGGCTGGGTGTCGGATACCTCACTCGCGGTGAGGAGTGGAACGGGCGTCAGCGACACGCCAAGGCCGGCAACATCAACAACGCGCTGTTTCTGACCGACGCGGAGTTCGTGGCGATTCTCGACGCCGACCAGGTCCCCAAGCCGCAGTTTCTCGACGCCGTCCTCGGCTACTTTGACGACGATGCGGTGGCCTTCGTGCAGACCCCGCAGTACTTCTGGAATGTCCCTGATTCCGATCCGCTGGGTAGTCAGGCCGAACTGTTCTATGGCCCCATCCAGCAGGGTAAGGACGGCTGGGGTGCTGCATTCTTCTGCGGCTCGAACGCTGTCCTGCGGCGCGAGGCCCTGATGGCACTCGGCTTGCGCACGTACTCGCGCGGTGCTGATCCGCAGGTCAGAAGGGCTATTCGGGACGAATGGGCGCGTCTTGAGGGCCTGATCAACGAAGTCGGGCATGGATCGGGACTGCGCGTCCCACTCGAGGATGCGCTCGATGTGGTGCGTGGCGCGCGACGCAGTTTGCGGCGTGGCGCGCCGGTGGGCGAGGTCGCCTTCGAATTGCGTGCCGGTATCCACGACATCCTCGATTCACACGCGTGGCTACCCGAGGAGATCGTCGAACAACTGCACAAGACGATGGACACGGTTGAAGTGTCCCGGATCGACCAGGCCTTGGCGATCCAGCCCATCAACACCGCCACGGTCACCGAGGACATGGCGACCGCGATGCATCTGCACGCCATGGGCTGGGAGAGCGTCTACCACCACGAGGTCTTGGTGGAGGGGCTTGCACCCGACGACCTCGCGACAATGCTCGGCCAGCGTCAGCGATGGGCCACCGGGTCGATGCAGGTATTTTTCGCCAACAACCCGCTCTTCCAATCCGGGCTGACGTTTGCGCAGCGGCTGATGTACCTGGCCACCATGACCTCGTATCTCAACGGGTTCGCAGCGGTGGTCTACATCGCCGCGCCGATCATCTACTTCACGCTCGGTGTGTTCCCCATGAACGCTTACCCACTGGACTTCTTCGCACGGTTCATTCCCTTCTTCGTCTGTTGCCAGTTGCTGTTCCAAGTGGCCGGGTACCGGTCCGGGGGGCTGTGGCGTGGGCAGCAGATATCGTTCGCGCTGTTCCCGGTCTGGATATCGGCCACCCTCTCGGCTGCCGCGGCGGTCTTCTTCCGACGGCACATCTCCTTCTCGGTGACCTCCAAGGAGCAGATCGACGCGCGGGTCGACTACCGGCCGATCATCCCGCAGCTGGTCGCGATGGTGGCACTAGTCGCATCGTCCGGAGTGGGCATCCTTCGCTGGCTTCACGGCGACGCCGAGACCTTCCCGACCTTCCTGTCGCTCGGGTGGGTCGGCCTGGATCTGCTCTTGCTTTCGTCCGTCGTCCGTGCCGCCCACTATCGTCCGACACCCATCGGATCGGTCGACGACTACATCGAGGGTTCTGTGTTGGCCGAAAGCCCCGCGCCACAGCGTTCCACCTGATCTACGACTCCCAGCCCGCCAAACCCTGGAGAAGAACATGTCACTGGCCCACGAAACATTCGCAGAGTTCGACGACCAGACTGCCGACGTCCGGGTGTCCGGCCGGCTCGATGTGACATCACGTCTGTGTGACGACGTCGCCGGTGCCTGTGCGGCCGGTGCACGTCCCGTACTCGTCGACGTCGGCGACCTCAGCGGTGTCACGCCGTCCGGCATGGCTGAGCTGATGCACGCCGTGCGGTGGGCAAGGTCGCGACGCGCCGATCTGCGCGTCCACGGAAAATCCGTGGCATTGCTCGATGCGCTGGACGCACTTGATCTCGGCAGGGTGATGGTTCTCTACACCGACCGCACCGCAGCGATTGACCGCGATCACGGACGGGTCGAAACCGTCACGCGTACAACGCGGTTCACGCGCCGGAGGCGTCTGCCTCCGGTCGCTCGCGCGACGCCGGATGCGTCGGTGTGGCCCAGCAGCGGTCGGGATGAAACGGTCCCTGCGCCAGCAGAGGTGGTGACACGGCTCGACGTGGATCGCTCAGTTCACTCGGATTCCCCTGCCGCCGTTGATGATCGCGAGGCCGTCGGCGCTGTTGACGGGGGCGCGTCGGGTATCGCCGATGTCGCCGTGAGTGGCCTGTGGGGTGTCTCCTCGAGTGTCCACCACCAAGTGGGCCGGTTGTGCGCCTCGGGTGCGAAGCTGGTGCTGGTGGACGTTGGTGGTGTCTCTTCCGTGACGCCGTCGGGCATGGCCGATCTCATGCATGCGGTTCGGTCGGCGCGGAGACTCCGCGCCGACCTACGGATCTTCGGGCACTCACCCGCTGTAGCCGATGCCTTTGACGCGCTCGAGTTGGGCAAAATTCTTGTGCTCTATCCGGATAGAAGCGCGGCGCTGATCTGTGATCGACGCGTGCCCGACACTAGGTCGCGGGGACTGCGTCTAATGCGGACCGGAAAGCGTTCTCGCTCTGAGGGTTCGAATTGAAGCGCCAGTCTCGCTCCTTGTTCGCCTGGAACCACACGAACCCGTCGACGCCTGCCTCACGGCTGACGAGCGAGACGAAATCATGGATCCACGTGGCTTTCCGTGTCGGATCCGGGTCGTCGGCGGATGCGACCTCGGTGACGAGAATCGGCTTGTCGCCGAGTCGACGGAGGCCGGCGAATGCGTTCGAGAAGATGAATCCAGGTGAGGCCCAGCCATGTTGGCCGTCGTTGCCCCAGTTGTAGCCGTCGATCCCCAGGTAGTCGACCTCGTTGTCGCCGGGGTAGGCCGCGTCGAATCCAGGGATGCCCGAAATCGCCGCCATTGGCGCCCAAACCATCGAGATATTATGCGGATCAATCGAATTCAGGATCGATCGGACATGACGCCAGGCGTCGATGTAGGACTGCGGAGTGTTGCCGTTCACGTGCACCCCCCACGGGTACCAATCGCCGTTCATTTCGTGGGCGAATCGCACGATCACCGGCCGGCCGAATTCCTTCAGGCCGTTCGCCCACCGTCGGAGGTCGTTATCGAAGGCGCCGTCGGCGATGCGCGACAGCCGATAGTCCGGCTGGTTGACACCGCCGGATGGGTTCCACGGTTCGATACTCACGATCGGAACAGCGCCGGTCTCGGCGATTCTGGTCAGATCCGCGTGTGGTACCGGTTCGCGGAGTCCGCTGAAGGTGAGGATCAGATCCAACGGGCGATCAGCGAGGGTAGTGACCCCGACTACTCCGGCATCGGAGTCGACGTCACTCCCCTTCAGGTCGGGAAGATAAGCGCCCCAACGAATATGGTGCGGACCGGCGGAGTCGCCACCGTCGCTGCACGCGCCAAGCGTGAGCACCAGGATCAGTGCAACGAGCGGCATGGCGATACGCGCGACGTCGACATTGTCTGTCTGTATTCGTGGTCCCACAACAGTTCCGTTTCGCTCGGTAGCACTGGTGAGGAAAGTGTGGCATGACATGAGCAGCCCGCCAATCGATAGCAAGACAACGAGTCCGGATGACATCGCGGAACCAGGATTCGCGGAGCGGTGGTCGCGGCGCAGGCGCCGTCGGCCGTCGGCGCTGATCCCGGTCATCGCGATGCTGATCGGTGTCGGGACCGCGGGCGCACTGTTCCAGCACTACTTGCCCGAGCCCACGCCGCCCTGTGCGGTCACCGACTTCCATCGGGCCGTTCCGAACTCAGGGATCCTGTTCGGCGTCAACCTCGACTGGCAGTCCGAGAGCCTGCGAGAACATCACGACAACCTTGGGCACGCTCCCGCGGTCGCAGTGCAGTTCTCCGACATCCCGTACAACAATCAGACGTGGTCACACACAGTCGCGGCTGCCAATCAGGTGCGTGATGAACGCGGCATCATGGTGCTGACTTTGGAGCCGCACGCTGGATTGGCCACGATCACGGAGGGTGTCGTCGGCCGTCTGGGTGACGACCTGCGCAAGCTGAACGATTCGGGCGTACCGGTTATCCTGCGATTCGCACACGAGATGAACGGTTCCTGGTACGCATGGGGCCAGCAACCCCGAGCCTACGTCGAGACATTCCGCCGAGTGGCTGCGATGGTCCATCGGAAAGCGCCGGGGACGGCGATGATGTGGGCGCCGAACTACGGCGGCGGGTATCCGTTCGAAGGCGGAAAGTACGTGGCGCGCAGAGGAACAGACAACTACCGGTTGGCCGACACCAATCACGACGGAAAGCTCACAGCATCCGACGACTCATATGCGCCGTACTATCCGGGCGACGACGCGGTCGATTGGGTGGGGATTTCGTTGTATCACTGGGGAAATCGCCGTCCGTGGGGCAACAACGATGTGAGCGAACCCGGAAAGTTCACGGCGATGCTCGAGGGTCGCTATAACGGGACTGCCGGCCACGACCTCACGGTGCCGAACTTTTATCAGATCTACGGCACGCAGCACCAGAAGCCAGTGGCGATTGTCGAGACGGCCGCGATCTACACCCCGGCGCGTGCGGCTCAGGGCGCCTCAGAGCTCGCGGTGAAGTCGACGTGGTGGCGGCAGGTCTTCGCCGCCGACATACCGTCGCGTTACCCGATGCTCAAGATGATCAACTGGTTCGAGTGGCGCAAGTACGAGATCGAGATCAAAGATGTCGTCGACTGGCGTGCCGCCGGTTCACCGGATACCAGGAGCGCATTCGTCAGCAGCCTACCGAAGTGGCTCGACTATGCCAACTCGGTGCATCCGTGCTGAAAAACATTGCCCTGCAACCTATGTGGTACGCCAACCTACCCGGCGCAGGGATTATGTCTGCACGTCCGCGACCTTCTCGAGCTCCTCGAGCGAGGTGTCGAGGTGGGTGAGTAGCCGCTGCAGGCTCGGCACTTCCTTGCGGGCGCCCGTCAGCCCGAAGTTGATATGGTCGGCAGTGGTGGCGACGGTGATGTTGATCGCCTGCCCGCCCAGCGGAATCGATGCCGGGTAGACGCCGTCGAGTTTGGCCCCGTTCCAATACAAGTCGGTTTTCGGGCCGGGAACGTTGCTGATGATCAGGTTGAACTGCGGAGGCGTGTACCGCACGAATCCCGGAACGGTGGCGAGAGCCAGCGGCGCAAAGTTGGCCGCGCCCAACGCCATTGACTGCACCGGAGACAAGCTCCGCACCAGTTCTTTGCTCTTGCGCGTCGACGCGATGATCGTGGCCAGGCGTCGTTCCGGATCCGGCTGATCGGTAGCAAGATTCACCATGATCGCGGTGATGTTGTTGCCGTCGGCGTCGTTGTCGGTGTGCAGCGAGACCGGCATCGCAGCGATGAGTGGTGCGTCGGGAAGGGCGTCCTGGTCGATCAGGTAGGCGCGCATCGCACCCGAGCACATCGCGACCATGACGTCATTGATCGTGATCTGCATTGCGTCGGCGATCGCACGTAGGCGTGTGAGCTCCCACCGCTGTGCGGCGAACCGCCGGGCACTGCCGATGGGGACGTCGAGAATTGTCTTCGGTGCGGCATGCAGTGGCGGGACGAAGGCATCATCGGTGAACGCGGTGTATGCGACCTTTGCCGCGGCCGCGCCCAGTCCGACGACCTCACCCGCGAGTCCCGTTGCGGTGCCTGCGATGTCGCCGATTCGCGACAGCAGCCCCTTGGCGGGCGCCGTCGGTTTGGGGCGTCGTCGCATCAAGGACGGATTCCACGGCGCGGTACCCGATCGGTCGTCGGGGTCCTCGCTCAGTGTTCGTTCCAGTAGCCGCAGAGCCGATACGCCGTCGACGATCGAATGGTGAATCCTGGTGTACAGCGCGACGCGACCGTCTTCAAGACCGTCGATGACGTGGACCTCCCACATCGGACGGTTCCGGTCGAGCAGTGTGCCGTGATGGAGCGAGACATAGCGGAACAGTTCGCGGATGCGCCCGGGACGGGGCAGGACGGCACGGCGGACGTGATAGTCGAAGTCGATCTCGTCGTCGAACGACCACATCAACGACCCGACGAGGCTGACAGGTTGGGCCGGCCGCTTGCGGAACAGCGGATGCACGTCGGTGCAGGAGTAGAAGGTCTCGAAGATCTCCTCGGCCAGTTCGGTAGATGACTGGCCCTCGCGAGGAATGAACAGTTGCAGTCCGCCGACGTGGATCGGTTGATCGCGGGTCTCTGCCAGCAGAAACATCGACGCGGTAACGGGCATGTATGACATGAGGCCCCCTGGGTTCTCTTCGACGACGATGATGGTCACAACGATTGATGATGGTCACAACGACCAGAGCAGCAGTCGTCGATCACACCAGTATCCACCGTGCCGTATGGACCACACGTCAGATCGCCCCGATCGCTGTTGATTAGCGTGTGAGCGGTGAACACCGGATCGCGGATCAGCAGCGTTGCGGGTCGATTGTTGCTTGTGCTCCTCGTGCTCGGCGAACTCATCGTGACGGTAGCCGCGACCTGGGTGTTCGTGGCGTCGTCGGGCCGAATCGTCGACGCGCAGGGCATCCCGAACCGGTCGACCCTGCTCGTCCTCGGCTCCCTGGTCTCCGACGGCGAGCCGGGTTCGTATGTGCGGGGACGCCTCGACACGGCGCTCGATCTGTACCGGACGGGCGCCGTCGCCCGCGTCGTCGTCTCCGGCAACGGCGATGCGGATGCCGGCGACGAGCCGGCCGTGATGCGTGACTACCTCGAGGCGCACGGCGTGCCCGCGTCAGTGATCGTCGACGACCCCGCCGGGTACGACACCGAACGCAGTTGCCGACGGCTACCCGAGGTGATCGGCGGGGCGGCGTCGAATCCGGTGGTGATCGTCACGCAGGACTTTCACGTCTCGCGCGCCATCGCACTGTGTCGTGCACGTGGGATCGACGCGCTCGGCGTCGAGGCGCAGTGCCCGTGCTCGTGGTGGACGTTGGCGCGCAACCACATTCGGGAGACGTTCCTCGCTCGACCCCGAGCGTTGCTCAGTGTTCTCTGACGCCGCGCCTGCCCGCCAAACGCCGCCCGATTCGGCAGACGCGTCTGGTGTACCGACCGCGTTCACCAGAACGAGCCGCGTCTACGAAACCCCTACGACGACGCCCCTACGACGACGCCCCTACGACGGCAGGTGCACTCGGCGCGGAGTCGGCGCGCGGGCTACGGAACGGAATCCGCGGGCGGCCGGTCAGGTACAGCGCGCCGGGGAGTCGGCGCAGAATCTCGACGAGCAGTAGCGACCCGGCCAATGTGGCCAGGTAGACGACGATGGTCGACCACGGCTGGCCCATGGCTTCACGCACCCACGATGTGCCGTTGCGCTGCGGGTACATGATCATCGTCAGCACCAGCACATGGACGAGGAACACCGGGAACGAGCGATTGGACGCGTACTTCACGGCCCGCGCGAACCGCGGGGTGAACTCACGTCGGTTCTCGGCCCAGTGCAGGGCAACCGCGTATAGGCAGGTCATCGCGACGACCAGGAACGGAACCAAGGCGGGGTAGAACGCGGAGTTGTTGTCGTGCACCGGTTTGCCCGCGAACCAGACGCCCCCGATGTACGAGCCGACGGCGATCGCCGCGGTCACGAGCAGCGCACCGAACAACCACCAGCCCTTGCCCTGCAGCCATGCGCCGATCTGCTTGCGGTGCACCGCGGCGACAGCGCCGTACAGGATGAAGAACTGATAGGGGACGAACGTGGCGTAGTTGTGCCACCAGCGGGCCGCGACGGTCGCGGGCGGATTCCAATGCGTGATGGTCGCGGCGACGGCGAACTGCAGCACCAGGCTGACACCCAGTAGCGCCAGGTGATGCCCGGTGGTTGCGCGCAGCAGCCAGACCACCAGCGGGAAGATCAGGTAGACCTGCAGCATCACGAACAGGAAGTACATCTGGAACCCGGAGAGGCCCCAACTGAGCTGGTAGAAGAAGTTGGTCAGGCTCGTCGGGATCTCGGTGAGCTTGCCCGCCAGCCACATGTTGACCACCCAGTAGACGGCCGACCAGATCACGTACGGATAGATCACCAGCTTGATTCGACGCTTCCAGAACGTCGGCGCACTGAAGTCTTGCTTGTCGAAGTTCTGGTACATCAACACAAAGCCGGTGAGGGCGAAGAACGTGTTGCGCGTGAAGTGCAGCAGCAGCGACGTGGTGTTGACCGGCATGCTGGTGAACTCGTTGGTGGTCTGCGTGAGGCAGTGCACGAAGATGACCAGTGAGAATGTCACCGTTCGGATCAGGTCGACCTGGTGTAGATAGGGGCGGCGAGTCGGTCGCGTAATCGAGGCGTCGGCGTCGGCCGTCGACTCGTTTGCACGCGAAACCAACGTCGTCGACATACTCAGACTCAGCCCCTGACAGTTCTCGTGGACGGTGTTCGTGGCCGGATCTCGTCACGTCGACCGGGTACCCGAGCCTCGATGCCCGCCCCTTGCGTCAACGTTGCGGCACCATCGCGTTGATGGGCCGTGATCCTCCCGTTATCGACTATGAGCTTATCAGTGCAGTCTGGACGCCCCCTGAGACGTGGCTGTCAGGGAGTCTCACCGCTATACAGACTCACCACCACCGCAGCGCACGGCCCAGATCGGCGTCGACCGCGGGGATGAGGCTGCGCACGAACGTCGCCGACAGGTGGTGGTAGTCGTGCCAGACCAGGATGTTGCCGACGACAGCCGGGCAGTAGGTCGGGCTGCACATCGCGTCGGTGTAGTCGAGAAATGACATGTTCGGATACTGCGATGCGATGGCCTGCGCGGGGTCTGCCTCCGCCATCGCCACATCCCGGTCGACGCCGCAGACCTGCGGTTTCTTGCCCTGTGCGAGGCATTCCGGGGGCTTGAGTTTGCCGTGCGCCCAGGGGTTGTCGCGCACCGCGACGACCCGCTGTCCCCGGTCACGGAACTGCGTGAAGATGTCGGTGTAGTCCTTGGGAACGGTGTCGCCGGGACCGTTCTCGACGGGCCGTGTGCTGTTGGTGAACACGACGTCGGGTTTGTCGACGGCCAACCGGCCCATCACGCGTCGTGACCAGTCGTTGCACTGGTAGTACTTCTGCCCGAACCAGGTGAATACGTGGGAGGTGGTCAACGCGCAGCCGACCTTCAGGTAGGTGGTGACCCGGAATCCGCGCTGCTTGCCGACGGCGTCGAGCGCGGTGATCCACTGTTCCGCGTGCGATCCGCCGACCAGCGCGACGGTGCGTGTGGCGGCGGGATCGCCGTAGACGCCGACCTTGATCGCCGGATCCTTCCAGCCGCTGATCATCGAGTCGTACGAGGTGATCGGCCAGTCCTTGTCGACGACCTCCGGGCTGGGCTGCGGGTCGACGCGGGGCGTCGGCGCGCCGTCGAGGTACGCGCGCGCACCGGGGTAGAGCCGGGGGTCGAGGTTGTCGGTGTTGACCGTCGCGTTCGCTGCGTTCCGCTGCCAGACGACGGCCGTCGTGCCTGCGATGATCGTCGCGATTACGAGCAGGGCGGTGAGCGCGACACGATACGAGCGGCCGAAACCGGTGTTCCGTCCGGATCGCAGCGGAGCCTCGATGTACCGGGTCGTCAGCCACGCGAGCAGCAGCGATACGGCGAGAATCGCAGTGCCCTCGTACCAGCTCACGTCGTCCTGGAAGCGCCACGCGAGGTAGAAGATGAGCAGCGGCCAATGCCACAGGTAGAGCGCGTAGGCCACCGAACCGAGCCACACCAGACGCGGGTGCGCGAGCGCTCGGCTGATCAGTCCTGCGTCGTTCGACGCCGCGTCGCGGGCGGCGGGTGAACCCGTCCAGATCAGCGCGAGCGTTGCGCCGACGGGAATCCACGTCCAGACGCCCGGATACTCCGACACCCCGCTGATCCACCAGCCGCAGCTCACGATGAGCGCGAGGGCCCCAACACCGACGACGTCGCGCAGCCAACCGGGCACCGCCAGTCGGTTGCGATGTACCTGCGTGAGTCGTTGAGGGATGGCGACGGCCAACAGCCCGCCTGCGAGCGGCTCCCACAGCCTCGCGACCGTGTCGTAGTAGTTGAACGGCTGATTGACGCCGTGGCGGTACACCGCCCAGGCGAACGAGACGACTGCGACGGCCAGCAATGCGACGCCGACGATGCCACGAATGACGCGGGCCTCGCCGAACACCGAGGTGCGACGCGCGAGCAACTTCAGGACGCCGCCGAGCGCGAGCATGCACACGAGCGTGAGCACGAAGAACTGGCCCTGCATCGACATCGACCACAGATGCTGCATCGGACTGTTCGCCGAATCCGCGGCGGCGTAGTCCTGTGAGTCGAACGCGAGGTGCCAGTTCTGGTAATAGAGCGCACTCGCCTGGATTTCCGAACCCAAAGGGCCCCAACGGGTTCTGGGCATGATCAGTGCGATCAGGGCGGTGATGACAGCCAGTACGACGAGCAGCGCGGGCAAGAGGCGACGTACCAGCCGCCAGAAGCGGGGCCACGGATTCACCGCCCGTCGCCACGACACGTTCGGCGGGTTGGTCGCGATGACGTGCTTGAGCAATGAGGCGATGAAGAAGTAGCCGGACAGGGTGAGGAACACGTCGACGCCGCCGGACACCCGGCCGAACCACACATGGAAGATCGCGACGAGCGCGATCGCGATACCCCGCAGACCGTCGAGGTCGAGGCGGTACCCCGAGGTGTTGCCGGTGGCGGCGTCCTCGTTCGGGGTGCCGGCGGCGATCCCGGCGTCGGAAAGCGTGGAACTCACAGGCAGCGATGGTAGCGCGGCGAACGACCCGGTCTGCGGACCCCGTCGGCGCGGGAGGTTTGCGCCTTCGTGCTTCTAAATCTTTTCCCACCACAGTGCATCGCGCACGCTGTGTCCATCGTCGAAAAGTCCAGACCCAAAGGAGCACACATGGCAGACCAGAAACGTCGATCCGTTGCGATCGTCGGCGCGGGAGTAACCGGTACGAGCGCTGCGCTCGGCTTCCTCGACGCGGGATTCGACGTCACTCTCTACAGCGACCGCGATCGAGAGTCGTTGCGAGACAAGGTCCCACCGACCGGCGTCGGCGTGCTGTTCGGCAGCTCACGCGACTGGGACGCGCAGATCATCGACGACCTCTACGAGGTGGGCAACACCACCGGAATCAGCGTCCGGCTGTCGTCTGGTGAGGGTGCCGAGCGTGTGGACGTCCTCGAGTTCAATCCCGACTACGGCTATGTCGCACAGGCCGTCGACCTACGGCTGCGCGCCGACGACAGGCTCGGCCGGTTCCTCGAGCGCGGCGGACGCTTCGAGGTCGAGGCCGTCGACCCCGACCGTCTCGACGAGATCGCGGCCGACAACGACCTGACCCTCGTCGCCACGGGCAAGGGTGGGCTGGCCTCGTTCTTCCCCGTCGACGACGAGCGCACCCACTACCGTGAGCCGCAACGTCGGCTGTTGCAGGTCACGCTGACCGGGCTCGACCACGGTCCCGACACGTTCGCCTACCGTGCGGCCGACGGCGGACGTCAGTCGCTGTTCAACCTCGACAGTGACAACGGTGAGATCTTCGTCGGACCCTTCCTGCACAAGGATGCGGGCGCCACATGGTCGTTCATCGTCTTCGCCAAGCCCGACGGCGCGTGGGCGCCGAAGATCGACGAGGTGACCGACGCCGCGTCGGCGCGCCAGGCGATCGTCGACATCTTCGACGAGTGGTTCCCCGCGGATGCTCCCGCGATCCGCGAGCTCGCCGTCATCGAGTCCGACCCCTACTCATGGTTGAAGGGTGGTGTCACCCCGACCGTCCGCAAGCCCGTCGGCACGACGAAGAGCGGGCACGTCGTCGCGGCGATCGGCGACACCGCGATCGCCGTCGATCCGGTTGCCGGGCAGGGTGCGCAGAACTCACTGATCCAAGTCGCCGAACTGGTGCAGGCCGCCAAGGCGCGCCTCGACGACGACCCGTCGGCTGAGTTCTCCGCGCAGTGGCTGGTCGACGAGTTCGAGAAGCATTGGGAGAGAAGAGGACACGCGTCCGTCGAGGTGACGAGGCTCTACCTCGGCGACCCCGATTACGCGACCCACCTCGAACTGGCCTTCCCGGCCGCAGCGGTCAACGTCGACGTCGCCTCGGCGCTGTTCGGCCTGCTGTCCGATCCCAATCCGCTTCTCACACTTGGTGATCGCGACGACGTGCTCGGCTTCATCTCGGCCGTGTCGGGCGAGCCTGCCGACGACGTGCTCGGCCGGTTCGAACCGGTGGGAAGCTTCAGCTCGCGCGCAGTTCCCG
Source organism: Gordonia sputi NBRC 100414 (assembly GCF_000248055.1). Classification (GTDB taxonomy): domain Bacteria; phylum Actinomycetota; class Actinomycetes; order Mycobacteriales; family Mycobacteriaceae; genus Gordonia; species Gordonia sputi. Next base: position 40,975 of record NZ_BAFC01000006.1, on the reverse strand, counting down.
CCTGATCAACTCGCAACACTTCTCTGACGCAACGGGTTCCGGCCACACATCTGTGGTCGGGGCCCGTTGTTCGTGTCCGTGGAGCCGGCCGGTGCGGGGGGCCTCAGGAACCGTTGGCGTGCGCGTCGTTGGTGACGCGGGTGATCAGCTCGAGGATCTGCTCGAATGCCTTTGATTTCGGATCGACCAGCGACGAATGTGTTTGTCCCGGCATGATAATCGCCTGTGCGCGCCCACCCGCCTTCGCATCCGCCGCGACGTAATCCTGCGAGAGTACGTGCGGCACCACATGATCCGATGTTCCGGCGATCGCTATGACCGGTGTCTGCGGATCGAGATTCTGGATCGGGTCGACCGATGCGTATCGGTCCGGAACCTGGGCAGGAGTGCCGCCGAGTACGCGCACGATGCGCTTGTCGCCCATCGCGACGGCTCGACGCATGTCGAGTGGACCCGCGAGCGAGACGACGGTCGTCGGACGGAACGTCGGGGATGCGCCGACCTCGCCTGGACGCAGATCCTGTCGCGTACTCGCCCACACAGCGAGCTGCGCGCCCGCCGAGTGTCCGACGGCGACGGCGTTGCTGAGGTTGAGTTGGGGATAGGCCTTCGCGAGGTCGGGGATGGCATCCATTGCCGACGCGACGTCGACGAAGGTCGTCGGCCAGCCGCCGCCATTGCCGACCCGGCGGTACTCGACGTTGACCACGGCGAGTCCGCGTTCGGCCAGGCGTCGCGCGAAGGTGGCGAACGTGCCCGCCCCGATCTTGGCCTGCCATGCCCCGCCGTGGATGAGCACGACCAGCGGGACCTTGCCCTGCCGAGGCGGAAGGTAGAGGTCCATCCAGTTCTGTCGAGGATCGGCCTGCCCGGTCGATACCGCGTAGAAGTAGCGATGCAGCGCGATCTTCGACCCGGTCGCCTGATTGTTTATGTCCTTGGCTGCTGCGCCTCGGGGAACAGCGGCCGACACCTTGGCGGTCGCGGGTACGGCACCTGAGGGAGCAGGAGTCGAGGCACCGACCGACTCGTGCGACGGCGTCGAGCACGCCGCGGCCACCGTGCACGCGAAAGCCAGCGCCGCGATCGTCAGGGCGCGGCGGGGTGACGGCACGGTGCGGGGGGTGGCCACGTGAGACAAGGTCCTCGGCATTGGTGTCGGGTGGGGGGTGTCGGGGTGTCGGGTCAAGGCGGGCGGGCACATGGCTCGGCGAAGAGTTCGCGTGTCCATTGTGCCCGCAGGACTGCGCCCGATCCTTACGTGAGCGTGTGAGATCGTACGAATATCCGACGTGGGAGGAGTCAGCGATGGGTGAATCGCGGTGGTCGTTGTCCGATGCGCCGGATCTGTCCGGACGTACCGCCGTGGTCACGGGTGCGAATTCGGGCGTTGGTCTGGCGACAGCGGGCCACCTGGCAGGTCTCGGAGCGAGGGTCGTACTGGCGTGCCGCAACGTCGAGGCCGCACAAGGCGCGCGGGATGCGATCGTCGCGGAGGGCGGTTCCGGTGGCCCAATCGCTCCTGACAACCACATCGCTCGCAACATCGAGATCGTCCAGGTCGACCTGAGTGAGCTGGTTTCGGTGCGCCGCGCCGCCGACGAGTTGGCCGAGCGTTTTCCGGCGATCGACATTCTCGTCAACAACGCCGGGGTGATGCGCGCGGAGCGTGAACTGACGAAAGACGGCGTGGAGCTGGACTTCGCCACCAACTTCCTCGGACACTTCGCGCTCACCGGGCTGCTGCTCGGCCCGCTGTGTGCAGCTCGTAACGCCCGCATCGTGTCGGTGTGCTCGAAGTTGTCGTCGGTGGGGCGACTCGACCCCGACGACCTCGCGATGGACGTCGGCTACAGCGCCGCGGCCGCGTACTCGCGGTCGAAACTGGCGCAGGCGATCTTCGCTATCGCGCTGCAGCGTCGGCTCGCGTTGCTCGGCGACGGTGCGCCGTCGTCGGTCCTGGCGCATCCGGGTGCCACCCATAGCGGCGTGATGCGCGATCAGGGCATGCTGAGCTGGCTGTTCACCACACCGACCCTGCGGTGGGTGCGACGCACGTTCATCATGGACCCCGCCGAGGGCGCGCTGTCGAGTGTGCGTGCCGCCACCGATCCCGGATTGCTCGGTGGTCAGTACATCGGCCCGGGAGGATTCCTGGAACTGTCTGGCGCGCCGGTATTGGTCGCGCCACCGGAGGAGACCGACGACCTCCGCCTCGCCCGCGCACTCTGGGAAGCTGCGGAGAAGGCGACGGGCGTCGGTTTCGACCTACCGGGCTATCCGGTCAACCCCCAGTCCTGATTCCACGGATGGACGGTGCAGACGAGCGGCGTCGAGACTCCCAGTGCGCGCAGCGTCACGGAGATCGCCCGCGGTGAGTACGTCATCACGGAGTGCCCCGAGACATCGACCGGACAGCCGTCCTGGAGCAGGACGTTGTTGACCCTCGCGCCGGGACCGGCAGTCAGGAACGTGGCGGTATACGGAGTCGAGAACTGGTCGAAGCGGGTGGCGATCACCGTGTAGTCGACACCCGCGAAAGTCTCACCGCCACGGTTGAGTTCGGTGATCATCGACGACCCGACGAGTTGCTCGTACCCCGCACTTCCCGCAATGGCCGTGATGGATGGTTCGACGTTGACGCCTGCGTCGCGCAGCACCGCGGCGAGCGCGCCCGGGCCACTCAGTGTTGTCCCGTGATTGGTGGCGCCGAGTGTCACCACGTGCGCGATCACGTTGTGCGCGGGGTCGGCGGGATCGGCACCGCCCATGTACTTGAGGTAACGACGGATGAGCACGCCGCCCGCAGCGGCGGTGGGTGTCGCGGGCGCCCGTCGCTGCCAGTGCGGCGACGGTCGCGATCGCGACGGTGAACAGCGTTGTGAGGTAACGGCGCATGGAGTCCCGGCCTCAGCTGTTCGGCGGCGTCTGGTCGGGCCAGCGCCGAGCCTTTTGCAGCTGCGCCGCGACCTGACAGATCAGGGGTTCGCTGTTGTTGGGGCCGACGACCTGCACGCTCAACGGCAGGCCTCCGGAGAAGCCTGCGGGTACCGCTGCTGCCGGGTTGCCCACGACGTTCCACACGGAGGTGTATGCCGCGACCGGTGACGCCTTGGACGATGCCTCGACGAACCCCGCGCCGTCGAGTTGTCCTATGGGATAAGCCTTTCCGGGCGTTGTCGGACAGATCAGCAGATCGTAGGCGGGAAACACCGACGCCAGGATCTGCTTTCCGACGGTCTTGCTGAGTTCGATGGCCTTGGCCACTGCGATATCCGACGCCAGGCCGGTGCTGCGCCCGATGTCGACGCCTTCGCGGGTGCGTCGCTCGAGCAGCTCGTAGTGGTCGGCGCGGCGGGCTTCGGTGCTGAATCCGCCGAGAACCTGCGGTTGGAACGCTGCGGTGAGTGTCGCAGGGTAGACCGGATCGTGTGCGACGACGCGGTGGCCCAGCTTGCCGAGTATGGCGCCGGTCTGCAGCACGGCGCGACGTGTGTCGTCGTCGAGGTGCGTGCCGGCGGGCTGCGCGGTGGAGATCGCAATCCGTAGTGACCGAACAGGTTTCGTCAACGCCTCGGTGAGTGTGTACGGCCACGGATCGGCCTTGTAGAGATCCACCCCGGCGACACTGCCGTGGATGCAGTCGAGAATCAGCGCGGTGTCTTCGACCTTCCGGCACAGCGGGCCGATCACACGAGAGACTTCCACAGGTCGACGTTGGGTGCTGCCGACACTCGCCCACGCTGGAGTTTCAGCCCGTACAAGCCGCACCAGGACGACGGCAGGCGAATCGATCCGCCACCGTCGCCACCGATCGCTGCGGGAACCATGCCCGACGCCACCGCCGACGCGGTCCCTCCCGACGACCCTGCGGTGGAGTGCAGGATGTTCCACGGGTTTCGGGTGTATCCATGTGCCGACGTCTCTGTGAACGGCCAGATGCCGAACTCCGGCATGGCCGTGATCCCGAGGATGACCGCACCCGCCGCGCGCAGGCGCTTCACCACCTCGGCGTCGTCGGTCGAGGGTTTGGTGAACGCCGCGCCGCCGTAGGTCGTCGGGACGCCTTTGACGTGATTTTCGGCTTTGATCCCGATCGGCACGCCGTGCAGTGGACCGAGGCGTGCGCCGCTGGCCTTCTTCGCGTCGAGAGCGTCGGCCTCGGCGCGGGCGCGCTCGTGAAGCGGAATTGTCCACGCGCGCAACGTCGGATTGAGCATGTCGATCCGAGCCAGGAAGAAGTCGGTGATCTGTCGTGCGGTGAACTCGCCTGCCGCAATGCGTTTGGCGATCTCGACGACACCTGCGAACGCGATGTCTTTGTCGTGTGGGTCGAGGTCGCGGCCCGCAGCCGCAGCGGGTGCGGCCCCCGTCACGCCTTGCAGCGCAACCGCACCCACCGCCGCCGCGGCAACTCCCCCGACGAGGACGGAACGTCTGCGGAAGCCTGAGCGCTGGACGCTCCCAGGCGTGTCATGTGATCCTGTCCCCGTTGAGTGCTCGTGTGGATGGGGGGCACTTCCAACGCCCCGTACCGCCTGTGATGCCGACATGGTTCCCCTTTGCCCCGGCCGTCGTGATTCGTCACCGCCACCGCGATCCGGCAGCGATGGCATGACTCTAGGAGGCAGGTGTGACCGGCGGATCGCCTCAACGTTGCACTGGTTGCGAAGATCGTCAGCGGCCGCTCGCGAGTGGATTTACCTGTCTGTCACACGCGGGTCCGGAGAGTGACGTCCGAGTGGCGTGGCTCTCGTGACCTGGATCTATTGCTCACTGCCGGGTAGTACGTATCTCACTCCGGTTAACGCGGCCGTGACCTCGAGTAGCCGCGACGCAACGTCGGGGGTCCACTGTGAACGCGATCATGACCTCGACTTCCTCCTCATCGGTTCCCTCGCCGCCCGTGCCTTCGGTACCACTGATCGCCGACGAGTCGCCGGTAGGCGGGCTCACCCGCAGGCAGCTCCCGTTCGTAGCGGTTGTCGCGCAGTCTGTCGCGGCGATCGCGCCTGCCGGTACGTCCGCCGTGACGCCACTCTTCGTGATCGTGGCGGCAGGTGGGGTGAGAAGTATTGCGGCATTCCTGACCGCGCTCGTGGTGATCATGTTCGTCTCACTCTGCATCCGGCCGATGGCGCAACGCGTTGCTGTGGTCGGTGGTCTCTATTCCTATGTGGCTCAGGCGTATGGCGCGAGGACGGCGATGGTGACGGCATGGTCGGCGGTCGTCGGCTACACCGCCGTGAGTATCGCCGGTCTCATGGCCGTCGGCCTGTACACGAATCATCTCGCGATCAGCGTCGGTGTGACACAACAGGTATCGCACGTCACGATGAGCGTGATCGTTGTTCTCGCCGCCGTGGCCATGGCCTTCGTCATGATCAGAGGGGTGAAGGTCTCGGCGGTGGTGACCCTCTGCATCGAGCTGCTCGCGGTGGTCGTGATGGCCGGTCTGATGGTGTGGCTCGGCTACACCCATCGTGACCAACCATGGCGGCTATCCAGTGCGCACCCGAATCCTGATGGCTCGCTGGCGCTGAGTGTGGTTGTCGCAGTGAGTGCATTCGTCGGATTCGAGAGTTCGACGACGCTGTCCGCCGAGGCGCGTCGACCCTTCCGGTCGGTACCGCGTGCACTGCTGTGGACACCGTTGTTCGCAGGCGTGATCTATCTGCTTGCCGTGTCGAGTCAGTCGGCGGCGATGGCGGGAGCGCCGGATTCGGTACGGGAGAGCAGCACACCGCTCGCGGCGCTCTTCCTCGCGGACGGAAGTCCCTTCGCCGCAGTGATTCTCGACGTCGGTATCGCGACGTCGTTCCTGGCGTGCGCGCTTGCGTCGGTGAATGCGCTTGTGCGCGTGCTGTTCACGCTGGGGCGCTAGCACATCATCCCGCGTCAGTTCGGCGACACGCATCGTCGACTTCACACACCTGCGGTCGCCACCGCGATCGCGACATCGGTGGTGGCTCTCGGCCCGTTGGTGTTCCTGTGGTGCGGTGGCGATCCCGAGGAAGGCGTCCGTGACTTCCTCACCCTCAGCGCACTGGGCTACATGGGTAGTTATGTCGCGGCATGCCTCGCGGCGCCACGGTTGTTGCGACGCATGGGGGAGCCGACCCGACCCCTGCTGGTGGCGAGTTGGGGAACGGCGTCGTGCCTGGTGATCCTTCTCGGTTTGGGCGCAACGATGTCGGACACCGGTGATCGCGTGATGTTCCTGTGCTTCTTCGGCTCGGTGGCGGTCGTGGCCGTCGCGGTGGTCATGATCTATGCGCGGTGGCCCGCACGGTTCGCGCGGGTCGGGGTGTTCGACGAGACGAGCCGCGACGACGTGCTGGCGTTACCGGGAATGCGCTGATGGGGATGGGACGTCCCGGCGCAGGGGAGTCGATAGCGCGGGCAATGCAGATCATCGAGGCGGTCGGCGATCTCGGGCCGGGAGCGACGAGCCGCGAGATCGCGGACCGCCTGGATCTGCCGCCCGCTAACATCTATCGCCTGTTGAACACGTTGGCCGTCGAGGAGTACCTCGTGCGGACCGCGGATCTGCGGGGTTTCGCGCTGGGCAACAGATTGAACACCATGGTGCACTCCGCGGTTACCCCGTACATGTCCAGTCGCGCACAAGAACTCTGCGAGAAGTTCCGCGCATCAGTGCGTTTCGGTGTGTACGTCATGCACTTTCGGCCCGCGACCCTGCGGATCGTCGACATGGACCCCGACCATCCGTTGGCCGCCGAGCACGAGATGATCCGGTCGCTACACGCATCGGCCGCGGGAAAGCTTCTGCTCGCAGCGGATTCGCAGTGGCGCGAGCTCCTGCCACCAACGCTTCCCGCGCTGACACAGTCGACCGTCGTCGAGATGCGTGAACTCGCAGCACAGGTAGAGGAGACCCGCCAACGTGGCTACGCGGTCTCGGTCGACGAGATGCTCGACGGCGAGGCGTCGATCGCCGTACCGATCCTCGACGTCGAGGGCGTGGTCCGTGGCGCGGTCACGGTGAAGGGGTTCTCTGCGCGTCTGGATGCCATCACCTCCCTCGTGCCCCGCTGTCGTGAACTCGCCGCCGAACTCGGCCCCCTGCTGTACTGACTCCTGCTGTACTGATTTTGCCGTCCAGCCCCTTCTTGCTGGTCAGTGAAAGTTTCTGCGCCATATCGGCCCGGCGTCTAGTGTCGAGGGCACGGCGTTGAAACAGCCCGACGCCTCGTTGACAACTTTTCGCCCGCACCAGCCCCTTGGAGGCGATATGTCGGATCAGAACGATTTCTACACAACCAGAGACTCCGGAGCTCCTGCCGGAAGCGATGAGCATTCGCTCACCGTCGGTGCCGGTGGTCCCATCGTCCTGCACGATCACTACCTGATCGAGCAGATGGCCCAGTTCAACCGCGAACGCATTCCCGAGCGTCAGCCCCACGCCAAGGGGAGCGGTGCATTCGGCACGTTCGAGACAACCGAAGACGTCTCGGCGTACACCTGCGCGGCACTGTTCCAGCCGGGCGTGAAGACGGAGATGGTCGCGAGATTCTCGACCGTCGCCGGAGAGCGGGGCAGTCCGGACACCTGGCGCGACCCGCGCGGCTTCGCGTTGAAGTTCTATACCTCAGAGGGCATCTACGACATGGTCGGCAACAACACGCCGGTCTTCTTCATCAAGGATCCGCTGAAGTTCCAGCACTTCATCCGGTCGCAGAAACGCCGCGCCGACAACAACCTTCGCGACCACGACATGCAGTGGGACTTCTGGACGTTGTCTCCGGAGTCGGCGCACCAGGTCACCTGGCTCATGGGCGACCGCGGCATTCCGAAGACCTGGCGCCACATGAACGGCTACAGCTCGCACACCTATCTGTGGGTGAATGCCCAGGGCGTCAAGCACTGGGTGAGGTATCACTTCATTTCCGATCAGGGCGTCGAGTTCTTCACCCAGGACGAAGCCGACCAAATGGCTTCTGCCGACACCGATTTCCACACCCGCGACCTCTTCGAGAACATCGCTGGCGGAGGTCGGCCGAGCTGGACGCTCAAGGTGCAACTGATGCCATACGACGACGCGGTCTCGTATCGGTTCAATCCCTTTGACCTGACCAAGGTGTGGCCGCACGGCGACTACCCGCTGCACGAGGTCGGGAAGATGACGTTGCACACCAACCCGACCGACAACCATGCACAGATCGAGCAGGCGGCATTCGAGCCGAACAACGTCGTGCCCGGTATCGGATTCAGCCCCGACCGCATGCTGCTCGGCCGCGTGTTCGCCTACGCCGACGCGCACCGTGCCCGACTCGGCGTGAACTACAAGCAGATCCCGGTCAACGCGCCTCGTAACGACGTCCACACCTACTCCAAAGACGGTGCGATGCGGATCAATCCGGTGACCGACCCGGTCTATGCACCGAACTCGAAAGGTGGTCCCGCCGCGACGTTCTCGGGTCAGCCGGAGCCTCAGTGGGCAGCCGACGGCGAGATCATCCGCAGCGCCTATGTCGACCATCCCGAGGACGACGACTGGAGTCAGGCGGGCACCCTGGTCCGTGAGGTACTCGACGACGCTGCGCGAGATCGATTGGTGGACAACGTCGTCGGCCATCTACTCAACGGAGTGACCGAGCCGGTGCTGGCCCGAGCGTTCGACTACTGGAGCCGCGTCGACACCGACCTCGGCGCCAAGATCAAGAAGGGCGTCACGGAGAAGGCCGACGAGCCCGACCCCAAGGCCGCCGACCAGGGCAACCCAGCCCGATCGTCGATGCAGCAGAAGGTCTGAGACGCCCACTCGCCTGCCTCGAGCGCACAGTGGGCTGAATACGGCGCACAGTGGGCTGAATAAGGCGCACAGTCGACGGGAACTCCCGCCGACTGTGCGCCTTATTTCGTCGAGTGGGCGCTCTGTCAGGCCGAGTGGGCGCTCTGTCCGGCCGACTGTGCGTCCGCTCAACCCTGCGCGGGCAGGATGCGGTGGAGGAACGCCAGGAGGTACATGAGGCCGGCCCCGTCGCGGACGTCGTCGTGGCCCGCGTTGACGGCGTGGAACTCGAAGCGCGTGCCCGCTCGCCGGAACTGTCGGAGCAGACGTAGCGTCAGCGGCAGTGGTACGCGAGAGTCCTTCCAGCCGTGCACGATCAACACCGGAGCGCCGTAGTCGCCGGTGGGCACGGCCATGTATTCGGCGAGGGAGCGTCGAAAATCGCTGTCGCCCAGGGGTTTCGCCACTACCGAACCCGTGGATACACCCGCAACCAGTTGCGGCCACGCGGCGCTGCACACACCGGTCATCTCGTCGGAGATTCGCTGGCCGGCAGGGGTGAGGTAGGCGCGGACGTCCACCTTGGTCGGCGTCGCCGTCATCCCGGTCAGCACCGCGAGCAGGCTGCCCACGGGAAAGCCGGGGATTGAGGGCATCCCGGGTCGGGCCATCGCGAAGACGTGCTCGATGTTCGACGCCGGGGCCAGGGCCGCGGTGCCGTGGAAGATCAGGTCGGGTGCATACGTCGCCGCGCGGTGCCCCGCCGCGAGTGCCGCGTGACCGCCCTGCGACTGACCGGCGACGGCCCAGTGCCGCGACAGCTCATGGATGCCCGCGCGTGCTGCGGCCACTGCGTCGATCGTCGCGGTCGATTCGGTGTCGGTGTGCAGATACGGATGCGGTCCGATGGTGCCGGGCCCGAGGCCGAGGTAGTCCGGGGCGACGACGGCGTACCCGGCGGCGTTGAGACGGCCGATCACCTCGCCGGTCCCGGCCTCGAGATCTGGCGAGCCGGTCAACCCACAATGCTCCGACAACCCCGACGTCCCGTGGGTCCACGCGACCACCCGCCATCCCTCGGCGGGGGCCGGACCATCTGGGAGGCACACCAATCCCGTTGCGGTGACCGACGTTCCATCCGGTCCAGGAGTGGAGTAGACGAGTCGACTCACGGTGTGCAGCCCGCCCCACGAACCGATCGGGTCGAGTCGCTGCAGCGTCGAACGTCGGCTCACGCCTCACCCCCGCATTCTGTCCGCATCGACCGTCGAATGGCCGTCGCGTCTCGACAGCCATTCAATCAGCACGGGCGCGCGAGTGCGCCGGATCGTCGAGTACCGCTCCCGCCGGTTGACCGGATTGGCATAGTGAAGAGGTGGACTCCGACACGAGCACGAGCGGCTTCGACCTGAGCGAGGCGATGCGCACGACGTTCGCATCGCGGTCGTACACCGACGACCCACTTCCCGACGACGTGCTCTTCGACATCCTCGACGTCGCGCGCTTCGCCCCGAGCGGCGGTAACCGTCAGGGCGCGCACGTGACCGTGGTCCGCGACGCCGAGACGAAACGTCGGATCGCTGACCTCAGCAAACCGGCGGCCCGGCGCTATCTCGCACAAAAGGCGGCAGGCGAGAGTCCGTGGAATCCGGTCAACCCGACGTCGGTCACCGAGGCCGACCTCGAAGCCGTCGACGGTGTCGACGCATTCGTCTCGCCACTCATCAACGCTCCGGTTGTGCTCGTCGTGTCGGTCGACCTCGCCGTCGTCGCGGCGACCGACCAGGATCTCGACCGTATCGGCGTCATCAGCGGTGCGTCGATCTATCCGCTGGTGTGGAACATCCTGCTACAGGCTCGTGCCCACGGCTTCGGCGGCACGGTCACGACGATGGCCGCGGCGAGCGAGCCTGCCGTCCAAGAACTTCTCGGGTTGCCGACGACGCACGCGGTCGCCGCCGTGTTGCCCATCGGCAAGCCGGTCAAACAGCTCACGAAGCTGCGCAGGCAACCCGTCGACGAGTTCGTCACGATCGAGAGATTCGACGGTCCGCCGCTGCGGGCCACACAGGACTGACACACAAGCAGGACCGACACACAAGCAGGACCGACACAGGAGACTCATGAGCGAACGCCAGGTGCTATTGCCGACCGAAGACCACCCGATCACCGTCGAACCCACCGCAGAACATGTGCGAGTACGCGTCGGCGATCGCGTCATTGCCGAGACCGACGCCGCGCTCATTCTGCGTGAGGCGTCGTATCCGCCGGTCTACTACATACCGCGCCACGACCTCGACGCCGACGTCCTCACTCCGAGCACGCATCAGACCTACTGTCCCTACAAGGGGGAGGCCGGATACCACGGGATAGTCGGTGCCGACGGTGCGACTCTCGCCGACAAGGTGTGGTTCTACGACCAGCCGTACCCCGCGGTCGGCGAGATCGCAGGCCACGTCGCGTTCTATCCCGACGCGGTGACCATCGAGATCACACCGAATTGAGCAGGGGGAGGAGCGAAGTGGACACCCAGACCCTCGGGGACACGCTTGAGATCCGGCAGTTGCTGACTCGGTACGCAACCGCGGTCGACGCAAGGGATTGGTCGCTCTATCGTACGGTTTTCACCGACGACGCCGAAATCGACTACACGGCATCGCCGTTCGGAATCGTCGGCGGCGTCGGCGATGTTGTCGATTGGCTCGAGCGGGGGCTGTCGTCGTTGGAGATGACGATGCACTACGTGATGAACATCGACGCCGAGATCAGCGGCGACAAGGCTACCGTCCGCGCACAGTTCTTCAACCCCATGCAGATACCGGGGCTCGGCGAGCAGAGTTCGTGTGGCGGCTACTACCACCATGAACTCGTCCGCACCGAAGATGGCTGGCGCAGTCGGTCGATGCGCGAGGAGATCGTGTGGTTTGTGAACTCCCCGTTGGGGTCTCACCGCTGAGGCTGCTCGCGGGGCGGCGGGGGCAATTGTCCGGTTAGGACGGGGCCAGTTGTCCGTTTAGGACGGACTCAGTTGTCCGGATAGTCGGCGAACGCATCCGCGGCGCGCACAAATGCCAAGTGCGACAGCGCCTGTGGCGTGTTTCCGACCTGCCTACGCGCGTCGACGTCGTACTCCTCGGAGAACAGTCCGACATCGTTGGCCGTCGCCATACCCTGGGCCATCACTTTCTCGGCGTCGCCGCGCCTGCCGCTGCGGGCGTATTGCTCGGCAAGCCAGAAAGTACACGCCATGAAGGGGTGCTCGGTGCCGTCGAGCCCGTCGACGTGCGACGACGTCCGGTAGCGCAGCACCAATCCGCCCTGCATCAGGGTTTGTTCGATGCCCTCGACCGTGGCGAGCATGCGCGGATCGTCGAAGTCGCAGAAGCCGACCTGGGGGAGTTGCAGGAGCGAGGCGTCGACCTCCGTGGTGCCCGGGTACTGGACGAACCGACCGGTGTCCGGGTCGACCATGGTCTCCTCGATCTCGGCACGAATCTTGTCGCGCAACGCTTTCCAATGGTTGGCAGGCCCCTTGAGTCCGTGTTCTTCGACGGCTCGGACGCCGCGGTCGAACGCCGCCCACACCATCGCCCGCGAGTGTGTGAACTTGCGTAGCGGTCCGCGGATCTCCCAGATGCCGTTGTCGGGCTTGTCGATGTTCTCCTCGGCCCGTTTGAGTAGTTCGCGTTGCAGCGACCACGAGATTTTGTTCTCCGGTAGCCCTGCCGCGCGGGCGGCGTCGAGCGCGACGAGCACCTCTCCGATGGTGTCGGCCTGGAACTGATCGACGGCCCCGTTGCCGACCCGCACCGGTGCGGAGCCCTCGTATCCGGGGAACTGGGGCATCTCGATTTCGGGCAGTTCACGCTCGCCCGCGATGCCGTACATGATCTGCAGTTGACTGGGATCTCCGGCGATGGCGCGCAGCAACCACATCCGCCAGTGCTCGGCGACGCGGACGAATCCGTGACAGACGAGGACGTCGAGTGTCAGTGCGGCGTCGCGTAGCCACACGTAGCGGTAGTCCCAATTACGTGATCCACCAATGGATTCGGGGAGCGACGTGGTTGCTGCGGCAACGATCCCGCCGGTGTCGAGGTTACTCAACGCGCGCAACGTGATCAGCGATCGCACGATCGCCGCGTCGCGCGATCCGGTGTGGTCGATACGTCCGGCCCACTCCGTCCACCAGTCGCGTGTTTCGCGCAGCGCCTTGTCGACGTCGAGTGGTTCGGGCTCTTCGCGGTACGAGTGATACCAGGTCAACACCAAGTCGAGCGTCTGGCCCTCACGCACTGTCGTCGTCGCGCGGTGTACATGGTCGGTGGCCTTCAACGCGATACCTCGGACGATCACGGCGTCCGGGCCTGCGACAGCCCTCAGCGCCGGGTGCTCGTCGTCGCCGTGCTGCAGCACCCACGGGACGACCCGCGAATAGTCGAAGCGCATGCGGAGTTCGGTGTCGATCTCGACGTGGCCGCTGATCCCGACCACTCGCCGGACGAGATCGACGCGCCCGCCGTCGATCGGCATGAACTCGTGGACCTCGACGACCCCCGTCGCGGTCTGCCACCGCGTCACGAGGATCAGCGTCTCGTCGTCGTAGCGTCGGCTCACCGTCGCGTCGAGGTCGGTTGGCGCCAGATGCCACGATCCGTGGTCGGGTTTGCCGAGGAGACTGCCGAAGATGGAGGCGCTGTCGAAGCGCGGAACGCACAACCAGTCGACGTCACCGGTGCGGGAGATCAGCGCTCCGGTGCGGCAATCCCCGACGAGTGCGTAGTCTTCGATATAGGCGGCCATGCACTCGATTCTGCCTGTGATCGCAGTTGTCCGACGAAACTTCGCGAGTCGGGCACACGCCAATAGAGCCCGCACCGACGGGCTCATCGTCGAGGAGGACTACGTGACCGGACCGGCGTCGGACAACACCTCGAGCGCTGATGACCAGACGTCACCGCAGGTGACGACGTTGATCATCTTCGGCGCGACGGGCGACCTGACCAAGCGGCTGCTCCTGCCTGCGCTCGGCCAGTTGCTCGGTCTCGAACCAGATCTGAATGTGCGTCTGATCGGCGTCGGTAGACACGACCTGACCGACGATCAGTGGCGGGACAAGGTTCGCGAGGCCTTCGCCGACGAGCGGTCGGACGCAGGCGACCGGGTGGCCGAGCAGACCGTGTACCGCCGGGGCGACCCGACTGACGCCGACGATCTCAGAAGTGTTCTCAGCGATATCGACGGTCGTCCCGTGCTGTACTTCGCGGTGCCGCCGTCGGTGACGCGCAAGGCGTGCGAGGCGCTGCGCGACGTCGACCTTCCGCCCGGCACCACTCTTGCCCCCGAGAAGCCCTTCGGGAGCGACCAGAAGTCGGCTCGCGAACTCAACGAGCTCCTGCTGGAGCTGGTACCCGAGAACCAGATCTACCGCGTCGATCACTTCCTCGGCCAGTCGGTGTTGCTCGACCTGCTCGGTGTGCGCCTGGCCAACCGCGTCTTCGAGCCGGTCTGGTCGGGAACGCATATCGAGTCGGTCGTCATCCGATACGACGAGAGCCTCGGATTAGAAGGCCGCGCAGGCTATTACGACGGGGTCGGCGCGCTGCAGGACATGATCCAGAGTCACCTGCTGCAACTGGTTGCCGTGGTCGCGATGGAACCGCCTGCGACACTTGGCGAACGCGATCTGCGTGATGCGATCGGTGCTGCCCTGCGTGCGGTGCACATCTGGGACGACGACGCCGTGGCATCGTCGCGGCGAGCCCGCTACACGGCGGGCGAAGCGGGCGGCGAGCAGTTGCCCAACTACGTCGACGAAGACGGCGTCGACGCGTCGAACAACACCGAGACGCTGGCGGAAGCCACGTTCGAGGTGCGCACCAACAGATGGCAGGGGGTGCCGTTCACGCTGCGCTCGGGCAAGGCGCTCGACCCGGAGGCGAAGGAGATCGTGCTGACCTTCCGTCCGCTGCGGCATGTCCCCGAGCAATTCGAGGACCAGGTCGAGCCCAACGTCCTGCGTTTCACGTTCGGTCATGACGCGATGTCGGTGCGGCTCAACGTCCACCGTGGCTCACATCCCTTCGCGCTCAAGACTGTTGACCTCGATGCCGATTTCGGCAACGCGTCGATGCGCGCATACGCCGAGGTGCTGTCGGGGATCATCAAAGGCGATGAGACACTTGCTGTTCGCGGCGACGCCGCCGAAGAGTGTTGGCGCATCGTCGATCCCATCGTCGACGCGTGGCGTGCCAACAAGGTGCCGATCGACGGCTACGCCGCGGGCAGTGCCGGACCCGACGCCTGGCCGACGTTGCCGCTGTAGACGGTGGCACCCATGCGTATTCCGTCGACCGTTCGCCGCGCCGTCGCCGACGTGTCAGTCGCCTTCGACGCCCCGCCCGACGAGGTCTTCGACTACCTCGTCGACCCGGCGAATCGTCCACAGTGGCAAGCCAGCCTCCGGGCAATCGCCGATCTGATGCCGCTGGGCGATCGCCCCGGCGACGTCGGGACGTCGTGGACAGACGTCACCGTCGTGCCGGGTGTTCGTCCGCGGATGGAGGTCGTGCGAAGTGCGCGACCGCAGCGTTGGGTCGAGATCGGGCAGTGGAGATTTGTCGACGCCGCGCTCGTGCTCACCGTCGACCGCGCAACCGACGGCTCGACGACCGTCGGGGCGCGGGCCGTGCTCACGCTGCCGATCGTGCTCGCGCCGGTCTTCATCCCTCTGGCAGTGGTCGTCCCGCCTGCCGTTCGCCTAGACCTCCGCAGTGCGGCGTCGGCGATCACGGCACGGCGCAACCATGCCGATCAGGGCAGTTGAATCGCGTTCACGCCTGGGATCACGCTGATCACCTGTGGTGCGGCATTCGGCTGCTCACGCAGCACGCTGACCGTCGCGACGACGGGTCCCGACCCGGTCACAGCGACCGCCGACGTCTTCAGCGTCGACGGGTAGCCGCTCACCGGATAACTCGGCAGCTGCCAGTGACGCAGAGACACCACGCCGTGCTTGCCGGTCCGCAGGTTGTTCCACGAGATCGACAGGTACCGATACGAGCACTGGTAGTGATACTGCGCAGGCGACGGCACCGAGAAGGTGACGGCGGAAGGCGGTGGCGGGAACTGCAGGGTGCGCGGCGCCGGTTGCGCGACGACAGTGACCGGACGAAGCGATCCGCCGGGCACGCCGGCCGGACCGGCCTCGACGCCGCCGATCGCGGGGATCGAGAATGTCAGCCGTCTGATCGCGCGGGTGCCGTCGGCGCGGCATTCGCCAGGGCCGGTCCGCTGACCAGGGCCAATGCGACGAGAACGAACGCGGTCAGTAAGCGTCTAGCGGCGGTGGTCATCGTCGGCTCCTGTGGTGGTCAACACTGGCTGACTGGCGTTCATTGGCGAGTTGCGTGCATTCGGAGCATCGTGGGGACAACGAGCGGCTCCGAATGCCGCCGACACCACTGCACCACGACTGTGAGAGACGGGCAACGACATGCACACGTCTGCGCCGAACGATGGCATGCCGGGAGTCAGCGCATCGTCGGCGAAGGGGCGATGGCTGATCGCCTCGGCTGTGCTCGGTTCGGGGGTCGCCTTCCTCGACGGCACCGTCGTGAACGTCGCGTTGCCGACCATCGCGCGTGACCTCGATACCGGGCTCGCCGGACAGCAGTGGGTCGTCGACGGGTACATGCTCACGCTCAGCGCGCTGCTGCTGACCGGCGGTGTCGCGGGGGATCGGTACGGCCGCAGAGCCGTATTCGTCGGCGGACTGATCGTGTTCGCTATCGCCTCGATCGCGTGTGGTCTCGCACCGACCATCGAGTGGTTGGTGGTGGCGCGTCTCGTGCAGGGCGTCGCGGCGGCAGCACTCGTGCCGGGCAGCCTTGCACTGGTCAACGCCGGTATCCGTGAAGAGGAGCGAGGACAGGCAGTCGGGCTGTGGGCGGGGATGTCCGGGGCGACGAGTGCACTCGGGCCGTTCGTCGGCGGATGGCTTGTCGACGCCGCGTCGTGGCGGTGGGTCTTCTTCCTCAGCGTCCCGATCGCGCTCGTTGCGGTGGCAATCACGTTGCGGCACATAGACGAATCGAAAGAGCCGGGCGTGGCTGGGCGTCCCGACATACCCGGTGCCGTCACCATCATGCTGGGACTTGCGGGCGTGATCGTTGCGCTGATCGAGGGGCCGTCGCGCGGGTGGACGCCGTGGATCATCGCCATAGGAATCGCAGGAGTTGTGCTTCTGGTGGTGTTCGTGCTGATCGAACTACGCACGCCTGCACCGCTTCTCGAGTTGTCGATGTTCCGCTCGGCCCAGTTCACCGGAGCAAATGCGACGACGCTGCTCGTCTATGCCGCGCTCGGCGGAGCGCTGTTTCTTGTTGCGCTGCAACTGCAACAAAGCCTGGGGTACTCGGCATTGGAAGCCGGCGCTGCGATGGTGCCGAACACCGTCGTGATGCTCTTCGGGTCATCCCTGTCGGGGCGGGTTGCGCAGAAGACTGGTCCTCGCATTCCGATGACCGTGGGTCCGGTCATCGCGGGCATCGGGCTGGCGTTGATGGCGCGGATCGTCCCGGGGGCAAGCTATCTCGGTGCGGTGTTCCCCGCGGTGATCCTGTTCGGCGTGGGTATGACCATCACGGTCGCGCCCCTGACCGCCGCGGCGCTCGCTGCGGTCGACGACGCGCACGCCGGCGCGGCGTCGGGCGTCAACAACGCCGTGTCGAGGATTGCGGGACTGCTCGCCGTCGCGGTTCTTCCTGCTGTTGCGGGAATCAGCGCGGGACCGGGCCAGCCGCTCGGTCCCGGCTTCACGACGGCGATGCTCATCTCCGCGGTCTTCTGCGCCCTCGGCGGACTGGTCGCGGCCTTCACGATCCGCTCGGGTACCGGCTTCCGACCACAGGTGACGCCCACGGTGAACGCCGCGTGTCAGGACCCCGCGACGCGGGTGCGTTCGTCGACGTCGGGCTGACGGGGCCAACCTGCCACCTGAATATGTGTCGTATCGAAGGATGTGGGTGCTGCAGCACCCACATCCTTCGATTGCACACACATTCAGGGCGTGGCGCGCACGTTGAGGTCTCGCGATCCGCTCATCTCGTCCGGCAAGGCCATGGCCGCGTACGCGGCGCTACTGTCGATCGGGTGACGTCAACATCATCGGGTAAGTGGGCCGGAACGTATGCGGGGATACTCGCGGTGCTCGGCATCGCCTTCGTGTTCGCGCCCGCCTATCTCGCGGGCGGCCAGTACGGCGGGTACGGCGACAACGCGCGCCTTGTGCAGTCCATGCGTGTCGCATTCATCGACTATTCGAGCTCGGGGAGTGCAACTCTGCCGGACAGCCTCGAGACCGTCGTCGAGTACTGGGCGCGCTATCACGTCGCGAAAGCGGTGATCTCCGCCTTGGCGCTGCTCGTGTTGTGCTCGGCGTGCCGACGGCTCTGGGCGTCGTATCAGGGCACGTCGTATCAGGGGCGCCGGGCTGATGGGCGCGGGCGGACGGTGGCGTATGTGGTCGCCGGCCTGGCTGCTTCGCTCGGAACGATCAGTGCCGCTGCGTTGCTGATGGCCAACATCCAGGGTGCGATTGCACCACTGTCGTCGGCGGTGTCATTGCTGCCCGCGCAACGTGATTCGTCCCTGGCGGCGGCAGTCGACGCTGTGCGTCACGGGATCGCCACGCCGGGTGCGTCGCCGGTTACCGATCACCTCGTCGCCGACTTCGCGCGCTACCACGTCGTGGTGGCGGTCCTGTCCGCGGTATTCGCGGCGCTGCTCGGCGTACTTGCGGTTCGACTGTGGCGCGGCCATCGTCCTGGCTTGAATGGCGTTGGCGCACTGAGCTATTCGACGCGTTCGGCAACCGCAACCGCGCAGCCACGTTGACGGTGGCCGCGGCGGTGCTGGTGCTCTGCGTCGCCAACGTATCGAGCGCGCTGGAACCCGCGCGGGCGCTCAGCTTGTTCTTCGCGGGCGGCTGAGGCGCCTTCGCTGTGGTCAGCGCTCGCTTTCAGATATAGCTGTCAGATGCTCAGCAGACGCAGGACGATGTAGGCGATCGAGACGAGCATCAGCACGACGACGGGCGCGATGTTCTTGTCGCCTGCGCGTAGGTGGAAGATCGCTGCGCCGAGGAAGTAGAGGAAGGTTCCGATCGCTGCTGCGACGCCGATCGGCCACCAGAACAGGCCGACGATGAGGCCGATTGCTCCCGCGAACTCGGCGAGTGCGAGGAGGCCCACCTTGTCCTCGGGGAATCCGACCTCGGTCATCACGCCCATCTGCTTGGGGTCGTGGCGCAGTTTGCCCACTCCCGAGAAGACGAGCATCAGTGCGAACACGATGGCGATGACGACGGTGGCGATGAACATGACAGCTCCTGAGTAAACCGCTGCGGTGGCAGACGGGTTGTTGAATGTTCAACCAAAGCTACGCGGGCTTACTTGAATGTTCAAGTCGGCGTATGCTGGGCGCCATGTCTGATGCACCATGGCTCGACGACGCGCAGCTCAGGGAGTGGAAATCGGTGATGGCACTCCTGACGACGCTGCCTGCCGTGCTCGACTCGCAACTCAAACGCGACGCCGGACTGAACATGTTCGAGTACCACGTACTGGTCCGTTTGGAGTCGTCGCCCGACCGCACCCGCCCGCTGTCCGACCTCGCTCTACTGACGCAGAGTTCACTGTCGCGGCTGTCGCATGCGATGACGAGACTCGAACGTTCGGGCTGGGTGGCACGCATTGCCAACCCCGGCGGCGGGAGGCACACGCTGGCGCAGATCACCGATGACGGCGTGCGCAAGCTGACCGAGTGCGCCCCCGGCCATGCGGCCGAGGTGCGTCGGACGGTCGTCGACCCGCTCAGCCCCGACGACCTCGCCGCACTCGGGAGGTCTGCGCGCTGCATCCTTCGCGAGATCGCACCCGACGTCGCCGATGTTCTCGAGCGCGAAGGCTAGGTTTCAGGGGTAGGCACGAGGACGATGTGTACGTCGCGCACGCAGATGTGCCGCCTGATAGGGGGAATCGATGTCCATTCAGCGCAGGGTTCAGGCTCTGGTTCAACGCCGTAGCTTCGTCCCGGGATTCGTCGACGCCGCGCTGGCGGGACGCGGCCGCGACGTCGCAGGTCTCACCGTCGTGATCACCGGGGCGTCGGCGGGGATCGGTCGGGAGTCGGCGCGCCAGCTCGCCGCGCGCGGAGCACGTGTGATCGGTGTGGCGCGCGGCGAGGAGAAGCTGCGCGAGCTGGCGGCCGAGACCGGCTGCGAGTACCGGGTGTGCGATCTCTCCGACGAGGCGTCGACCGACCAACTCATCGCCGACCTCGCCGACGAATCCGTGGACGTTCTGGTCAACAATGCAGGCCACTCGATTCGACGCACCATCGTCGACTCGACCGAACGATTCCACGACTACCAGCGCACCGCACGACTCAACTACCTTGCCGCCGTGCAGCTCTCACTCGGACTGTTGCCAGGCATGGTCGAACGCGGTGAGGGGCAGTTCGTCAATGTGTGCACCTGGGCGCTGCACGCCAATACGTTTCCGCGGTTCTCGGCCTACGCGGGGTCGAAAAGCGCACTCGCCATCTTCGGTCGCAGCCTGAATGCCGAACGGCCAGAAGGTGTTACAGCGACCAACGTCTACTTCCCGCTGGTGCGTACCGAGATGATCGCTCCCACAGCCGAATACGACGACGTCGGCGCGCTGGAGGTCGACGAGGCGGCGAGCTGGATCGTCCGCGCGATCACCCACCGACCCGAAGAGGTGTCGCCGGCCGTCGTGCGCTACCTGCTGCCTGCGATCGACCTCGTGTCACCACGGATGTCGGATAGGACCATCGCTGCGATCACGTGAGATCGGGCTCCGGGTGCGCCCTGAATGTGTGTCTAATCGAAGGATGTGGGTGCTGCAGCACCCACATCCTCCAATACGACACATATTCAGCTGGCGGGTTGGCGCGGAAGGCGATGCTTCGGAGCGCTCTAGTCCAGCTCGAACATCCAGGGCGGGTTCTGAATGAGTTCGACGGGGAGATAGTCGGATTCGACGTCGATCGTCATGCCCTCGTCGAATGCCATCGCGCACAGGCCGAACAGTGGAAGCGAGAAGAAGCCACGGGGAGTGTCGCTGCGTGCTTCGTTCGCACTCCAGTACGTCCGGTGGTCGGTCAGGGCGTCGGTCAGCTGCTCGGTGAAGTTGGCCTGGTCGTCGGGTTCATTGCCGATGGTGCCCAGCACGCCGAACAGGTCCAGCTGCAGCAGCCGAGCCTCCTCCTTCGTCGAGACTGTTGGCGAGTTGACTTGGGAAACAGCAGATTTCAGTGTCTCAGCCCACTCGGGGTCTTTGCGGTCGCGTGCCTGCAGCGCCTCGACGAGTCCGAGCAGCGCACGGTCGTTGCGGCTGCCCTGCGTCAACAGTGCGGGGTCGACGGCGTCGAGCGTCTCGCGTGCCGTCCCGTTGCGTGTGGCGCGTGCCCACCAGTACGCGTCGAGCCAGGTCTGTGCGTTCACCGCGCGGGGATTGTGCCCGGTGCCGTGACTGGCTAGACCCGCAGAGTCCATCTCGAGGACGAATGGTTGGCCAGGCGGGAGCGCTGCGAGTTGGTACATCCCGAGGTAGATCTGCTCGGCCCGACGGGCCGCGACGCGGGTCTCGGCGCGTGATCCGGACGGGTCCGATCCGAAGTGGAGTGCTGCGGCGCTGGTGGCCGCGAGTGCCGCGGTCGGCATCGTCGACTCCGGGTACAGGCTGATGTCCTCGAAGTGCGACACCAGCGCGTCGTCGGATTCGGTTGCCAGTTCGCGCAATTCGTCGATCGATCGGCCAAGTTCGTGCCTGGTTACAGAGTGCATCGTGTGGTCCTATCCGATGTCGAAGTTACGAACGCTATAGCCTGCCCACTCGTCACCCGACACGCGCGCCTTCACGAGACGGTAGCTGAGTGCACCGCGGTTGAGCGCGCTCCGCATGCTCAATGCGCGTGGGTCGCCGTTTCGGGCCATCTCGTCGATGAGTGAATCCAGGTAGCCACGGGTTCCCTGTTCGTACCGCTGGCCGTCGAGGCCGATCCGAGACCCCGACTTGGCCGACGGCCCCTTGACCTCCTGAACCACCATTCGCTCGGAGCCTCCGGTTTTGGCTCGCACCACGAATACCTGGTCCGGGTCACCCGGACCGGATCGGCCACGGGGGCTCGTCAGCTCACGGACGTCGTACTTCGACGCCGGATAGTCACGTGCGATGGCCTGTCGGCCGGCCGCCTCGCCGAGCCCCTCGCCCTGTGCGGTTTGCCGAACATAGGCGTCCTTCAGCTCGGACTCGGTCCGTGGATCGACCTTGCCACCCGTCGTCTGCTGGGCCGCACTTTCGGCCTTGAGTCGCTGCACGTCGCGGACAGCTTGATTGCGGGCCACGACGTTCTCGCGCATCTGCGACGATTCGGCACTGGTCGGCGCGCGCTGCTGAGCGGGACCGTCGTATGTGGCACGGACCGTCGGCGACGACTGGGATTCGACGAAGCTCCCGGGCTGCTTCGGATTCTCGCGGATGGCCGGAACCAGCTCGCCATTGGCGTCGACGCCGCTTCCCGGCTTCCGCTTGATGACGCCGTTCGATCCCTGCTGCTGGTAGTACTTCGCGCGATACTCCGGATCGTTGATCTTGCTCTGCATCGGAGCGTTGCGCTGCTCGACGCCGGTCGGCTTCGGTTGCGCGGACTGCTCAGGCGCCGGCGCGGCGGGTTGCGAGGGTTTGGGTGATGCGGGCTGCGCGGGTGCGGCGGGTTTGGGTGCCGCGGGCTGCGCGGGTGCGGAGTTCTGCGGTGCAGGCTTGGCGTCCGACTTCGGGGCCGCCGGCTTCGCGGGCGCAGGCGCGGGCGTGGCGTCCGACTTCGGGGGCGCCGGCTTCGCGGGCGCGGGCTTAGCTGGCGCCTCTGGCTTTGCTGGCTTCGCCGGCGCGGGAGGCGCAGGTGCGCTGCCGTCGGTATTCGGGATCGCCGGTGCGGTCTCCTTCGAACCGCAGGCTGAAAGCTCCGACTGCAGCCCGTTGGCCTGTGCCTGTAGGGCATCGCGCTGGCCGGTGAGTTGCTGGGCCTCGGCGTTGTAGGCGCCGACGGCTCCGGCGTTCGTCGTGTCGACGCTTCCGCCGCGGGAGTTGTGCGCGTCGATCTGGCCCTTGAGTGTGTTCGCCTGCGACTGGAGTGCCTGGACCCGCGAGGGGAGCGTCGAGCAGTCCGGTGCGGGCGCGGCGAAGGCCTGCGTCGGCGCTGCCACGATCAGGGCGATCGACGCCATCACGGCGAGAATCACGCCGACGAGGGCTCGTCGACCTGATCTGAGCAGGCTCCCCGTCTCCGCTGTCGATGGTGGGCGAGCGCTCGTGCTTCGAGACATTGTCGGACCTTCCTTGACGTCGAATCTGTATGTGTCAGTTCGATTCGTCCGGCCACCCGAAATGTTCCGGCAGGTGTGAAAGTCGTCCGTTCACTCAGCTTGGGGGAGTGATGGGGTGCTGCGCCTGAATGAGTGTCCAATCGAAGGATGTGGGCGTTGCAGCACCCACATCCTTGGATACGACACACATTTAGCCCCGCATCGGCGGCCAGCGTGGGCCAGGCGGCAGAGCGGAGCCTCCCAATTCCGCCCCAGGCGAAATCTGCCCGGGAACAAACATCCTGCCACCCAGGTTGAGTCCATCAGACTGAACTTTGGAGGTTACATGTCTGACACGTATTCAGTGCCCGTCCTCTTCGTTCCTGATCTGGTCGTCCTGCCCGGCATGGTTGTGCCGGTGCCTCTCGACGACGCTGCGCAGGCGACAGTGGACGCGGCCCGGGCCAGTGAGTCCGGAAAACTGCTGGTCGCTCCCCGCCTGGACGACCGGTATCCCACCTATGGCGTTCTGGCGTCGATCGTGCAGGTCGGACGTATGCCCGGCGGTGTGCAAGCTGCCGTCGTCAAGGGCGAGACACGTGCCCACATCGGCACCGGGACCACTGGCCACGGCAACGCGCTGTGGGTCGAGGTGACCGAGGTCGACGACGCCGAGGCGACGCCCGAGACCAAGGCGCTGGCCGCGGAGTACAAGAAACTCGTGCTGGCCATGCTGCAGCGTCGTGAGGCGTGGCAGATCATCGACGCGGTGAACAAGATGACCGACCCGTCCGATCTCGCCGACACGTCGGGCTACTCGTCGTGGCTCGACGACGTCCAGAAGCGACAACTTCTCGAGACGCCGGACGTCGGCGAACGTCTGCAACTGCTGATCGACTGGACCAGCGAGCACATCGCCGAGACCGAGGTCTCCGACAAGATCGCCGACGACGTTCGGAACGGGATGGAGAAGCAGCAGAAGGAATTCCTGCTCCGCCAGCAACTCGCCGCGATCCGCAAGGAACTCGGTGAGGACGAACCCGACGGTGCCGACGACTACCGCGGTCGCGTCGAAACGGCCGATCTTCCCGATAACGTGCGAGAAGCCGCACTGCGTGAGGTCGGCAAACTCGAGCGCGCCAGTGATCAGTCGCCCGAAACCGGTTGGATCAGAACATGGTTGGACACCGTTCTCGATCTGCCGTGGAGCGTCACCACCGAGGATTCGACGGACATCAAGGGTGCCCGTGAGATCCTCGACGCCGATCACCACGGTCTCGACGACGTGAAGGATCGCATCGTCGAGTATCTGGCGGTGCGTGCCCGACGTGCCGAGCGCAAGCTGCAGGTCGTCGGCGGACGCGGGTCCGGTGCCGTGATGGTGCTGGCCGGTCCTCCCGGTGTCGGCAAGACGTCGCTGGGTGAGTCTGTTGCCCGTGCGCTCGGTCGCAAGTTCGTGCGCGTCGCTCTCGGCGGTGTGCGCGACGAGGCCGAGATCCGCGGTCACCGTCGTACCTACGTCGGCGCACTGCCGGGCCGCATCGTGCGTGCCATCGGCGAGGCGGGATCGATGAATCCCGTTGTGCTGCTGGATGAGATCGACAAGGTCGGTTCCGACTTCCGTGGCGATCCCGCGGCCGCGCTGCTCGAGGTCCTCGACCCCGCGCAGAACCACACGTTCCGCGATCACTACCTCGATCTCGACCTCGACCTGTCCGACGTCGTGTTCCTCGCGACAGCCAACGTCATCGAGAACATCCCGTCGGCCCTGCTCGACCGTATGGAGCTCGTCACGATCGACGGCTACACCGAGGACGACAAGGTGGCCATCGCCCGCGACTTCCTGCTCCCGCGGCAGGAGGAGCGCGCTGCGCTGACAAACGACGAGGTGTCGGTGACCGAGGATGCGCTGCGCGAGATCGCTGCCAACTACACCCGGGAACCGGGTGTGCGCCAGTACGAGCGACTGCTCGCCAAGCTGTTCCGCAAGGTCGCGACGAACGTCGAAAGTGGTAAGGCCACAACGCCTGTCACGATCGAGGAGTCCGATCTCAAGGAGTATCTCGGCCGCGCCCGGTTCACGCCGGAGTCCGAGGAGCGTACGGCAGTCCCCGGTGTTGCCACCGGACTTGCCGTGACCGGAATGGGCGGCGACGTGCTGTTCATCGAGGCCAACCGCACCGATACGGGCGAGGGCAAGGGTGGTCTGCAACTGACCGGCCAACTCGGCGACGTCATGAAGGAGTCCGCGCAGATCGCGCTGTCGTATGTCCGTGCGCACGCCCGCGAACTCGGCGTCGACCCGAAGAACCTGGAGGGCACGATCCACGTGCATGTCCCGGCGGGCGCGGTGCCTAAGGACGGTCCGAGTGCCGGCATCACGATGGTGACAGCCCTGGTGTCGATGGCGACGGGTCGCAAGGTCCGTGCCGAGGTGGGCATGACCGGCGAGGTCACGCTCAACGGCCGCGTGCTCCCGATCGGCGGGCTCAAGCAGAAACTGCTTGCGGCACAACGTAACGGGCTGACGCAGGTGTTCATCTCACCGCGTAACGAGGCCGACCTCGACGACGTCCCGGCTGAGATCCTCGACGCCGTCACGGTCACCCCGGTGGCCGACGTTGCCGATGTCGTCGCACAGGCTCTCGAGCCGGTCGCCGACGCGGCGAGGACAGCCGCCTGATCCCGGAGGATCAACCCGACCTCTGATCGGAGATGGGGCGCACCGATTACGGTGCGCCCCATCGCTTTATCCAGAGAACCTGATCGGGGAATCGATCACATGGTCGGCGGCATCAGCACGGTGTCGACCATGTATACCGTGGCATTTGCGGTCTTGACCCCGCCGCAGACGACGCCAGCGTTGTTGACCTTGAGATCATTGCCCGACCCGGTGACCGTGACGTCCTGACCCTCGAGGGTCTTGTGTGTCCCGTCAATCGCGTCGGGGGCGATCTGTCCCGAAACGACGTGGTAGGTCAGGATTTTCGTGAGCAGATCCTTATCGGTCTTCAGCTTGTCGATCGTCGCTGCGTCGAGCTTCGCAAAGGCGTCGTCGGTCGGCGCGAAGACGGTGTACTGGCCGTTGTTGAGCGTATCCACCAGGTTCACCTGCGGATTGAGCTGTCCCGACACGGCCTGAGTCAGCGTCTTGAGCATCGGGTTGTGGGATGCCGCTGTGGCTACGGGATCCATCGCCATACCCTCGACCGAGCCGCTTCCGGACGGATTGGCCTTCGCATAGTCGGCACATCCCGGCCCCACGAGCGAAGCCGGCTGGGCGGTACCGCTGCTCATCGGCATTGCCGACGACGACATCGGGGCCATCGACGACGCCGTCGAACCGGACGACGAACTGCTGTCGTCAGAACATCCCGCGATCACTCCCACGGTCAGTACGGCGCCTGCTGCTGCAAGAGTCAGGCGTTGAAATCTGTTGGCTACCATGATCGATCCCATCATTGAGGAACAAACTCACCGTGCTGTGAGTCTCGGAGGGCATTCGCTGGAAACCACACCCCGGATGGGTGAAAAGAAAAATACTTCGCGACCCATCCGCACAGCGCGCTCGAACGAAGTACTGCAGAAGTCGACGACCGACGAGGCTGACTTCGGTGAGGAGGTCTGCTGTGGGTCAGCGGTCCGAAATGCGTCAGCGATCCGAAACGTGGCTTCGTGCCGCGGTTTCCGGCCTGCTTGCCGTGCTCGGTGGTATCGCGGCGGGCGAGTTGGTCGCTATTCCATTGTCGCGCATGGCCTCCCCGTTTCAGGCGGTAACCGCGTTTCTCGTCGACAACTCGCCTGCGTCCGCTCGTGAGTGGGCGATCACGACGTTCGGTACCAACGACAAACCGGCGCTGATGATCGGTGTCGCAATCGCTCTCGCCCTACTCTCCATGCTGGCGGGCATTCTGCAGGTGAGGCGGCCCCCTGCGGGGGTCATTCTTGTCGTTCTCGTCGCCGCGTTCGGAGCATTCGCGGCGGCCACTCGTCCCACCGCGGACGCGAGCTACGTGATACCGGCGATCGTCGCAGGCGTGGTCGCGGTTGCGATACTCTTCGTGCTCAGTCGTAGATCGCATGTGCCGCAACAGGTTCGAAGCGATCCTGATGGAGTCGACGAAAACAGCGATGGCACAAAGAGTATAGGAACATCGCGGCGCGCCTTTCTTGGTGCGGCGGCGGTCGTCGCAGGAGCATCCGCGATCTCGCTGGTAGTTGCTCGACGCGTCGCCGACGCCGGGGGAGTGATCGCGGAGCGAGCCCGCCTCGTGTTGCCCCGCGCACAGTCTGCTGCGCCACCGATTCCTTCAGGCATCGACGTCGAAGGGGCAACACCGTTCCTCACCAGCAACGCGAACTTCTATCGCATCGACACTGCATTGCAGGTCCCACAGTTGTCGACGTCGGATTGGCGTCTGCGAATCCACGGCATGGTCGACCGTGAGATCACGCTGGACTGGAACGATCTCATGGCGATGTCGGCGCAGGAGCGGATCATCACCCTGACGTGCGTTTCCAACGAGGTCGGCGGCGATCTGGCCAGCAACGCGAGGTGGATCGGGTATCCGATGCGCGACATTCTCGCGATGGTGAATCCGCATGCCGACGCGGACATGCTGCTCTCGACGAGCGTCGACGGCTGGACGTCCGGCACACCGCTCGACGCGATCACCGACGGACGCGACGCGATGCTCGCGGTGGGCATGAACGGAACTCCGTTACCACTGGAGCACGGCTATCCCGTACGCCAGGTGATCCCCGGCCTGTACGGCTTCGTGTCCGCATGCAAATGGGTTGTCGATTGGGAGATCACGAGATTCGATCGCGCACAGTCTTATTGGGCGAAGCGCGGCTGGGGTGTGAAAGCACCCATCAAGACGGCGTCACGCATCGACAAACCCGCGCCGCTGTCGACCAATCCGGTCGGGCCGGTCGTGGTCGCCGGTACGGCATGGGCGCAACACCGCGGTGTGCGACGGGTGGAGGTGAGAGTCGACGACGGCCCGTGGAACACCGCGACCCTCGCCACCGAATACTCCACAGACACGTGGCGGCAGTGGAGCTGGACCTGGCAGGCGACGCCAGGACAGCACACGTTGTACTGCCGGGCGACCGACGCCGAGGGGAAGACGCAGACCGACCAGCGAGTGGCTCCGATCCCCGACGGGGCAACGGGATGGCACAGCCGCGTCGTGCAGGTGGCCTAGCGTCGCACGCCAGGCCACCTGGACCGAACGGCGTCGGGCTCAGGCCGTCTTCGACGCCAGCGCCTTCTTGCGGCGCGTGAGGACACCTGCGGCTCCCGCTGCAGACGCGATGAGCGCGGCAACGCCTACGCCGTCGCGTGAGAGCGGGTGTTTGATGACCGCGTCGACGGAGTACCGACCCGGGCCGGTGAGAGCCAGTGCGGCAGAAGCGAGTCCGAGCACGGCGGGGTACTCGAAGCCACCCTCCTGTGCAAAGAATCCGCTGGGGCGGTGCACGTCGGCGGCCGCGATCATCGCTGCCGCGCCCGCTGCTGCTGCCACGCGGGTGCCCGCGCCGAGTGCGACGAGTCCGCCTGCGGCCTCGCTGACGCCCGCGGCTACGGCAGAGGTCTTGGCGGGCTCGAAGCCCATGTGCTGCATGCCCGCAGTCGTGCCGTCGATTCCGGGGCCGCCGAACCAGCCGAGCAACTTCTGGGCGCCGTGCGCGAACAGGGTGGCACCCACGGCGACGCGCAGGGTCAGCAGACCGGCGTCGAGCGCGCGAGAGTGGTTTGTTGTCTTCGACATTATTCTTGACCTTCCTACAGATGTCCTAAGAGGACTGTAGTCCGCTTAGTGACGAGGAGCCACGTGGCCCTGGTCACGCGGCCACCGTGAGCGCCGCCAGGCGTCGTGCAACGTTCCTGCGAGTAGGTCCCGTGCGCATGTGGACGGCCGTAGGCTGGCTTTGAAAACGTTGCCATTGCGATCGCGAGGAGCCGAGATGCCCGACCTGCCCGAGATCACCGACGCCGAGATGCAGACGATTCTCGAGTACGCCCAGCCGTACACGGTCTCGATTCTTCGATCGGGTCCGAACTTCGGCTCGCCCGAGGCCGGGCAGTTCATCAAGGAGCACGGTCGTCGCACCCTCGCACTGCGCAAGGCGGGTGAGCTGGCCGTCGTATTGCCCATCCGGGGCAACGCCGACATCCACGGCGTCGGCGTCTTCGACCGCGACGTCGACACGGTCACCAAGATCATGAACGACGACCCTGCCGTGCAGGCGGGCGTCTTCACCTTCGAGGTCTATCAGGCCGAAGGCCTGCCGGGCGACGCGCTGCCGCCTGCTCCGTGACAGCCGCTTTGCTGGCCCTTTCATAGTTGCGCGAACTGCGCTCAACTTTTTTCTCCGAATCGGGAACAACTCGGATCTGTGCACAGTTGGACCTATCGAGAAACCTGAGTCGGGCAGACTCAAGTAGACTTGACGCGGTGAGACTCAACCAGTAGGACTTGAGTCGGACGCGCTGAAGTCTCTGGTCCCCAGCCAGACGCAGGTTTGCATCGACCAACCCCCTCGGTCGTGCCATCAGCTCGACCAGGGGACTGAGAACTTGGGTGCACACCCACAAACTAGGAGGAAATAACAGATGTCTCGTGCTGTTGGAATCGACCTCGGCACCACCAACTCCGTGGTGTCCGTGCTCGAGGGCGGCGAACCGACTGTCATCGCCAACGCCGAAGGCTCGCGGACCACTCCGTCCGTCGTTGCATTCG
Organism: Gordonia sputi NBRC 100414; assembly: GCF_000248055.1. Lineage (GTDB taxonomy): Bacteria > Actinomycetota > Actinomycetes > Mycobacteriales > Mycobacteriaceae > Gordonia > Gordonia sputi. The sequence goes on along the minus strand of NZ_BAFC01000006.1, from coordinate 11,082 downwards.
CGCGTAACGGTGAGGTACTCGTCGGACAGCCCGCCAAGAACCAGGCCGTCACCAACGTCGACCGCACCATCCGGTCCGTCAAGCGCCACATGGGCGAGGGGGACTGGAACGTCGAGATCGACGACAAGAAGTACACCCCGCAGGAGATCAGCGCACGCACGCTCATGAAGCTCAAGCGCGACGCCGAGGCCTACCTGGGTGAAGACGTCAGCGACGCGGTCATCACCGTGCCCGCGTACTTCAACGACTCGCAGCGTCAGGCCACCAAGGAGGCCGGCCAGATCGCGGGCCTCAACGTCCTGCGCATCGTCAACGAGCCCACTGCTGCCGCACTGGCATACGGACTCGACAAGGGCGAGAAGGAACAGACCATCCTGGTCTTCGACCTCGGTGGCGGTACCTTCGACGTCTCGCTGCTCGAGATCGGCGACGGTGTCGTGGAGGTCCGTGCGACCTCGGGCGACAACAACCTCGGTGGCGACGACTGGGATCAGCGCATCGTCGACTGGCTCGTGGAAAAGTTCAAGAGCAGCTCCGGCATCGACCTGACCAAGGACAAGATGGCCATGCAGCGTCTGCGTGAGGCTGCCGAGAAGGCCAAGATCGAACTGTCTGCCTCGCAGAGCACCTCGATCAACCTGCCCTACATCACCGTCGACGCCGACAAGAACCCGCTCTTCCTCGACGAGCAGTTGAGCCGCAGCGAGTTCCAGAAGATCACCTCGGATCTGCTCGAGCGCACCCGCGCTCCGTTCCAGGCTGTCATCAAGGACGCAGGCATCTCCGTCGGCGACATCGATCACGTTGTGCTCGTTGGTGGTTCGACCCGTATGCCCGCCGTCACCGATCTGGTGAAGGAGCTCACCGGTGGCCAGGAGCCCAACAAGGGCGTCAACCCCGACGAGGTCGTCGCGGTCGGTGCTGCTCTGCAGGCCGGCGTTCTCCGCGGTGAGGTCAAAGACGTTCTGCTGCTTGATGTGACCCCGCTGTCGCTCGGTATCGAGACCAAGGGCGGCGTGATGCACAAGCTGATCGAGCGCAACACCACGATCCCGACCAAGCGGTCGGAGACCTACACCACGGCCGAGGACAACCAGCCGTCGGTGCAGATCCAGGTCTATCAGGGTGAGCGCGAGATCGCGTCGCACAACAAGCTGCTCGGCTCGTTCGAGCTCGGCGGTATCGCTCCTGCGCCGCAGGGTGTTCCGCAGATCGAGGTGACCTTCGACATCGACGCCAACGGCATCGTGCACGTCACCGCGAAGGACAAGGGCACCGGCAAGGAGAACTCCATCCGCATCCAGGAGGGCTCGGGCCTGAGCAAGGACGAGATCGACCGGATGGTCAAGGACGCCGAGGCCCACGCAGAAGAGGACCGCAAGCGTCGTGAGGAGGCCGAGACCCGCAACCAGGCCGAGTCGCTGGTCAACCACACCGAGAAGTTCCTCAAGGACAACGAGGACAAGGTTCCCGGCGAGGTCAAAGACAAGGTCAACGCTGCGATCTCCGAGGCCAACGAGGCCCTGAAGGGCACCGACATCTCGGCGATCAAGAGCGCGATCGAGAAGCTGTCCACGGAGTCCCAGGAGATGGGCCAGGCGATCTACGCGGCATCGGCCGCTGAGTCGCAGAACGGCGCATCCGCCGAGGGTGCCACCGCAGACGCCGACAGCGACGTCGTCGACGCAGAGGTTGTTGACGAGCCGAACTCCGGGGACACCAAGTGACCTCACCGGAGCCCGAGCTCGACACGACTGCGACAGACGCCGCGGGAGTGGACGTGGAGTCGACGGTCGAAGGGACCGTCGACCCCGCGTCGGGTTCGGAAGAGGCGACCGGCGCGAACTCGGCCGAGGTGGCCGAACTGACAGCCGCCCTGCAGCGCGAACGCGCACAGTTCGCCAACTACAAACGGCGAACCGAAGAAGAGAAGCAGGGACGCGTTGCCTACGGCAAGCAGATCCTGATCGACAAGCTGTTGCCCGTTCTCGACGACCTCGACCGTGCCCGCGAGCACGGCGACCTCGAGAGCGGACCGCTCAAGGGTGTGGCCGACAAACTCATCGCCACACTCGACGCTGAAGGATTGACGAAGTTCGGTGCACCGGGCGACCCGTTCGACCCGGAACTGCACGAGGCCGTCCAAAACGACGGCAGCGGAACAGAACCCGTCATCGGCGCGGTTTACCGCGGCGGTTATCGGCTCGGCGACAAGGTGATCCGCACGGCGATGGTGACCGTGACCGATCCCGCCCCGGCTGGTCAGTCGCAACCGCAAGACACGCAGAGTGGTGCACAATAATCACCTGCGCATATTCCGATGGTGCGTCGCGCGAGAACTCGACGCGACGCACCATCGGTGCACTCAAGGCTTTTTCACAACTCAAGACCAGACAACTTCACACAACTACGAAGGAGGTGACGTCTGGTGGCTCCACAACGAGAATGGCTCGAACACGACTTCTACAAGGACCTGGGCGTTGCTTCTGACGCTTCAGCTGAAGAGATCAAGAAGGCTTACCGCAAGCTCGCTCGCGAGCTGCATCCCGATGCCAATCCGGGAGACAAGGAAGCCGAAGAACGCTTCAAGCGGGTGTCTGAAGCCCACAGCGTGCTCTCCGACGCCGACAAGCGTAAGGAGTACGACGAGACCCGTGCCATGTTCGCTGGCGGTCAATTCCGCGGCGGCGGAAACGGTTTCCCGGGAGGGTTCCCCGGAGGCGGCGGGACCCGCTATTCGACGAGCAACGGCGCTGATTTCAACATCGGCGACCTCGGCGACCTGTTCGGCGGCGGAGGTGAATCGAGCGGCGGATTCGGTGACCTGTTCGGCGATCTGTTCAACCGCGGAGGTTCATCGCGCTCGTCGACGGCGACGCGGCCGCGTCGCGGCAACGATCTCGAGACCGAGACCACGCTGTCGTTCAAAGACGCCGCGGTCGGTACGACCGTACCGCTTCGCATAACAAGTCCCGCTCCCTGTACGACGTGCCACGGAAGTGGCGCCAAGCCGGGGACGAGCCCGCGAGTCTGCCCGACCTGCAACGGGTCCGGGCTGGTGAGCCGCAATCAGGGCGCGTTCGGTTTCAGTGAGCCGTGCCAGGACTGCCAGGGAACGGGATCGCGCATCGACGATCCGTGTACCGACTGCGACGGCTCCGGCGTGAAGGTCAGGGCTCGCACGATCAACGTGCGTATCCCCGCCGGCGTCGAAGACGGACAACGAATTCGGTTGGCAGGCCAGGGTGAAGCAGGTCGACGCGGCGCTCCGTCGGGCGACCTCTATGTGGTCGTCCACGTGACCGCCGACAAGATCTTCACCCGCAGCGGCAACGACCTCAAGGTTCAACTTCCGGTCAGTTTCTCTGAATTAGTGCTCGGGGCAACGGTTTCCGTGCCGACGCTCGAGGGGTCGGTGGGAGTCAAGATTCCGCCGAACACCACAGACGGACGCACTCTGCGTGTCCGGGGACGTGGTGTACCGAAGCGTTCGGGCGGAGCGGGCGACCTCTTGGTCACCGTGAAGGTCGAGGTGCCGGGCTCACTCGACGACGCCGCGACCGAGGCGCTCAAGAAGTACGCAGAGGCCGAGAAGGCGAGCGGATTCGACCCCCGTGCAGGATGGGGGCGATGAGTCATGGCGAGTCGAGACTTCGAGGATTCGAGCGCGACATTCATGATCTCGGTCGCCGCCGAACTGGCAGGGATGCACGCGCAGACATTGCGCACGTATGACCGGCTCGGACTCGTCACGCCGCAACGCACGACCGGAGGCGGACGCCGCTACTCGACGCGCGACGTCGAACTCCTGAGGGAGATCCAACGTCTCTCGCAGGAGGAAGGCGTCAACCTCGCGGGTATCAAGCGCATCATCGACCTGACCAATCAGGTCGACGCTCTGCAGCAGAGAGTGGGCGAACTGCAGAGTCAGGTCGAGCAGTCCGCTCGCCGAGGCGGCGAGCTGGTGCCGGTTCCGCGCACGAGCGCTCTGGTCGTGTGGCAACCGCGACGCGCCAAGCGTAAAGACTGATCACACGCTCTTTCCACCCATGCTCCCCGACGGCCGGTTGGCCGCCGGGGAGCACGCGTTAGGCTGACTTCTCATAGCAACGTGGGGAGTGAACGGTGACACAGCCGACTGGAACGCAGACGACTGGAACACAGGCATCAGGCGCAGAGCCAACAGCGCCGGTGTCCCTTGGCGTGTCCGTCGTCGGCGACGAGATCGCGTCAGTCGTCATACGCTCGAACGGCGGTAGGGACGAGATCGCGGCCAGCAATCTCGTTGATCTGCCCGATTACCTCCCCGAATCGGCCGCCGCAGCCATCACGGAATTGGTCGAGTCGGTTCCGTTCGAGGTCGATCACCTCATCGTCTCCTGCTCGCGTCCGAGCACCCGCAACTACCTCGCGCAGGCGTTCACGCCAGGATCGTCGACGCCGCCCTGGTACCGGATCACCAGCGTCGATGACATCACGAGTGCCATGCTGGCCGTCGTGCGCTCGTCGCCCGGCGGCGCAGGCGTGACGGCGGTGGTGAACCTTGCACGCACAGGCGGGCCCGCTGACGGTGTGTGCGTGGCGCTCGTCGACAACACCACCGGCCAGTTGCTCGACACCCGCGACAACTCGACGGTCGAGGGGATTCCGGTCACCGATGCACGGGGTGCCGATGACGTCGCTCGACTGATCCTCGACGCCGACGGCGGCTCCCGGTTGAGTTCCGTCGTCTGCACCGGGTCGGGCGCAGAATTGCCCGGCGTCGCGCCCGCGCTCGAGTACGCGGTCGGGCGTCCGGTGTCGATCGCCGAGATGCCTGCTCTCGCGCTCGCCGCGGGCGCTGCCGCCACCCCGCCGAAGACGACGGTGTTGCGCGCAGGCGACTCGGAGCCCGCCGCATTTGCCGCCGCCACGCCCACGCGCGCTCCTCGCGACGCGACGGGGCTGCGTTGGTGGGCGCTGGGAGCGGTGATCGGGGTCGCCGTGCTACTCGGCGCCATCGGACTGACCGCACTGCACGCCAGCGGCGACGACACCAGCGCCAGACCCGACACCACGCCGACCACGGTGACCGTGACCGACACCCCTGAGCAGGCAACCGTCACGCGCGAGGGCGAGGCGGTCACCGAAACGCAGACCGAGACCAGGAGCGAGGTCCGCACCACGACGGTCCGACCGCCGACCGTCACCAGGACGGTTGAAGCCCCGGCGGCTACTCAGACAGAGACCACGACGGTCATCCAGACCACCACGGTCGTCGTCACTGAGCCCGGGCAGTCCGAAGGCAGCGGCGAGCAGGGCCAGGGAACAGGCGAGAACTGAGGTCGCGTGGGGGCGTAGTCCGTCAGTAGACGGGATCCGACTGGATTCTGCTCGCCCGCACGCCCGCGATGATGAGTCGACGACGCGTTGCCGTCACCATCTGCGGAGAACCGACGACGAGCGCCTGATGATCGCTCCAGTCGCCTTCTGCCGCAACAACATCTGGCAGTAAGCCGATCCGATGGTCGACGCCGAGATCCTCGGGTGATGCGATCGAGTTCAACCACCACGGGTCGTCGGATTCCTGCGACACCGCAGTGATGCGCAACCACGGATTGGTCGAAGCGATGCGCGCGAGCACCGCCAGATCGTAGAGCTCTCCGGGGTAGCGCATGCCGTAGAAGATGTGCGTCGACGGCGAGTCTGCCCGCTTCGACATCTCGATCAGGAGCGCGCGCAGCGGAGCGAGGCCGGTACCTCCGGCGACCATGAGGACATCATGGCCGCGTTCGATGTGCAGCGTTCCGTGATTCTGCGCCAGCTTCCAGACGTCGCCGACACGCGTGGTCGACACGATCGCAGAACTCACGACGCCACCGGGGACGGCCCGGACGTGGAATTCGATTTCGCCATCCTCATTGGGCGGAATCGCAGGTGAGAGATGCCGCCATTCGTGCGGCCATTGCGGAATCGCCACCTCGAGGAATTGCCCGACGGAAAAGCGCAGCGGATCCTCGCTGAGGAGTCGCACGACTGCGAGGTCGCGGGTGATCCGATACTTCTCGGCCACCCGCGCGGTCCAGGTCGGCGGCCCGGACGCCATCTCGGCAGCACCGCGCATCACACCGGTTGTCAACATCATCGCCTGGGTGACTGTCTCCTCGGTATCGCCATCCCAGTAGCCGTCGAGCAGCGCGCGGAACTCTCCGATCAGCGCGGTACACATCAGTGGGTAGTGCGCGGGCAGCACCCCGAACTTGCGATGATCGCGCCCGAGCTGGGCAAGTAGTTCGACCAGGTCAGTGTGGCCGTCGTCGGACGGGATGACCTCGAGGGCGTGGTCGATCACCCCGAAGAACGCCTCACGCAGATGCGACATCTGGGCGGGAAACAGGTCCCGCAGATCGGGATCGAGGGCGAAAAGGCGCGTGAAGACGCCGCGCGTGAACGCATCGGGATCGCGTCCGATGACCTGACGCACGTGGTGCAGCGCATGGCGTGAGTGCCCGCCCATGCTCACCTCCGATCGTGCCGCCCCGTCGACAGCCTCTCCATTCTGCCCCCTCGTCGGCGCGGGGTGCCCGAGGTGGCGAAAGGTGTGTCCGTCGAAAAGAATCCGCACCCGTCGAACGCTTAATCGATCCGAAAATCGGAGCGATGTGGGATCCTGTATTTGTGGGCTCCCTGGAAAACGTGCTCCCGGGAATCGTCGACGCGCACATGTTGCAATGGAATCCGCGTCAGACTCCTTGGCGGGCAAAGGGCCTCGCGCGGGTGCGACGACTCACGCCGAGGCTCGGCGATCGCGCATTCACCCTGCTGGTCTCACAGGCCGATAGAGAATACGTGCTGACACCCTCGGTCATCGCGCGCGCCTACGAGACCGAGCAGTACCTCAAAGACATCGCGGGAGTCCCGACGGTCGCGGACGTCGCGATCGACACCGTCGTCGTCGCCGATTCCCACTGGCGCGCATACGCGGGCGACATCGACATGATCGCAGACGCCGAAGCCGAGGAGCTATCGGAAACCCGCTACGTGATCGGCCTTCCCTTCGGTCTCGACGGTGCCCCGCGGTTGGGAGGGCTCATCGTGCACGGCGATCCTCGATCGCCCAACTTCGCCACGCAACTCGACGCACACCTCGACATCACGCCTCTCGTACGCGCGGTCCGGGTGCTCGCGGCACGGCATCCCGATCCGCGCGTTCGCGATTCGACGCCGGACGAGGGTCTGCTGGCGTCGACGTCCGCGCTGCGTGGCTTTGGCGAAGCGGTGCGTCGGGGACTGGTGCTGGAGGCGTTTGTGTATTCGCATCAGCTCTACGACGTGGTCAGTTTGGCACGCGAGTACCCCGAGGCCACGGTCGTCGTCGATCACATCGGGGCGCCGGTGGGTGTGTTCGGTCCGATGGGTGTGCGGACGGGCAACACCGCCGCGGCGCGTGCAGACATCATGCGCCTGTGGCATGAGCGCGTGGTGAGCCTTGCCGCGCAACCGAATATCGTGATGAAGCTGTCCGGTTTGGCGATGCCGATTCTCGGTTACGGACACGACCCACACGGCAACATCGGGAGCCGAAAGACTCTCGCCGAGATGATCGGTCCCCTCGTCGGGCACCTGGTGAGCCATTTCGGGTCGGAACGACTCGTCTTCGGATCCAACTTTCCCCTCGACCGACCCAATGCGACGATGTCGATGCTTGTCGGCGCACTCCTCGACGTACTCAATCCGTGGGGTGACGACTTCTTGCGAAAGATCTTCCGCGACAACGCCCTGCGGGTGTACAACGTCGACGACGCCCCTCGCGGCCAGGCGTGAGGGGCGTCGTGCAGCGGGCTTCTATTTGTCCTCGGGTCCTTCCGGAACCGGCGGCTCAGGCATGACGGGATACTCACCGGTGTAGCCCTGGCGTTGCGCCGCGAGCGTCATGACCTTTGACCGGCAGCCGTACCAGCCGGCGATGAGCAGTGGCGTTCCGACGATGATCGCGATGAGATTCCAGATGTCGTCGTAACACATCAGGACGACCACCGCCGCGAGGAAGATGAGCGTGGCGTAACTGGTGTACGGCGTGCCCGGGAGTCGGAATGAAGGCCGTGTGAGTATGCCCTTCTTCTCCCACCGGTACAGCTGGATCTGACAGGCGACGATCATTGCCCACGTGGAGATGATTCCGAGCGCGGAGAGGTCGAGCGCGATGTTGAAGGCCTCTTCGGGAACGAACAGGTTGAGGATGACGCCGAGGAAGGTCAGCGCTCCTGTCAGTGCGATCCCGCCGAACGGAACCCCGTTCTTGTTCATCTTTCCGGTGAATGACGGTGCAGTTCCGTTGAGCGCCATGGAGCGTAGGGTGCGGCCCGTCGAGTACAGGCCTGCGTTGAGACTCGACATCGCCGCAGTGAGCACGACGAGATTCATGATGCCTCCCGCCGCCGGTACACCGATCTTCGAGAAGAAGGTGACGAACGGACTCTCGTCCGCCTTGTAGGTGGTGTAGGGCAGGAGGAGGGCGAGAACTATCAGGGATCCCACGTAGAACACGGCGATACGCAGGATCACCGAGTTGATCGCTCGCGGCATCACTTTCGCGGGCTCGGCCGTCTCGCCCGCCGCGGTGCCGACCAATTCGACTGCGGCATAGGCAAAGATGACGCCCGACGTCACGATCACCAACGAGAACAATCCCGTGGGGAACATTCCGCCGTTGTCGGAGATGACGCTGAATCCGGTCGATGCGCCCTCGATGTCGAAACGTCCTGCGAGGAAGACGATTCCGACGACGAGGAACGTCACGAGTGCGGTGACCTTGATGATCGACGCCCAGAATTCCATCTCACCGAAGAGTTTGACCGAGATGATGTTCATGGTCAGCACGATGCACAGTGCGATGAGCGCGATCAGCCACTGCGGGATCGCCCCGAACATCCCCCAGTAATGCACGTAGAGCGCCACAGCGGTGACGTCGACGATCGCGGTGGCGGCCCAGTTGAAGAAGTAGAGCCAGCCGGTGACGAATGCTGTTTTCTCACCGAAGAATTCGCGCGCGTAGGAGACGAATGATCCCGACGAAGGTCGGTGGAGAACGAGTTCGCCGAGTGCGCGGAGGATGAAGAAGACGAAGACGCCGCACACGGCGTAGGTGATGAACAGGCCGGGGCCGGCGTCGTGAAGGCGGGAACCCGCACCCATGAACAGGCCGGTTCCGATCGCGCCACCGATGGCGATCATCTGGATCTGTCGCGGTTTGAGCGCCTTCTGGTAGCCCTCTTCCTCGTGGGCGAGCGCTGAATTGTCGTACTGCGTCGTTGGTTCGGCTGTCATGACTCCCCGTGCGCTTGTGGACGATAGACCGTAGGAACAAGATGGACGACCCCTGACGCTATCGACACTTCGCTACATCGAGATGACGCAGGATGTTAACGATCTCGATGGTCGATCGGCGTCGATTTGACGACGCACGGGCCCAATTGTCTTGAGACGCCGCTCGACTGGCGATTCGATGTCCGATTTAACAATGGATGAACTGTGTCGTGCATCACAGGCCGAAGGCGGCGTCGGACCTCTCGGAAAGGTGCTCTCAGGTCCGACGCCACGGCCTACGTCCCGCAGCGGGCTGGGGGACCGGCACGTCGCGGAGGTTGCGGGCGACGATGTCGGCGAACTCGCTACACGTCGAATAGCGATCGGCCGGATTCTTCGCGAGGGCCTTGGCGAACACCGAATTGAGTGCGGACGGAAGCCACGGTCGACGTCGGGTCAGCAGCGGCGGGTCGTCGCGCAGATGCGCGTTGGTGATGGCGAATGCCGTCGCACGTGGGAAAGGCGGAGCGCCGGTGAGGAGTTCGGTGAGCGTGCAGGCGAAGGCGTATTCGTCTGTTGCCGGTGAGAGTTGCTTGGCCTGAAGGAGTTCCGGAGACGCGTAGGCGATCGATCCCTGAACTCGGCCGTTGCGCGCGAGTGGCCGGTTGTCGTCGACTAGCTGCGCGATGCCGAAATCGGAGAGCAATGCGTCGGTGTCGGGTCGTGTCGACGTCAGCAAGATGTTGGCGGGCTTGACGTCTCGATGTAGGACGTCGCGGGAGTGCGCGAAATCGATTGCCGCCGCTATCTGTTGGGCTACCCGGACGAAGGTCGGCACCACCGGTTCTGTCGTGGGTGACGGGATCAGCGCGATCGCGGCGGGACCGTCGACATATTGCATGGCGATCCATAGCGTCGGCGGAACACGGTCGGCGGGGACACCGAGAACCTGCGCTCGACGGATTGACTGTGCGTCGGGTTGCATCTGCCCGCGCGTATACATCTCGACGATGTTCGGGTGGTGGAGTCGGGACGCGATGGTGAACTCGCGCTCGAAACGTTCCGCAGCCCTGGTGTGGCCGGTCTCGTCGGAATGCAGGACTTTGAGCGCTTCTGGCGTGCGCTCGTCGCCATGAACGCGGTACACATCAGCACTACTGCCGCTACCCACCAGCGCATCGATGGTGTAGCCGGCCACGTCGGTTCCCGGCAGGTACACCTCGTCAGGGTATCTGTGCGGTGACCAGCCGGTGCGATCGATGGTCAGTCGGTGGGAGTCAGACGGAAGATCGGGAACACTCGGCCCTGCGCAGTCTTCGTGTACTCGATGAACTGACTCGACATCGACGTGAAGGCCTGCCACGCCTGCTCTCGAGCGGCCGGATCGAGCTCGGTAGCGGTGGCGGAGTGTGTCTCGATGCCGCTACCGTCCGAGGCCCATTCGACGGTCACGTGTGGGTTCTTGCGCAGGTTGTAGACCCACGACGGATTCTTCGGCGAACCTGCTGCGCTGCCGATGATGAACCGTCCGCCCGCTCCGTCTGGTAGTCCGAGAAGGGGACTGACGCGGTCGGCGCCCGACTTTGCGCCGGTGGAATGCAGCACCACGAGGTGGCGTCCGAAGCCCATGGCCGACACGGTGCCGTCGTTCTCATGAAACTCGTCGATGATCTGCGAATTGAAGTCGCTCATGTTTGACCATTGTCTACTGAGTCTGCGTCGGCGTCGGCGAAACGCACTTTTGTTATGCGCATGCGTCCGTCCAACTCGCTCATCGGTGATCGTCACGAAGCCTAG
>NZ_BAFC01000007.1 GCF_000248055.1 Gordonia sputi NBRC 100414 | reverse complement strand
GTGGCCGCAATCACCGCGGGCGGCGGCAAGGCGATCGCCGTGGGCGCCGACGTCTCCGACGAGGCATCGGTCAGCGCGGCCGTAGAGAAGGTTGTCGCCGAACTCGGCGCGCCGACGGTTGTCGTCAACAATGCTGGCGTGCTTCGCGACAACCTCCTGTTCAAGATGAGCGTCGACGACTGGGACACGGTCATGGCGGTGCATCTGCGCGGTGCCTTCAACGTCAGCAAGGCAGCGCAGAAGTACATGGTCGACGCCGGATGGGGTCGGATCGTGAATCTGTCGAGCACCTCGGCGCTCGGTAACCGTGGTCAGGCCAACTACTCCGCGGCCAAGGCGGGCATGCAGGGCTTCACCAAGACGCTCGCGATCGAACTGGGCAAGTTCGGCGTGACGGCCAACGCCATCGCACCGGGATTCATCGAGACGGACATGACAGCGGCGACCGCTGCGCGGATGGGCGTCGACTTCGATGAGCTCAAGAAGGCCAGTGCCGCAGCGATTCCCGTCGCACGAACCGGAAAGCCGGAGGACATCGCACACACTGCCTCGTTTTTCATCTCCGAGGGAGCGGGATTCGTCTCCGGCCAGGTCGTCTACGTGGCCGGCGGACCGAAGGACTGACGGCACGCGCCTCGCCGATCACTCCACCGCTACCTGAAAGGATCGATGCCCAGTGCTCCAGGATGCTTCAGCGCCCGTATCCGACGACATCACCGCCGACCTCGACGCGCGCGTGACACAGCTGCTCGCCACCCATCCGCCGACCGAGACATCCGAAAGCGATTTCCTCGGTGCACGTTTCGATGCCGGACTGGCCTGGGTGCACTTCCCGGTCGGCCACGGTGGACTCGGAATCGCGCAGACCTATCAGGCCGGCGTGGATGCCGCGCTCGACGCGGCCGGTGCTCCGGGGCCCGCGCGCGGTCGCAACGGAATCGAACTGGGAATGGCGGCACCGACGATCGCCGCGCTCGGCACCGAGGAACAGCGCGCCCGTTTCCTACGTCCGCTCTACACAGGTGAACACATCTACTGCCAGTTGTTCAGCGAGCCGGGAGCGGGGTCGGACCTCGCAGGCGTGGCAACGCGTGCGGTACGCGACGGAGACTCGTGGGTGGTCAACGGTCAGAAGGTGTGGACATCGGGCGCGCACAACGCCCAGCGCGCAATCCTGGTGGCGCGCACCGACCCCGGCGCGGTGAAACACTCCGGGCTCACGTACTTCGTCGTCGACATGAGTGCGCCGGGTATCGAGATCCGGCCGCTGCGCCAGATCACCGGAGAAGCGGAGTTCAACGAGGTCTTCCTCACCGACGTCCGTGTGTCCGACGCCGACCGCATCAGCGACGTCGGCAACGGATGGCGGGTTGCCACCACGACTCTCAACAACGAGCGGGTTGCCATCGGCTCCGGTAATCCCCGGGAGGGCGGGATGATCGGCAAGCTCGCGCAGTGGTGGCGCCAGAATCCGGACGACCGCGAGCCCGCGGCATTGGATCGGGTGATGCAACTGTGGATCGACGCAGAGGTCACCCGCCTCGCCGGAGAACGCCTCCGCCAACAGCTCGCGGCGGGCCAACCGGGCCCCGAGGGCTCCGCGATGAAGCTGGCTTTTGCCCGTCAGGCACAAGCGATCTCGGGACTCGAACTCGAGTTGGCAGGCGACGAAGGACTGCGCTACGACGACTGGACGTTGCGACGCCCGGACACCGTCGACTTCACCGGACGCGGGCCGGGATACCGATATCTGCGGGCAAAGGGCAACTCGATCGAGGGCGGAACGTCGGAGATCCTGCGCAACGTCGTGGCCGAGCGCGTGCTCGGCCTGCCGCCGGAACACCGCGTCGACAAGGGAATCGCATGGAAGGACCTACCACGGTGACCACAACCACAACCGCAACTGCTACTGCATCTGGCGCCGCGCCGACGACTGCACCGCAGTCTGTGCAACCGACGACTGCACCGCAGTCCGGGCAGCCGGACCTTGCCTATGGCGATACCGAGGAGGCGCTGCGTGCCGCGGTGCGCAGGCTCTTCGAGGACCGACTCGACCCTGCTGCGCTGTCGGCGAGCTACGACGAGCCGGCCATCGACACTGCTGCGTTCTGGAGGTCGCTTGCCGGTGAGATCGGCGTCGCGGGATTGCTTGTGCCCGAACGCCTCGGCGGCGCAGGGGCGACCGAGCGGGAGGCCGCTGTGGTCTTCGAGGAGATCGGTCGCGTCGTGGCGCCCACCCCGTTCCTGACGAGCGCGGTGCTCGCGACCGAGGCGCTCCTGCACGCGGGCGACGTAGACACGGTCAGTGCTCTCGCCGGGGGAGAGCAGACGGGCGCACTGTTGATTCCGTTCTCGACGACGCCGGGTGCCGTTGCGGCGTCGGTCGATGCTGTCGACGGCGTCCTGCACGGCAGGGTCGAGACGGTAGCCGGTGCGGCACAGGCGGATCTGCTCGTCATCCCGGTCAACGGACCGGACGGGCTGGAGCTGCATGTGGTGGCCGCCGATGCCACCGGAGTCGTCGTCGAACCCGTTGTGTCGCTGGATATGACGCGTCCGCTCGCGGACGTCGAGCTGGTCGGGGTCCGCGCCAATCGAGTCGACACCGCCGACGCCGCAACCGCGCTGACGGCGGCCGTCACCACCGCGGTGGCACTACTGGCCTCCGAACAGTACGGCGTGGCGCAGTGGTGCCTCGACACGACGCTCGCGTATGTCAAGGAGCGTCGACAGTTCGGCAGGGTGATCGGCTCGTACCAGGCGATCAAACACCGACTGGCAGACCTCTGGCTCGAAGTCAGTTCGGCACGCGCGGCAGCCCGCTATGCCGCCGACACCGCGGCGCACGGCGACCTCGATGCGACCATCGCTGCGCACATGGCGGCGTCGTATTGCGGAGACGTCGCCGTACGCGCTGCGGAGGAATGCGTGCAGCTTCACGGCGGTATCGGGATGACCTGGGAGTATCCGGCGCATCTCTACCTCAAACGGGCCAAGGCCGATCAACTCGCGTTCGGAACCGGCTACTGGCATCGCCGACGCCTCGCCGAACTGATCGACCTCGCAGCCTGACTCCTGCTCGTCGAAGGCGCGGCCCTCGGCACCGCCTATCCCACAACATCATTCGAAGTCCATAGAAGGAGACACATCCATGAAAGCCTGGCGCGTCAACGAACTCGGTGATCCCCGCGACGTTCTGACCCTAGAAGAGGTCGATACACCCACGGCAGGCCCCGGCGAGGTTCTGGTGAAAGTTCTTGCCACGCCGGCCAACTTCCCCGATGTCCTGCTCTGCCAGGGCAAGTACCAGATCAAACCGCCGCTGCCGTTCACGCCCGGCGTCGAACTGTGTGGTGAGGTTGTCGCCATCGGTGAGGGAGTCGATCGTGCCGTCGTCGGCGAGCGGGTCGTGGGAAACCCGAATCTGCCGGGCGGCGCGTTCGCCGAGTACGCGTTGATGAATCAGGCCAACGTCTTTCACGCTCCCGATGCACTCGACGACGCAGAGGCAGCCGCTCTGAGCATCGGCTACCAGACCGCATGGTTCGCGCTGCACCGTCGGACGCAGATCGCCGAGGGCGACTACCTGCTCGTGCACGCGGCCGCAGGAGGCGTCGGCAGTGCGGCAGTTCAATTGGGCAAGGCTGCGGGTGCGCAGGTCATCGGTGTCGTTGGTGGACCGGAAAAGGCTTTGTACGCCAAGGAACTCGGTGCAGACATCGTCGTCGATCGGCGCTCCGAGGACTTCGTGTCCGCGGTCAAGGAGTTCACCGGCGGACACGGCGCCGACATCGTCTTCGACCCGGTGGGCGGCGACGCGTACGCCGGATCGACCAAGTGCATCGCATTCGAGGGGCGCATTGTGGTGATCGGCTTCGCAGGAGGCACCATTCCGCAACCCGCACTCAACCATGCGTTGATCAAGAACTACTCGATCGTCGGGCTGCACTGGGGTCTCTACCAGACCAAGAACCCGGCGGTGATCGACGAGTGCCACGCCGAACTGACCAGGTTGGCCGACAAGGGTCTTGTCAAACCTCTTGTGGGCGAACGACTTGCGCTGTCCGCCGTTGCCGACGGTGTTGGTCGTCTTGGCGAGGGCACGACCGTCGGTCGCCTCGTGTTCATTCCCTGAGCCCGCCATACACCTCAAAGCAAAACACCAGCACGCGAGAAGCACCAGCACCAGAAAGAACGGACACTCATGCGCGAAGCAGTCATCGTCTCCACCGCACGCACCCCGATCGGCAGGGCGTACCGAGGAGCGTTCAACAACACCCAGGCACAAGAGCTCGCCGGGCACTCCATCGCACATGCGGTGTCGCGGGCAGGTATTGAGGGCGGCGAGGTCGAGGACGTCGTGCTCGGTGCCGCCATGCAGCAGGGCTCGACCGGGTTCAACATCGCCCGCCAGGCGCTGCTGCGTGCGGGACTGCCCAACTCGGTGTCGGGCATGAGCGTCGACCGGCAGTGCGCGTCCGGCCTGATGGCCATTGCGACGGCCGCCAAGCAGATCGTCGACGACGGCATGGAGATCGCCATCGGTGGCGGCGTCGAGTCGATCTCGTTGGTACAGAACGACCATGCGAACAACTACCGGGCTCAGGACCCGTGGCTCGTTGCCAATGTCGGCGACATCTACATGCCGATGCTGCAGACCGCGGAGATCGTCGCGGAACGGTACGGCGTCAGCCGGGAGCGCCAGGACGAGCTGGCACTGATCTCCCAGCAGCGAACAGCGGCAGCGCAGGAGGCCGGCCGGTTCGACGACGAGATCGTGCCGCTGCGGACCACCAAGCTGGTCGTCGACAAGGAAACGGGTGAAACGTCGGAGCAGGAGGTCATGCTCGATCGCGACGAGGGCAACCGTCCGTCGACGACGAGCGAGTCGCTCGCCGGTTTGCGCGCGGTGCTTCCCGACGGAGCGGTCACCGCGACGTCGACCGTCACGGCGGGAAATGCGTCGCAGTTGTCCGACGGCGCGTCGGCGTCGGTGTTGATGGAAGCCCGCGAAGCGTCACGACGTGGACTGGAACCGCTCGGTGTCTACCGGGGCATGGCTGTTGCGGGATGTGCACCCGACGAGATGGGGATCGGGCCGGTATTCGCGGTGCCGAAACTGCTCAAGCAGCACGGGCTGACCGTCGACGACATCGGTCAGTGGGAGCTCAACGAAGCTTTCGCGTCGCAGGCCCTCTACTGCCGCGACGAGATCGGTATCGATCCGGAGAGGTTCAACGTCGACGGCGGTGGTATCTCGGTCGGTCACCCGTACGGCATGACGGGTGCGCGGTGCGTCGGGCATGCGTTGACCGAGGGTCGTCGACGCGGCGTCCGCTATTGCGTGGTGACGATGTGTATCGGTGGAGGTATGGGCGCCGCTGGGCTGTTCGAGGTCGCCGGCTGAGTGGTCGCCGCGCCGGTGGCGGTGCGTCAGCGTGAGCGACGGCGGTGGGTCGGCCTGACCTGCGGCAAGATAAGCTCGGGCAGGTGACCAGGACTCGACGCTCCGGCTCCGCCCATGGCGGTCGGGAGGCTGACGCCGAGACTCGCGCCGATCGCAAGAACCGCACCCGGCAGGCGTTGATCAGTACAACCCTCGATCTCGTCGCCGAACGCAGCTTCGGAAGCATCAGCCTGCGGGAGGTCGCGCGGGGTGCAGGCATCGTCCCCACCGCGTTCTACCGGCACTTCGCGTCGATGGAAGACCTGGGCGTCACGCTCGTCGAGGACTCGATGCGAGTGCTGCGACGCACGTTGCGTGAAGGGCGTCGCGACCTCGCCGCGCGGCAGGCACTGCCGACCGCGAAGAACTCACTCGACATCCTCCTGCAGCACGTGCACGACAACGAGCCGGCGTTTCGTTTCCTGATCCGCGAACAGCACGGCGGTTTGGCGGAGATCAGGCGGGCCATCGACACCGAGTTGCGGTTGTTCTCGAAAGAATTGGCCATCGACCTGTCGCGGATACCCGACCTCGCCGACTGGACGGCTGA
Source organism: Gordonia sputi NBRC 100414 (assembly GCF_000248055.1). Lineage (GTDB taxonomy): Bacteria > Actinomycetota > Actinomycetes > Mycobacteriales > Mycobacteriaceae > Gordonia > Gordonia sputi. The sequence goes on along the minus strand of NZ_BAFC01000007.1, from coordinate 109,881 downwards.
CGACCTCGAACTCGCCGCGGAACTCATCGTGAGCATCATGCTGACCGCCGTCGCCGACATCCTCGACGGCGAGCACCGCGGCCGAGGCGCGGAGTCGGCGATCATCGAACGCACTCAGCGCCAGTTGGTCATCGTGTTCCTCGGTATGGCGCAGTGGGAGCCGTCCGACGACCGCTGATCGTCGGACAGGGAACAGGTCGGCGCATTTCGTCGACTTGAATCCATGCCGATTACAACTGTGGGCGGGTGCGGCGTCGTCGAGGACACTGACTGTCGATTGTGTCCGAGAGCGGACGTCCGCCGAGCAACAGGAGTGTCATGTCCACCGAGAAGATCGCCGACGAGATCAAGTTCGCGTATTGGGTCCCGAACGTGTCCGGTGGGCTCGTGACGAGCGACATCGAGCAGCGGACCGGGTGGGACTTCGAGTACAACAAGCGCCTCGCACAGACCGCCGAGAACAACGGATTCGAGTACGCACTCAGCCAGGTGCGGTACGAGGCGAGCTACGGGGCCGAGTTCCAGCACGAGTCGACGTCGTTCAGCCTCGCGCTCCTCGGTGCGACCGAACGCCTGAAGCTGATCGCGGCCATTCACCCCGGACTGTGGCATCCGGCAGTGCTCGCCAAGTTCGGTGCGACCGCAGACATCTTGTCGGGCGGGCGTTTTGCGATCAACGTGGTGAGTGGTTGGTTCAAAGACGAGTTCACCCACCTCGGTGAGCCGTGGCTCGAGCACGACGAGCGGTACCGACGCAGCGGCGAATTCCTCGAGGTGATCCGCAAGATCTGGACCGAGGACAATGTCGACTACCGCGGAGACTTCTACCGCATCCACGACTTCACCCTCAAGCCCAAGCCGCTCAACACTCCGGAGCGCCCCAATCCCGAACTGTTCCAAGGCGGTAACTCCACGGCGGCACGCAACAACGGCGGTCGCTACTCCGACTGGTATTTCTCGAACGGCAAAGATTTCGACGGTGTCACTGAGCAGCTCGACGATCTGCGTGCCGTCGCCCGCGCACACAACCGCGAAGTGCGTTTCGGACTCAACGGATTCATCATCGCGCGTGACACCGAAGCCGAGGCGCGTGACACCCTGCGCGAGATCGTCGAGAAGGCGAACAAGCCTGCGGTGGAGGGCTTTCGGAGTGCGGTGCAGCAGGCGGGCAGCTCGACCGGCGACAAGAAGGGCATGTGGGCCGACTCGTCGTTCGAGGATCTGGTGCAGTACAACGACGGCTTCCGTACGCAACTGATCGGTACACCGGAGCAGGTCGCCGAGCGGATCGTCGCGTACAAGAAGCTCGGCGTCGACCTGGTACTCGGTGGATTCCTGCATTTCCAGGAGGAGATCGAGTACTTCGGCGAGCGTGTGCTGCCGCTGGTGCGTGAACTCGAACTCGCCGACCGCGGCGCGACGGTCTGACGGTGTCGCCAGACCGCCACATATCGACGACGACAAGCGGTTTCACTGCTCAACCGGCAGTGACCGGACCGACTGCGGATCCAGCGGTCGTACCGACTGCGAATCCAGTGGTCGTACCGACCAGTGCTGCGGAGGCGTTGGCGAAGGCACGCGAGGTAGCGGCGCGGATCGAGGTCGACGCCGCGGTGCGCGACCGCGACCGCCGACTCCCGTATGCGGAGATCGACGAGCTGTCCGCGTCGGGGCTTCTGGCGATCACCGTTCCTCAGCGGTTCGGCGGTCCCGACTTGGGGCCGAGCGTCGTCGCGGATGTGACCCGACTACTCGCGGCCGCAGACCCCAACATCGCGCAGATTCCGCACAGCCACTTCGTCTATCTGAACCTGCTTCGCCTGGCCGCGCCGGATGCGTTGGCGCAGCGCATCTTCGGTCACGTTCTGCAGGGCGGCCGGGTTGCGAATGCGCAGTCGGAGCGGGGTGGCAAGACTGTCGCGGATATCAACACCACGCTGCGTCGGCAAGGCGACCGCTTCGTACTCGACGGCGAAAAGTTCTATGCGACAGGGTCGTTGTTCGCGCACACCCTGGCAGTGCTGGCGCGCTTGCCCGAAGGGACCGAAACCGGGGAGGCCGCAGTCGGGTTCGAGCCGGGGGAGTACGTCGCATTCGTGGCGGCCGACGCTCCTGGGGTCGAGATCGTCGACGACTGGAATGGCCTCGGTCAGCGCACGACCGGTTCGGGGACAGTCAGGCTCGCCGGGGTCAACGTCGACCCGGGCGACCTCGTGGCTCGCGCACCGGCGGTCGCACAACCGACCGGCTACGGCGCATTCGCCCAGCTACTGCACGTCGCGATCGACGTCGGTATCGCGCGCGGCGCACTCGATGCAGCCGCCGACTTCGTGCGCACGAAGTCGCGGCCGTGGTTCGAGGCAGGAGTCGAGCGCGCCGACGCCGACCCGTTGACGGTGCAACGCTTCGGCGAGCTCGGCGTCGAGGTCGCGGCGGCAGAAGCAACGCTTGATGCCGCGAGCAGAGCTGTCGACGCGGCGACGGCCGAGGACGTCGACGATCCAGCGCTCACCGCTCAGGCGTCGATTGCCGTCGCTGTCGCCAAGGCCGTCGCCGATCGTGCGTCGAACTCGGTGAGTTCTGCGCTCTTCGAGGTGGCGGGCACGCGCAGCGCCTCCGCCGAGCTCTCTCTCGATCGGTTCTGGCGAAACGCCAGGACACACACGCTGCACGATCCGGTGCGCTGGAAGTACCAGCACATCGGTCGCTGGGTGTTGCGTGGGGAGAGCCCTCCGACTCACGGTGTGATCTGAGTGTCGATATCTGGGGCCACGTCATCTGAATGAGGGTGTAGCTACGCTAATCCGGCGTGCATCATCTGCTATCCCGGATATTCTCTTCTCTATGTTCACGAATGGGACGTGGCCAGTGTGACTCCGACACCGCACGATCAGTCAGGTCCCGGGGGTGAGTATCCCGGGGGCGGTGACTCACGCTACGACCCCACCGGCCACGACTCCACCGCTTACGACTCCGCCGACCACCGCAACTCCACGAATGCGTATACGGATCCGTCGTTCTACCCGGGGACGTCACAGGATGCCGACCCGAGCGCCTACCAGCCGCCGATGTACGCCGACTACTCCTATCCTGAGCCGCCCCGGTCCGAACCGGCCCAGCCTGGTCCCGCGTATCCATCGGCCCCGGCATCGATGTCGTACCCCCCGCCCGCTTATCCCCAGTCCGCATATCCGCAGCAGTATCCGCCGCCTCGCCGTCCGCAGGGTCGGGACAAGTCGTTGCTGATCGTGCTGATCTGCGTTGCCGCTCTGGTGATCATCGGTCTGCTCATCGCCGGTGCGTACTTCCTGCTCAATCGAAGCTCGGATTCGTCGACCGACACGCAGTCGACGCCAACTGTCACGCAGACGGTCAATCCGGCGCCGACCTCCACTGTGACGGTCGCGCCGCCTGCGACCCCGCCGCCGGGAGCGGTCAGTTGCGGCGCCGGAGTGTCGGCGGGTACGTCGGTGACGAGTTGCTCGTTCGCGCAGGCCGTCCGCGACGAGTATCTGCGCACCGGGGTGCAGGGACAGTCGCGGGTGATCAGCGCCTACAGCCCGGTCACGGGAATGAGCTACGTTATGTCCTGCGGTCCAGAAGGTGGTGTGGTCGCCTGTCGCGGCGGCAACAACGCGGTGGTCTATGTCTACTGACCTGCGCGGTCTGGTCGGTGTTGTCGGACTAGTCACCGTGTGCGCTCTTGGCGTTTCGAGCTGTTCGACGACGGATCGCGGTGACAACCAGATCACGCCGGTCACGGTGACGGTGACCGGTTCGACGACGTCGCAGGCGTCTGCGTCGGTGCCGTCGAGTGCTCCTGTCGCGAACCCGCTGGCACGCGGGTTCGCAGCGGTCGCCGCGCAGGTCGGAGTACCCGTCGGAGTTGCACTGGCCCCCGTTGGCCGAGGCGGCAGTGATCCGATTGTGTTGGGCGACAACACACCTCAGGTGGCATGGTCGACGATCAAGGTTCCGCTTGCTGTCGCTGCCGAACGCGAGAACGGTCCGTCGGCCGCCGAATCGAACGCGATCATCAACTCCGACAACGCTTCTGCCGAGTCGCTGTGGTCGTCGCTGGGGAGCGATGCCGTCGCCGCTCGTAAGGTCACCGCGGTCCTGCGTGAGGGCGGCGACACTCAGTCGACCGTGCCCGCACAGAGGCTGCGCGCCGGATTCACGGTCTTCGGGCAGACCGTGTGGACGTTGCCTGCCGCCGCCACGTTCACCGCCCATCTGCCATGCATGCCGGGAACATCGCACGTCGTGTCGCTGATGGGACAGGTCGCAGGCAACCAGCAGTGGGGCATCGAGGTGATGTCGACGCCGAAATCGACTGCCGTGAAGGGCGGTTGGGGTCCGGGTGTCGATGGCTCCTACCTGGTCAGGCAGATCGGACTCATCACGTCCTCCGACGGACGTCAGACCGCCGTCGCCATGAGTGCCGCAGGTGGCTCGATGTCGGGAGGCATCGCCGCGCTCAACACGATCGGTAATTGGCTCAACCGCAACGTCGCTCGGCTTCCCCGCGGTACCTGCTGAAGGTGTAGTGCGGGCCTTTCGCATCCATCCCTCGGCGGTAAGGCAACGAGCGGAGCGCCGGACCCGGTGGCGGATCCGGCGCTCTGCCGTTGACGATGGCGGTGCGGTGGCGACCTCAGTCGGTACTGGCAGACGACGTAGAGTTGCCCGAGGTCGACGACGCGCCGCTCGAGTCGCCGGAGGTGCTCGACGTGTCCGAGGATGAACTGCTTTCGGCGTCCGCAGAGCCCGTGGCGTTCACAGAGCTGGTGGTGTGAGCGTCGGTGCCGGAGTTCGACGTCGACGATCCGCTGGACGTGGAGCTCTGAGTCGAGTCAGAAGAACTACCGGTCGATGACGAGGCCGGGGCGGTCGACGAACTCGACGAGGTGGATTCCTTTGCCTCGGAGGAGTTCTGGACTTCGCTGGACGAGCCCGTCGGCGCCGAACTCGATTGTGTCTCTACGACTTCGGCCTGCGCCGACTCGGTCGTTACCGGCGCAGTCTTCTCGGACTGGGCCTTCTCAGCATCGACCTTCTCTGCATCGACCTTCGCCGAATCGACAGAGTTCGGCGCGACGCTTGTCACCGCGACGGCGGCTGCGGTCTTGGCGGGATCCGGCGAGGGGGTTGTTGTCTCGGAATCCTTCTTGCCCAGCAGTGTGTCGGCGAGCTTCTGAATGGCCGCAGCCCAATTGTCGGCGGCATCGTCGGAGATGGTCGGGAACTCCACACCGGCTAGCGGCGGGACGGGCTTGCCGCTCTTGCCATCCCAGCCATCACCGAGAAGGGCGCCGACGGTTTGGGAAACGCCTTCCAACGCGCCGATCGGACCGATGGCCTGCCCGGGAATGCCAATTTCGATCCCATTGAGATCGACCCCCAGACCGATGCTGTTGAAGATCGACCCGCCCGGTGCGGGGATCTTGTTGTCGGGGTTGTCGGGGTCGACGGGGCCATCGTAGGAGCCTCGTCCCACCGTACCGGGAGTGAACAGTCCTCCGAACGCGATGTCGAGGGAGTTGAGCTTGGTGGTTCCCAAGAGGCCGCTGTCGTTGATGAGAGGAGTGAGGGCTGTGAGATCGAGTGTGGCACCGTTGAATACCGCTCCGACGACGTTGGCAGGAGCCGAGAACACGTCGGAGAAGACAGCATCGGGATTGCCCGCTTGGATCGCGGCGGCGATGGCGATGCCGCTGTTCAGGACTGCGACGGCCGGGCTGATCACTGGACCGACGAGGCCCATGAGCACGCCACTCATCGGTGACGCCAGCACGTTCATGACTGCGGTGATTACTTCTGGATCGATCGATCCACCCGCGGGTAGAAGCGACGGAAGCAGCCCGAGGACGAGACCGTGCAGGCTGTCGACACTGTGGTTCTTCATCGTGTCGAGCGCACTACCAGCCACGCCGATCCCGGTGACGCCGCTGATCACGGCTTCGAGGTTGGCGCGCATCTTCTTGAGGACGTCGTCGGCCTGTGACGGATCGTTCAGAACGTCGTTGAGGTACTTCGACTGGTTGGCGATGATCTGTTGCAGTGGCAGCCCGGGAGCCAGGAAATAATTATGGGCAAGAGTCGCAGCGTTTTTCGATGCCTCATTGAAGGCGTCGATATACGGCTCGAGTGGCTTCCAGTCGGCGGCGAGACGCACGGTCGCTTCGGTGGTGGCCTTGTACGCGGTGGGCACCTCGGAATGGACGCCGGGCGCAACGGCCATGACGCTCGCGCCTGCGATGGCGACACCAGCGGCAACCCACGCGCGGGGGGCTTTTTTCGGAACTTCGATATCGCCTTGCAGGGCGATGGGAGCGGAACGCTGCACGGACTCTCCTCGGGGACATGTGCAAGAACTTGAGTGCAGTCTGAACGTAGAGCCAGAGCAAGCTGAGAGAGGGCCGTTTCGGTAAATTTGCTTTTGTACACGAACCATTAACTGGACTCGTCTGGTGTCGTTAGATCATTAAAGAACCAGCTCAGCGCGCTGTAATCGCTTGCGATAGTTAGTCAAAGATTCGCGATAGCGTGGTACTGAAGAGTAGGTTTCGGTGTCGTAGTGGGCGTAGAACCTGAGAAAAACGGCATCCTGCAACCGATGCTCGGGTAATGTCCCTCGCGCCCGGCGGCCCGGACGGAATGCGAACGATGGGTCGTCGTCTTACGGGGCCGCGGACTCGACGCGGCGCCGAGATCACGATCGACGAAGGTGGCCGATGTCCAAGCACGCAAAACTCACCGAAGACACTCTGCTCGAACTGCTTCGGCAGCGGGCGGATCGGTACGCCGACAAGGTGGCATTCGACTTCTCGTACAACGGCGACGGCGAGAAAGCGAGTGTGCTGACCTACCGTGATCTGGATTACAGGGCGCGCGCGATCGCTGCCGAGTTGCAGAGTAAGGGTGCGGCAGGCGAGCGCGTACTGGTGCTCTGTCGACCCGGATTAGACCATATCGCAGGCTTTTTCGGATGTGTCTATGCCGGCGCGGTCGCGGTTCCGGTGCACGAGCGATTGGCTCCGCGACTGTCTTCGGTCGTGCCGGATGCGCGCGCACGTTTCGCGCTGGGAGTGTCGGAGACGCAGCCGGCCATCAAGACGATGCTCGACACGCTCGGCGAGGGCGGCGACCTGACCTGGGGTCTGATGGACGTGGTCTCGGCGGATGCCGACGACTGGGTCGCGCCGAACATCGACGCGACTACGGTCGCGATGATTCAGTACACGTCCGGATCGACCACGACGCCGAAAGGCGTTGTCCTCAAACATGACAACCTGATGCGGAACATGGAGGCGATCCGATCGTCGTGGGAGGGCACAGACTCCGACGTCGGCGCCTTTTGGCTTCCGTCTCATCACGACATGGGGTTGATCGGCGGGGTGCTGTCGATGATCTATCTCGGTTGCACAGCACATTTCATGTCGCCGACGGCGTTCATCAAACGGCCGATGGCATGGATGGAACTACTCTCCTCGTGTGCCGCGACCTACACCGTTGCGCCCAATTTCGCCTACGAGTTGTGCGTCGAACACAGCACCTCCGAAGAACGTGCAGCACTTGACCTTTCGAGGCTGCACACCGCGATGAATGGCGCTGAACCCGTGCAGGAGGCAACCCTGCGGCGGTTCGCCGAAGCCTTCGCGCCCGCGGGATTCGCGCGCGAGGCATTTTCTGCGGTCTACGGTTTGGCTGAAGCGACGCTTCTCGTTTCCGGTCGGCCCGGTTCGGCGCAGCCTCGCGCGATGCATCTCGATCGTGAGGTGCTCGCCGAAGACAGAGTCGTCGAGCGCGACGACCCGGCGGGTGCGATGACTGTTGTCGGGTGTGGCGAGCCACGCGCAGGCGAGGTGGTGATCGTCGACCCGGTGATGCACGTGCAGTGCGGAGAGGGAAAGGTCGGCGAGATCTGGTGTGCGGGTACGAGTGTCGGGGCGGGATATTGGCGCAGGCCCGAGGAGACGGAGCACACTTTCGGCGCGTCGATTGCCGACACCGGGGCAGGGCCGTTCCTACGCACCGGCGATCTCGGATTTCTGCGTGACGGCGAGTTGTTCGTCACCGGTCGGTGCAAAGACCTCGTCGTCATCCGCGGTGGCAATCACTATCCCAACGACATCGAATTCACCGTGCAAGGTTGCCACGCATCCCTGACATCCGGTCGTGGCGCGGCGTTCGCGTTCACGCCGGGATTGCGCGCGGTCGAACGACTTGTCATCGTCCAGGAGGTGGACGTCGACCACGGTGGTGTGGGCTCACTCGATGCGGACGCCCTCGCCGAGATCAGCGAGAGCGTGCGTGTTGTGGTTGCCGATCGATACGGCGTCGATCCTCATTCGGTGTTTCTCGTCGAGCCGCAGTCGATTCCGACGACATCGAGCGGCAAGATCCAACGTGGGCGGTGTCGCGAGTTGTTCCTCGACGATTCTCTGTCTCCGGTCGCTGTGTGGCAGACGTCCTCGGCCGCCGACGACGTGGCGCGAGCGAAAGAACTCGAGAGGGCTGTTGCCGGTGCCGAACTGGTGCGGCTCGCGGTCGCGTCGGGCAGGGGCGTCGGGCAGCCCTCCTGACAGCCACGCCACGCCCGTGCACGGTGGTGTTCCTCAGTGCAGGCCGGGTGTGACCGAGTTGTGACGCCCTCGGGGTCGCTTGGGGCGCGACCGGGCCGTAACGTCTGTTACTCAAGTGACTAGAGGGACAGATGTGACTATTTCGAAACGACTCTGCGTGCTGATCGCCGTCGCGGTGACGACGATCGTCCTCGGTGCAGGGAGCGCGCATGCGGCCCCGGCCCGGTTTCGACCGCCGCCACTACCCGAGCCGATTGCGACGTGGCTGCGTCCGCCGGTACCTCCGGCGAAGAGGCTCGCAGACAGCTGGGCGGTTGCGCAGAAGTCGATTCGTAAGTCGATTCCCGGCCAAATCGGAGTGTCGTTGGTACCCGTCGGGTCCGACGCCGCACAGTCGTTCGGGTCGCTCAAGACGGGGCGGGCGTGGTCGACCTTCAAGGTTCCCGTCGCGCTGGCGGCCGAGCGCAAGAACGGTGCATCGATCCTCGCCAAGGAGGACAAGGCGATCACCTTTTCCGACAACGACGCCGCAGGCGACCTCTGGGGATCGCTCGGCGGCGGCAGGGCATCGGTCGACGCGGTGACCGCGGTGCTGCGCGAAGGCCATGATGTGACGACTCGGGTGAGTTCGGAGATCGATACTCCGCGTTCGTATCCGGGCTATACGCAGTGGGCGCTGGCTGATCAGGCGCGTTTCGGGGCGCACCTGCCATGCATGCCGAACACCAAGAACATCCTCGACCACATGGGTTCGGTGGCGCCGAATCAACGGTGGGGCATCGCTGATCTCGGTCCCAAGCAGCACGCGGTCACCGCGGTGAAGGGTGGTTGGGGGCCTGCCACCGATGCGGCACCTGGTTACCTGGTGCGCCAGCTCGGCCTCATCGCGACCGATCAGGGGGAGGTCGCGGTCTCGATGGCTGCTCGTCCGACGAGCGGAACATTCGAGGACGGCACAAAGATGCTGACCAAGGTCGGCGACTGGCTCGGCCGGAACTTCACATTGATTCCTGCGGGGAAGTGTCCCGCCCTCTGAACGGCGCACACTCGGCAATCTGAGGCGCACGGCAGTCTGGGCCGGCCGGTCGGCAGTGTCAGTCTGGCATGGAGTGGCGACCGGTGCGCGGAGGTGACGGGTCGACGTCCCGGTCGTGGGGGCTCGGTTGCTCATGTGCCTCGTGGGGTGCGGCACGGGTCGCCGACTCGGTTGGGGGATGGTCGTTGACGGGCCGCCCGTTGTCGATGCGACGGGTTGCGCGCACCGAGGCGTCTGGCGCGCCGGACGTCGTGCGTGTTCCCGGTCCCACTGCGCCGGACTGCGGGCGCCCCGGCTTCGCCGCACCGGAATGTGTGCGCGCGGGCTCCACCGCGCGCGGCGTCGGATGGGTGAGGGCGGCGGCGATCGCTGTGGTCAGCGGCACCGACAGCGCGATGGCGATGCCGCCGACGAACGATCGGGCGAGTTCGACGGCGACCGCGTCGGTGGTCAGCAGCGACGAGAACGGTTGTCGCGCAACGGAGAACAGGAGGAGAAGCGGTAGCGCGCTGCCCGCGTACGCGAAGACGAGGGTGTAGACGGTGCTCGCTATGTGGTCTCGGCCGACGCGCATCGCGGCCCGGAAGGTCGCGAGTCTCGTCGGCTCTCCCGCGCCTGCGAGTTCGAATGCCGCTGATGCCTGGGTGATCGTGACGTCGTTGAGAACGCCAAGGGTGCCGATGATGAATCCGGCGAGCAGCAGGCCGCTGATCGAGATGCTGCCCTGGTAGACCTGCAAATTGGTGGTCTGGTCGCCCGACAATCCGGTGAGGTGCATGGTCCTGATGGCCAGCCAACTCAGCACGCCCGCGAGCACGAGTGAGCTCAACGTGCCCAGGAGCGCCGAACTCGTCCGCAGGCTGATGCCGTGCGCCAGATACAAGACGACGAACAGGATCGCAGCCGAGGACACCACGGCCACCGCGACGGGCGACTCACCGTCGAGAATCGCGGGCAAGGTGAATACGCCGAGGACAGCGAAGGCGAAGACGAGGCCGATGATCGACCGCAAGCCACGCCAGGCCGCAACCAGGACCACCGCGCCGACGAACAGCACCGCCCAGATCAGTGTCGGTATCCCGCGCGCGAAGTCGAAGAACGTGTAGCGCGGCGCGCCGTCGGGGCCCGGTACCGTGCTCAGCCGGATGGCGTCGCCGGGGGAGAGTGACGGTTGGCCCGCCTGCGGTTCGTCGAGGGTCGACGGGTCGGGTGCGACACTGTCCGGGCCGCTGCCGGCCTGCGCCCGATTCGTCGGGATCTCGAGCAATGTGTATTTGCCTGACGCGCTTCCCGACTCGAGCTTGACGGTGTTCTCGATGCACGGGCCGTTCGGCGTCGGCGTTGTGCCGAAATCGGGCGAATCCTGCGCCGTTCCGACGAGCTGGTTGAGGCAGGGACCACGCGATTGCCCGACCACTTTGCCCGACACCGTCGTGATCGCTCCGCCGTCTGCGCCTCGGAACTGCGGCGGAATCGGATGGCTCCCACCGGACGGCCACAGCAGCACCATGCCGACGATGACGGCGATACCGGCGATCGTCAGCGTGACGACGACGAATCGTTTCGCGAACGGAGACAAGGCCGCCGGGATCTCCGACAGCGAATGGCTGTGCGAGTGTCCGACGTGTGTGCGGTGGGGTCCGGGATCGCGACTCACCCCGCCACAATAGGCGGCGAGTCAGCTCGGTGTGGCGCCGACGGCGTCGACTCGTGCCGCCACGTCACGGACCGAGTCGTCGATGGTCGATCCCTTGCCGCCGACGCGGTACGACGCTCCGCGGTGGTTGTCCGGAAGCAGGTCGCCGCGTCCGAACAGCTTGTTGCGCAACGTACCCGGCACGTACTCCCGTTCGTAGGCACCTCGCCGCTCCAGTGCGGGCACCACGTGGGTGATGACGTCGGAGAAGGTGCCGGGCGTCACGGCATATGCGAGGTTGAAGCCGTCGACGTCGGTGTCGGCGGCCCAGTCGAGAAGGGCCCCTGCGACCTCGTCTCCCGACCCGATCAGCACCGGACCCATTCCGCCGATGCCACCCCACGCAGCGATGTCGCGCACCCGCCACTGCTCGCCGGTGTCGGATGCCTGCTGGAATGCGGCCACCGCCGACTGGATCGCGTTACTCGCCACGTTGCCGATCGGTTCGTCGAGGTCATACGACGCGAGGTCGATGCCCATCCAGCCCGACATGAACACCAGTGATCCCTCGTCGCTGGCGAGTCGCTGATACTCGGCCGCCTTGGCGCGTGCGGCTTCCGGCGTGGCGTCGGTGATGATCGTCAGGAGCGTGTAGATCCGTGCGTCGTAGGGATCGCGACCTGCGAGGACGAGTTCGTCGCGGATCTTGGCGACGGTGTCGCGGAGGATCTGCTTGGTGGGAGCCGCGACGAAGATGGCTTCGGCGTTCTGGGCGGCGAAGCGTCGGCCGCGAGGTGAGGCCCCCGCCTGGTAGATGACCGGCGAGCCCTGTGGTGACGGCTCGGACAGGTGAATGCCCGGCACGGTGAAATGCTTACCGCGGTGTCCGACGTGGTGCACTTTCGACGGGTCGGCGAACACCCCGGAGGTGCGGTCGCGGAGTACCGCGTCGCGCTCCCACGAGCCCTCCCAGAGCTTGTAGAGCACCGTCAGGTATTCGTCGGCGTGGTCGTAGCGGTCGTCGTGCGCCAGAAGATCGTCGTCGCCCATGTTGCGCGCTGCCGACGGCAGATAGCCGGTCACCACGTTCCAGCCGATCCGGCCCTTGGTGAGATGGTCCAGCGTCGACAATCGGCGCGCGAACGGATACGGATGCTCGAATCCGGTGCCCGTGGTGATCCCGAAGCCGAGGTGCTCCGTCGCGTGAGCCATTGCCGACACCAGCAACAGCGGGTCGTTGACAGGAATCTGCGCGCCCTGCCTGATCGCGGCTTCGTCTGTGCCCGCGTAGACGTCGTAGGTGCCTAGTACGTCGGCGATGAACAGGCCGTCGAATCCGCCCGTTTCCAGGAGCCGGGCCAACTCGACCCAGTAGTCGAGTGTGTTGTAGTCCCACGATCGATCCGCGGGGTGACGCCACAGACCCGGCGATTGGTGGGCGACGCAATTCATGTCGAATGCGTTGAAGCGGATGGGTCGCGGCGTGCTTGCCCGCGAGCTGGGGGCGGGAACGTGATGGCTGTCAGACACTCGGCTGATCGTCCGGCCTCACGTCGGGTCACGCCAGGTTTGTGCGCACCGCGGGCCAAAGGGGTACGAATGGTTGGCATGAACGCCTCGGAAGTTCTCCTCGACGGATTGGGCCGCATCAAAGACGGGGTACACGGTGTCCTCGACGGGATCGACGAAGAGCGACTGGGCCTCACGGTGGCACCGGGAGCCAACACCATTGCCTGGCTGATCTGGCACCTCACCCGAGTCCAGGACGCGCAGATCGCCGATGTCGCCGACTTCGACCAGGTCTGGATCAGAGATGGCTGGTACGAGAGTTTCGCCCTGCCGTTCGACAAGGAGGCCACCGGCTACGGGCAGTCGCCCGAACAGACGCGACGCGTAGTAGCCGAACCCGGCCAGTTGCTCGGCTACTACGACGCCACACACGACGCATCGGTCGCCTACCTCACGACGCTCGACGACGCCGACCTCGACCGGATCGTGGACGAGCGGTGGGATCCTCCCGTCACGCTCGGCGTCCGATTGGTCAGCATCGTCGACGACGACGCGAAACACCTCGGGCAGGCCGCCTATCTCCGTGGACTACACCTGTGACACCGCCGGGCGTAGGCGGTCACAGGTGGGTGAAAGACGTTCTGGCTCAGGGCTTCCAGCAGCCCTTGAAGGTTTGGAAGTCGCCTGCGAACGAGGTGCCGCCGGTGCAGGTGGGTCCGTTCTTGCCGTCGACGACGACGGTGGCACCCGGTCCGGCGATGCCGATCGCGAGACCCGGTTTGATACCGGTCATCGTCACTGATGCCTTGGGACCCAACGCAATTGCCGCAGGACCGGCGTAGTTGTCTGCCTTGGACGACGCAGTGCCGCCGTTGTCGACGACCGCCAGGCTCAGTCCTGTTGGGCCGGAATCCGCTGTGCAGCCATGCATTGTCGAACTCTGTCCTGGCAGGGCCGGACAGATCGTGGGTGCGGCAGCAGCGTCGGGTGCTGCGGCGAACGCGATCGCTCCCGCGCCTGCCGTTGCGACCAGTGCACCCAATGCGATTCGGGCTGTATTCCGCATGTGAAGCTCCTTGCTTGTCAGTGTGTCGGTGGATGAGCACCAGCGATTCGGAGCAGGTGTGGACCGCGGATGGGAACAGCCGTGCAGAAAGTGACGCCTCTCGGTGCCGCCGTACGTACCGGTACATGCGAGGGGCCCGTGGGGTGCAGGTTTCTGCGCGCAGAAGACGTCAGATCCAGCCGCGATCGCGCGCGATATGCGCGGCCTCGCCGCGTGTGCTCGCACCGGTTTTTCCGATGGCCGACGACAGATGGTTGCGCACGGTGCCCGCGGACAGGTGGACCTGCGCTGCGATCGTCGCCACCGTCGCGCCCGACAGCGCGGCACGCAGCACGTCTGTTTCTCGCGAGGTCAACGGATTGTCGCCACTGGCAAGGCTTTCCGTCGCGAGCGTCGGATCGACGACGCGCAGTCCCGCGTGTACGCGTCGGACGGCATCGGCGAGTTGGGCCGCGGGAGTGTCCTTCACCACGAATCCCGACGCTCCCGCGTCGATCGCGCGACGGAGGTAGCCCGGACGGCCGAACGTCGTGACGATCAACGAGCGCACGTCCGGGAGGTGTATCCGAATCGCGGCAGCGGCCTCGATGCCGTCGGCTCCGGGCATTTCGATGTCGAGGAGGCAGACCTGCGCGCCGGATTCGCGGGCGGCGTCGACCACCTCGTCGCCCCGTCCGACCTGGGCGACGACCTCCAGATCGGGTTCGAGGTCGAGCAGTGCGGCGAGCGCGCCCCGAACGAGCGCCTGGTCGTCGGCGAGGAGTAGTCGGATCGAGTCGGTCATGAGATATGTACCCGCACTGTCGTTCCCGTCGGATCGGAGTCGAAGTGTACTGTGCCGCCGGCAGATTCGACGCGCTCGCGCAGTCCACGCAGCCCGTTGCCGTGCTCGGCGTCGCCCAGGCCGGCACCGTCGTCGTGAACAGACATCGACGATTCGTCGATCAGCACCTCGCAGTGCTGTGCGCCGCTGTGTCTGACGACATTGGTGACGGCTTCCCGCAGGACCCAGGCGAAGAGTTCGGCGTGTTCGGTGTCGACGGTCGGCTCGGGCAACGTGGCCGCGATGCCCGCCGCGTGCAACGCGCTGTCGACCCCCGCGATGGTGTCGGGCAGATCGGGTGTGCGCATGCGGCCGACGGTCGTGCGCACCTGTGCGAGCGCATCGCGGGTCAACTGATTGATCTCGCCCAGTTCTCGTTGCGCGCGTTCCGGATCGAGTTCGACGAGCCGCTGTGCGAGTTCGGTTTTCACACTGATGACCGTGAGCGAGTGGCCGAGGATGTCATGGACGTCGCGCGCCACACGCTCGCGTTCTGCGACGACGGCCAGCCGTGCGTCGAGTTCTCTTCGACGCTCCTCTTCGCGTTCGCGCTCTCCCTCTCGCACCGCGACGGCTCGAAATCCGAGCATGGTCAGTCCCACGGCCAGCAGGACGAGCACGATGCTGGCATCGGTGTGCCACCCGAAGAGACGGGGGACGGCAACCGAGGCAACGACGACGGCGCCGACGCAGATCAGCGCCCACCGTGTCGGAAAGCAGAAGGCGGCGACGACCATCAGGAATGGCGCTGCACCGAAGGCGTTCTCGCCGATGATCGGCAGTAACCCCACCATCAGGAGCGCGAGCAGCGCGAACAAGGGCACGCCGCGCAGATCGGTCGCTGACCGGCCGGTGAGCAGGTACACGCTGGCCCACAGGTAGGACAGTGCGAACAGCGTCAGGAGGGCGAATCCGATCGCCTTTGTCGCGGGCGAGTGATCGGAGGTCGCCACCGCGCCGATAGGGTAGGCGAGAAAGATCAGCCAGACAGCAGTGAACACCCAGCGCAGATTGCGCCAGGGTGCCACCGCGCCAGCCTTGAGGCCCAACCGCTGTGCCATCACGCACTCTCGACCGTCATGGGCGATGTTCTCCTGCTGTTCCGTCGTCGGTTCGGTCGCTCACTGGCTCACTGGCCCGCTGACTCACTGGCCCGCTGACTCACTGGGCCGCTGACTCACTGGCGCTGTGTACTGCGACTGTAGAAGACCGCGGCGGCGATCGAGAACACTGCGGCCCAGAAGCCCAGATTGGCGATGGCGACCCAGAGTCCGATGTGCGTGCCGTAGACGGTCACCCCGTGGTCGAGGGGGTAGCGGGCCAGAGTCACGACCCCGAACATCGGGGTGAACTGGGAGATGGTCAGCATGGTTCCCTTGAGTGGGACGAAGACATTGCCTGCGAAGGCGAGGAGTGCCAGTACGCCACCCATCACCTGCATCGCACCGTCGGACCGCATCAGGCTGCCTACCGCCAAGCCGAACGCTGCGAACACCGACGCGCCGATCCATCCGAGCAGCAGGCATGCGATCCACGCGCCGGCGGGTGCGCGCACACCGGTGGCGATGCCCGCGATGCAGAGCACCGCAATGGGCAGTGCACCCATCGCAAGGGCCACACCGATTTTCGTCGCCACGTAGCCCGCGGGTTGTAGCGGCGTCATCATGAGCGTTCTGGTCCAACCGGCTTGCTGTTCGATCGCGACCGATGCGGCGTTCGTGGCTGCGGCCAGGATCGCCCCGTAGACGGCCATGCCGATGAGGACGTAGAAGGCGACGTTGCCGGATCCCACTGCATCGCTTGTCTTCTGGGTTGCACCGAAGACCAGGTAGAGCAGGGCGGGCATCGCGACGGTGAAGATCATCGCGCGGCGATTGCGCATGACGCGACGGATGTCGAGACGGAGATAGGTGGGTGAGGCGAAGAACCCGCGAAGGGAGTCCGCTCCGGTCGTCGTCGGTGCGTCGGCAGCATGCACGTTCATGGTGGTCGAGCCTTTCGATGTGCTGGGGTTGGGCGGCTGTGAGGGTCGTGGTGGTCAGTCGGTGGTGAGCGCGATGAAGGCGTCTTCGAGGTTGTGGGTTGCGACCTCGAGTTCACGTGCGTCGGTCGCGGTCAGTAGAAACCTCGCAAGTGCATCGGAATCGTTGGCGGACAGATAGGTTCGTCCGCCTCGACGCTCGACCACCTCGAGATCGGGAATGGCCGTACCCACTGCGGCGATACCGGTGTCGTCGACGATTGCCGACACCACCCGTCTGCTGGCGACATTGCGGATCTCGGCGGTCGAACCGTCGGCAACGACGCGTCCGTGCGAGACCATCACTATGCGGTCGGCGAAGTCGTCGGCCTCTTCGAGGTAGTGAGTGGCGAAGACGACGGTGCGACCGGCACCGGCATCCGCACGAATCGCCGACCAGAAGGCGCGTCGTGACTCCACATCCATTCCGGCGGTCGGCTCGTCGAGCACGATGAGGTCGGGGTCGGGCAGCATCGCCAACGCGAACTTGAGGCGTTGCTGCTCGCCACCCGAGCACCGGGAAACCTTGCGCCCGGCGATGTCTGAGATGCCGGCGCGAGCCATTGCTGATTCGACGTCGCGCGTGCGCCCGTGCAGATCCGCGATGATGCGCATGGTCTCTTCGACCGTGAAATCGGGGAGCAGACCGCCGCTCTGCAGAACCGCGGCGACCCTACCGGTCCGCGCGGCCTTCCTGGCCGACGACCCATAGACCTCGACCGTGCCCGAATCCGGTTGTGTCAGGCCGAGAACCATGTCGAGCGTCGTGGTCTTGCCTGCGCCGTTCGGCCCGAGGAAGGCCACGACCTCGCCCTGGCGGATCGTCAGGCTGAGGTCGTCGACGGCGGTGACCTGAGAACTGTTGCCGCTGCGGAAGGTCTTCGTGACGCCGTCGATGACGAGTGCCGGCACGGTGTGTGTCGGCGCCGATGTGCGAATCGCGGAGGAGTCCGTGTTGTTCATGACATCAAGAGTCGCCCCGCGCGGGCGTCCACACACAGAGCAGATGTCATGTTTCGCCCATGACAATCGTCATGGGCGGGGCCTGGGATGCCGGTGTCGGGAAGTCAGCCGACGTGTACGACCGGCCGTTGGCTGATCTCCGGCTCGGCTCGTCGGACGACCTCTCGCGTGACAGCCGCCACCTCGCCTTCGCCGATGAACAAGAACCGGAGGAGGTTGAGCAGCGGGTTGGTCTCGCTCCACTCGAAGTACACGTTGGGAACGATTCCGGTCCGTTCGCGGATGGCCAACAACGTGGCTGCGATCGTATTGGGCACCGCCGCCGAATCAACCCAGAGGATCCGGTAGCCACCTTCGCGGTAGCGTCCGTGAATCAGGAGGTCGGTGGCGAATTCCGACGAGTCGGTCACGTTCACTTCGAGGAACACGATCTGATCGGCGTCGGGAATGTGGCTTTCGGCGCGTTGCTGCAGTTCTTTGTCGTGGTATTCGTGCAGCGACCGTTCGTCGGGGTCGTGGGTGACGATCTGTATCTCCCCGGAGGCCGCTGCCTCGTCGATGATGCGTTGTGCTGTCTCGTCGAAAGTGATGATGCCACTTCGCAATTCGAACGATCGGTTGATTCGGGAAGCAAACGACACGATCAGGATCGCCGCGATGAAGAATGCCGCCACCTGCACACCTTCGGGGCGTTCGATGATATTCGCGACGGTGGTGTAGATGAAGATCACCGAAATCGTGGTGAACATCAGCGTCAGTCGTCGGATCCTGCGTTTGCGCACCGAGAGCGTGACGGCGATGGCCGCGGACGTCATCAGAACCAGCACGCCGGTGGCGTATGCGCCGCCCTGTTTGTCGACGTTGGCGTCGAAATAGATGGTGACGCCGAAGGCGATGAGTGCGAAGACGACAACCAGCGGGCGGGTGGCGCGCGCCCAGTCCGGAGCCATGCCGTAGCGCGGCAGGTAGCGCGGCACCAGGTTGAGCAGACCGGCCATCGCCGACGCCCCGGCGAACCAGAGGATGAGGATGGTGCTGATGTCGTAGACGGTGCCGAAACCGCTGCCGAGGTAGTCGTGTCCGAGGTAGGCGAGCGCACGACCGTTGGCTTTGCCGCCGGGCTGGAACTCGTTCTCGGGTATCAGGATGGTGCACACCAGGCTGCTCGAGATGAGAAAGACACTCATGATCAGTGCTGATGTGGTGAGGAGGCGTCGTGTGCCACGGATGCGGGTGATCGGATGATCGGGTGGATCGGCCGGTGAGCCGTCGACCTGCGGCATGACCGCGACGCCCGTCTCGAAGCCCGACAATCCCAGCGCCAGCTTGGGAAAAACGAGGACGGCGATCGCTGCCACCATCCACGGATTGCCGTGCTCGGTGAACATCGCCGACTGCCAGTCGATGACGAGATGTGGAGCTTCGACGATGTGCCACAGCGCGGTCGCGATCACGACAACGTTGAGACTCAGATACACGACGACCAAGACGACAGCGATGGTGATCGCCTCGGTGAAGCCGCGTAGGAACACCGCGGCGAGCAGCGCGAGCAGGATCAGTGTGATCAGGACCGTGTGGTTGGAGAAGCCGCGTGGGACAAGGGGATTCTCGACGAAGTGGGCAGTCGCGTCCGCGGCCGACAACGTCATCGTGATCAGGAAGTCGGTTGCCGCGAAGCCGAGGAGGACGAGAACGAAGATCTTTCCGCCCCACTTGGGGAGCAGTCGCTCGAGCATCGCGATAGAGCCCTCGCCCTTGGGCGATTTGGCTGCGACGTAGCGATAGACGGGAAGCGCGCCGAAGAGCGTCAGTGCGACCAGCACCAATGTCGCGACAGGGGCGACGGTTCCCGCTGCGAGCGCAGCGATGCCCGGCTGGTAGCCGAGCGTCGAAAAATAGTCGACGCCGGTCAGGCACATCACCTGCCACCACCGGTGTGTGTGCGATTCTTCGCTCGGAATGCGGTGCGGTCCCATGAGGCCTGCGGGCTCCGGTGAGATATCGGAGAGCAGCCATTGCCGCATTCGGTGGTCGGAAACGTCGGAGCTCACTCGCAAACACTAACCGGACGAACCTCGATTTGGTATCGCGAAGCCTGTACTCATTTGCGGACGATCAGCAAGCGTCGCTTATGTCCGATATTTGGCAGTGCAAACGGTGCAAAACGAAACATCCTGTCGTGCAACGGATTCGAAGATCACAAATTGGTCAACGCGCCGCCGTGTGGCTGCTCTTTGTTCACGTTTTGTTCTCCGTCATCTCAGTACAGTTCGCGCGGAGTTGCCGCTGGGGCGACGACCGGCGCAGCGCGCGGAGCGAGCGAGCCGAGCAATGAATTCATCTTGAGGGGACTACATGACCACCAACGAGTCACGGATGCGACGGGGTGCCGTCGGCGCACTGGCCATCGGTGCCGTCGCGACCGCCGTCGGCCTGGCCGCGGCTCCCGCACACGGCGACGCCTTCGTTCGTTTGCCGGGAGGAACGGCCAACGGCGACGGGCTGACCCTGACCCGCACCTCTGAATCTGCACAGATCTCGCCGTCTCTTGCGGCGAATGGCCTTGGCCGCACCGCGTGGGTGAGCGGAAGCGTTGTTCTCAAGGCACCAGGCCTGAAGGACTCCAAGGCGGGACCGAACAACGGCGTCGGTTCGAACGGCGAGGCCACCTACCCGGGCACCGGCGGCGTGTCGACGGACGGCGCCGCGGCGACGCTCTCGGTGGGCTACATCGTCGGTTGCCAGGTGAACGTCGGATCCATGACGGTCGGTGCCACCGGAACACTCAACCTGCTCAGCGCCGGCGCGGTATCGGGTTCGGGCAGTCTCAGCATTCCGCTGACGCCCGGCCAGGTGGTGTTTGCTCAGCTCGATTACAAGGACATCGAGAAAAAGGGCACGTACTACTTCAATTGGGACCGCACGCAGCTGAACATCAACAACTGCGCAGGCTACGCGCAGGCTCGCTCGTACGTGGTCGTGGAGACCACAGGTAGCGATCATCAGAAGATCAATCTCTATGGCAAGCCCTTCTCCATCGGCTGACACCTCCCTGAACGACTGACGACATACGAGGAAGAAATGAATATCAGCTTGAAGCGGCTCGTCACGATCGGCGCGCCCGCGGCATTGACAACCGTCGCCGCACTGATGGCACCGGCCATCGCACACGCGGACGTCCACGTCGCGCTCCCGTCACAGACCGACCAGCAGACCCTGGGCGACGGCACCGTCGTGTCGGTGACGAGGAGTAACGAGAGGGCAAACATCAACCCGTCCCTCGGCGGAACCCCGCTACACCGCAACGCATGGGTGTCGGCCACCTACGCTGTCAAGACCAGCAAAGACGCCAAGAACATCAAGATCAGGGCGGGTTACATCGTCGGCTGCCAGGTCAACATCTCCGGTGTCACTGGTAGCGGCAACGGTGCCGCATCCGGCAAACCGGGTCCGAATATCGACAGTCCGCCCGCAATCAGTTCGGCAACGGCCGGCGCCGGAACCTCGCTGTCGGTCGGTCCGGGCCAGGCGGTCGCCTATTACGTGAACACTGTCGAGTCCGCCGACGACTTCGGCAACCAGAAGCTGAGCAACAAGGTCGGGTACAAGGCCACCAACCACGCGAAGCTCAGCTATACCGACGAGCAGATCGGGATCAACGGCTGCGCGGGCTATGCGCAGGCTCGCTCGTTTGCCGACGTGTATGTGAACACACCCAACGCAGAACAGATCGTGACGTTCTACGGAAAGCCCTTCAGCCTCGGATAACCTCTCACCCGAGTCTGGATTCGACGACCGCGCGGTGCACCTTCGGCTGGGTGCGCCGCGCGGTCATTTCTCGGCGAGGGCGTGTCCGGATCGAGTGTCGGCAAACGCATGCCGTGAGACGATCGGATCATGGCTGACACGGATGCGCCGCGGACCGATGAGCAACTCGTCACCCCTATCAACGATCAGGATTCGATGACGACGGTCGTCATCGCATTCGTCGCCAATGTTGCGGTCGCCATTGCCAAGACGATTGCTGCGATCGTCACGGGATCGGCATCGATGACGGCTGAAGCCATGCACTCCTGGGCGGACTCGGGAAACGAGATCTTTCTGCTCATCGCCGAGCGCCGCGGAAACCGTGGCAGGACAAGGAGTCACCCGTTCGGGCACGGCAGGGAAACCTACATCTGGTCGATGTTCGCGGCGTTCGGACTGTTCGCAGTCGGCGCTGCCGTGTCGGTGGTCAACGGCATCACCGCGCTGGTACACCCGGAAGAAGACACCAACTATCTCGTCGGCTACATCGTGCTCGCGATCTCCGCTGTGCTGGAGGGTATTTCGTTCATACAGTCGGTGCGCCAAGCCAAGGCGGGCGGACGTCGGATGTCGATGCACCCGCTTCGATTTGTCAGCCGGACGTCGAACACCACTCTGCGAGCAGTGTTCGCCGAGGACTCCGCGGCACTCGTCGGACTCGCGATCGCTGCTGCGGGCATGGCGCTGCATCAGATCACCGGCAACGCAGTCTGGGATGCGCTCGGATCGATCCTCGTCGGTCTGCTGTTGGGCTTCATCGCCATCTTCCTGATCCGACGCAACAGCGAGTTTCTTCTCGGCCAGGAGGCCATGGCGCCGATTCGCGACGCCATCCTCGTTCGTCTGCTCGACATGGCCGACATCGATCGGGTCACCTATCTGCATGCGGAGTACGTCGGTCCGATGGAGTTCTACCTGGTGGCAGCCGTAGACATCACCGGCGACCTCGCCGAGCACGACGTCGCATTCCGGTTGCGAAGGCTTGAAGCGCAGATCGAGACGCAGGACGCGATCGTCGAGGCCGTCCTCACCCTCTCGACCGTCGACGAGCCGTCGCTGGTGCCCGCGGGCCAGATCACGCCGGAGGCGTGACGCGTCCCCAGAGAGGACGGCACGCCGGACAGACCCGAGTTCGCGACGCGTAGGTTGAATTCCATGGAATTGCGAATCTTCACCGAACCTCAGCAGGGTGCCACGTACGAGACGCTCCTGCGCGTCGCGCGGGCGAGCGAAGACCTCGGCTACGGAGCATTCTTCCGATCCGATCACTACCTGGCGATGAACACCGAGGGGCTCCCGGGGCCGACCGATGCGTGGCTCACGTTGGCGGCGCTCGGTCGGGAGACCTCGACGATCCGTCTCGGCACCCTGGTGACGTCGGCGACGTTCCGCCATCCCGGTCAGCTCGCGATCCAGGTTGCGCAGGCCGATGAGATGAGCGGTGGCCGAATCGAATTCGGACTCGGCGCAGGATGGTTCGCCGAGGAGCATGAGGCGTACGCGATCCCGTTCCCACCGCTCGGAGAACGCTTCGAGAAGCTGACCGAGAACCTCGAGATCATCACCGGGCTCTGGTCGACGCCCGCCGGCGATCTCTTCGACTACCGCGCCAAGCACTTTCAGGTAACCAACTCACCCGCGTTGCCCAAGCCGGTGCAGTCACCGCGGCCCCCGATCATCATCGGCGGCATGGGTAAGAAGCGCACCCCCGCGTTGGCCGCGCGGTTTGCCGACGAGTTCAACGTGCCGTTCGCGAAGACCGACGTCGTCGCAGCGCAATTCGACGTCGTGCGCGATGCGTGCACGGCGGCGGGTCGCGGACCCGACGAACTCACGTATTCGGCAGCGTTGACGATCTGCGTGGGCAAAAGCGATGCAGACGTCACACGACGTGCCGACGCAATCGGGCGCGAGGTCGGCGAGCTCCGGGAGAACGGACTCGCTGGTACGCCCGATCAGGTCGTCGAGAAGATCGAGTCCTACCGGGCCATCGGAGTCACCAGGTTGTATCTGCAGATGCTCGACCTTGACGATCTCGAGCATCTCGAGCTGATCTCCACAGCGGTTGCGCCACAACTCTGATCGCGTTCGTCGAGCGGTCAGGCGCGCGCGGCGTCGAACGACGTGTGCATTTCCCAGAAGAGGATCTCGGCCGGCGCGTCTGCGGCGACGGTCAGTGCGGCGGTGCCCGCGGTACGCAGCGCGTCGCCCTCATCGAGCGTGAGGTGGTCGTCGGCTGTCTCGTCGCTCGGCAGGCCCGACACCGTGACGGTGCCGGAGACCACGAACAGGTGCCCGAACGGTGCAGACGGCAGGGTGACCGGGCGGTCGGGGAGTAGGCGCGCCGCATGCAGCGCGACGTAGCTGTTGCCGACCGACAACGCCTGCCCGCCCGCGTCGCGGTCGAGTCCCGACACGATGGTGACCAGCCCGCCGTCGGCTAGCGCCTCGTTGACGCTCGCTTCCGCGTAACTCGGTGTGCCGCCCGAATACTCGGGTGCGATCCACATCTGCACGACGCGCAGCCGCTGGTTCTCGGCGCGCGTCGACGCGTTGCGTTCGGAATGCCGGATTCCCGATCCGGCAGACATGCTCTGCACGACGCCGGGTGTGAGAACACCTTCGCTACCCTGCGAGTCTCTGTGGTGCAGAGCGCCTTCGACGACCCACGTGACGATCTCTGCGTCGCGATGCTGATGGGTGTCGAAGCCTGCGCCCGCGTCGACGATGTCGTCGTTGTGGACCAGCAGCATTCCGTGCGCGTTGGCCGCCAGGTCGAAACTGCCCGTGGCAGGAAAGGATTGCCGCGAGTCGATGGCCTCGTCGTTCCACATGTGGCGGTCGGCTGCGCGGATGAGGCGGCAGCGGGCGACGTCGGTGATCTGTGGGGTCTGCGTGTCGGTCATGATGTCGTCATTTCGCTCGGTTCGCGGATGTGCTTGGGGTGAGGGGAGTTTCGGCGTCGAGGTGACTGGTCAGTGTCTCCATGAGGTCGGCGAGTCCGCTTGCCTCGGAATCCGACAGCGCGGAGGTGAACAACCTGTCGACGGCCGCACCGTGGTCGCGTGCCGCCGCCGCGAACGCCGTGCGTCCGTCGTCGGTCAGTACCGCGTAGCTGCCGCGTTTGTCCTCCGGGGCCGCCTCGCGACGAAGCCAGCCGCGTCGGACCATCGCGTCGATCTGGTAGGACAGACGCGACGTCGAGAACACCATGCGGTGGGAGAGGTCGCGCATTCGTGCACGGCCACCGGGGCATTCGTGGAGGATCAACAGAACGTGATAGTCCGCCAACGACATTCGGCAGTGAGCACGGAGTTCGTCGTCGAGCGTGGTCTGGAGTCGGGCGCTGGTCTCGATGAAGAGCCGCCACGCCTGGGATTTCGACGCGGCGACCTTCTGGATCGAGGGGTTGGCGGTCATCGAGTGCTGGTGTGCGGCATGATCGCATCCGGCGGAATGACGCCGAGACGACCGGCCTGGAAGTCTTCGATGGCTTCGATCAGTTGCTCGCGGGTGTTCATCACGAACGGACCGTAGTGTGCGACGGGTTCGCGAATCGGTTGCCCGCCGAGAAGGAGGACCTCGAGGGCGGGGCGGTTGCTGTCCTGTCCGGCATCGGCGGCGACAGTCAGACGGTCACCCTTGCCGAATACGGCGAGTTGACCCTGCTCGATCGGACGCGCATCTGGGCCGACGGTGCCACGTCCGGACAGGACGTAGGCGAGGGCGTTGAAGTCCTCACGCCACGGCACCGACACGGATGCACCCGGCGCGACGGTCGCGTGCGCCACCGTGATCGGCGTGTGTGTGGCACCCGGCCCGGCGTGGCCGTCGAGCTCACCGGCGATGATGCGGACGAGTGCGCCACCGTCGGGCGAGGCGACGAGCGCGACGTTCCCGGCTTCGAGGTTCTGGTAGCGCGGTGTGAGGAACTTGTCCTTGGCCGGCAGGTTCACCCAGAGCTGGATGCCGTGGAACAGGCCGCCGGACTCGACCAACTCGGCCGGTGGGGTCTCGATGTGCAGGATGCCGGCACCGGCAGTCATCCACTGCGTGGCGCCGTTCTCGATCAACCCGCCGCCACCGGTGGAGTCCTGGTGCTGGAAGCGGCCGTCGATGATGTAGGTGACGGTCTCGAAGCCGCGGTGCGGATGCCAGTCGGTGCCCTTCGGTTCGCCCGGCTCGTAGTCGACCTCGCCCATCTGATCCATGTGGATGAATGGGTCGAGGACCGCTGCCGGAACGCCTGCGAAGGCTCTGACCACGGGAAACCCTTCGCCCTCGTATCCGCGTGGGCCACGGGTCAGTGACTTCACGGGTCGTTCGGTTGCCTCGAGTGCCGGCGCGGTGAGGCGGGGCAGTGTTGTGGTGTCGGCGGTGATGGCGGGCATCGGAACCTCCTGGTCGGCTGTTTGCTCAAATCTGAGCAACTGGTTCAGTCAACCTGCCGAGGTGCGGTGTTATTCCGGAGACGTCGTCGGTGGTGTCACGGGGTTGTCGGCGTCACGGGGTGTCGGGGTCGTCGGCCCACGTGGGCGTGTCGGCGCCGAGTGTTGGCGCGGGCCCTGCCGCGAAGTGTTCGCCGTCGAAGCCTGCAGGTAGTCCCGCGGCGAGGTAGGTGCCGACGCCGGGCTGGTCGAGATCGGTGAACAGTGGGTTCGCCGCGAGCGCGCCGGACGCCACCACCTCGTCGAATGTTCGGTAGCGCTGTGCGAGCACCGACGACTCCTCGAGGAGCTCGGCGACTCTCTCGGTCGGCTGGTTGGCAAACCACGTGCGGAACAGCGCGTTCAACACGTCGCGATGGGTGAAGCGGTCGGCCTCGGTGGTGAAGTCGACGTCGAGTGAGCGTTCGAGTGCGCCGACGACGCCGTCGGTTCCGGTGATGCGCACCAGGTCGCGAAAGTGGCGTGCGGTGAGGGCGACGATCATGAATCGATCTCCGTCCGCGGTCGTGACGTCGGTGCCGTACGTCCCGTAGACGTCGTTCCCCGTGGCGGGCCGCGACGTCGAATTCACCTGCGGTTCGGTCAGATAGCCAAGCGTTCCGGCGATCGACAACGCGGTGTCCTCGAGCGCCAGCCGAATACGGCTACCGTCGCCGCTGTGTTCGCGTTTGCGTACCGCGGCGGTGAGTGACACGGCGGCATAGAGTCCGCAGATCACATCCCACGCGGGGAGTACATGGTTGACCGGACCCGCATGATCGAGCGGACCGGTGATCATCGGAAAGCCGATGCCCGCGTTGACCGTGTAGTCGACTGCGGGGGAGCCGTCGGAAAGTCCGCACAGCTCCACGGTGATCACGTCGCTGCGCAGCGCTGCCAGCGTCTCGTGGCTCATCCAGTCCCGGCCTGCCGCATTGGTCACCAGAATCCCACCGCCACAACCTGATTCGACGACGAGTCGTCGAATCAACTCCTGGCCGTCGGGTGATCGCAGGTCGGCGGTGATCGACTTCTTGCCGCGGTTGAGGCCGGTCCAGTAGATGGAGGTGGTGCCGTCATCGGTCAGCGGCCAGCGGTGGACGTCGGCGGCACCGCCGGTCGGATCGACCCGGATCACCTCGGCGCCGAGTTGCGCAAGTGTCAAGCCGCACAGGGGCGATGCGACGAAGCTCGACACCTCGACGACGCGAACGCCTGCCAGCGGACGAGACACCTGACTGCGCCCGGTGGTCACATGAACCGCCCGCCGGTGACCTCCATGACGGTGCCGGTCATATACGACGAGAGGTGGCTCGCGAGAAACAGTGCCACAGTGGCGACTTCGCTGACCTCGCCCGCGCGTCCCATCGGGATCTCGGCCATCTTCTGATCCCATGCCTTCTGTGGCATGGCTTCGGTCATGGCCGAGCGGATGAGGCCCGGCGCGACGGCGTTGACTCGAACCCCGTGGTGCGCCATCTCTTTCGCGGCGGCCTTGGTCATCCCGACGATGCCGGCCTTGGCCGCGGAGTAGTTGGTCTGCCCGACCATGCCGACCTTGCCCGACAGCGACGACAGGTTGACGATGGCGCCGCTCTTGCGTTCGCGCATGATCGCCGCGGCTTTGCGCGTGCCGTTCCAGGTGCCCTTCAGATGCACGTTGATGACCTGGTCGAACTGGTCTTCGGTCATGGTGCGCATGGTGGCGTCGCGAGTGATCCCGGCATTGTTCACCATGACGTCGACGGGGCCGAAAGCGTCTGCGGCTGCGGCGAGTAACGCGTCGACGTCGTCGCTGTCGGTGACATCGCACCGCACGCCGATCGCACGCTCGGAGCCGCCGAGTTGTGCGGCTGCCTTGTCGGCGGCTTCCGCATTGACGTCACCGATCACGACGCGAGCGCACTCGTCGACGAAGAGCTGCGCGATGGCGAAGCCGATTCCCTGTGCGGCGCCGGTGATCACGGCGGTCTGATCGTTCAGGAGCGGTCCTGGCATGGTGAGATGTCCTCTTCTCGGGACGGGTGGAGGTGTGGTTGTCGGCCGCGTCTACGTCGTCGCGGCGCGAATCAGGTTGCCGCCGATGATGAGTCGTTGAATCTCGCTGGTGCCCTCGTACAGGCGGAGCAGGCGCACGTCGCGGTAGATACGTTCGACCGGTACCTCGCGCATATAGCCGGTTCCGCCGTGGATCTGCACGGCGAGGTCGGCGACCTTGCCCACCATCTCCGTGCAGAACAGTTTTGCCGCCGACGGTCCGATACGTCGATCCTCTCCGGAGACGTACTTGGCGGCGGCCTCGCGGACCAGCGCCCGTCCGGCCATCACTCCGGTCTGCTGATCTGCGAGCATCGCCTGCACCAATTGAAAAGAGCCAATGGCCTTTCCGCCCTGTGTGGCATTGGCGGCATAGGCGACCGATTCATCGAGTGCGCGCTGCGCTTGCCCCACCGACAGTGCGGCGATGTGCACACGACCGCGGGCGAGCGACGTCATCGCAGCCTTGTAGCCCTTCTCCTCATCGCCACCGACAAGCGCCGACGAAGGCACACGTACCCCGTCGAAGGTGACGTCGGCAGTCCACGCGCCCTCCTGGCCCATCTTGGCGTCCTTGGTGCCGACCTCGACGCCGGGAGTGTCTGCGGGAACGAGGAATACGGCTATGCCGGTTCCCGACTCATCGGCGGGACGGGTTCGTGCGAAGACGACAAAGAGGTCGGCGATCGGCGCATTGGTGATGAAGCGCTTCTGGCCGTCGATCACCCATCCCTGCCCGTCGCGGGTTGCCTTGGTGCGCAACCCCGCCGGATTGGAGCCCGCTCCCGGTTCTGTCAGTGCGAAGGACGCGACCACCTCGCCCGACGCGATGCCCTCGAGCCAGTGCTTCTTCTGTTCGTCGGTGCCGAAGTTGACGAGCACCTGACCTGCGATGCCGTTGTTGGTGCCGAACATCGATCGCAACGCCAAGCTGGTGTACCCGAACTCCATTGCCAGCTCGACATCTTGGGTCAGGTCGAGTCCGAGGCCACCCCATTCGTGCGGGATCGCATATCCGAACAATCCCATCTCCGCGGCTTGCGCACGCAGATCGGCCGGTACCTCGTTGGACTGCATGATCTCGGTTTCGCGGGGCACGACCCTGGTGCGGATGAAGTCGTGGACCAGTTGGCGGATCTGCTCGAAATCGTCGGCATCGACCTCGGGCGTCGGTTGATCGGTTGCGGTGGTCATGGGGTGAAAATTATCAAATACACGCCGGGCGCACCAAGAGGACTTACATATCAACAGCTAAGACGCTTTCTATGTCTGCACGGAGCGTCAAAGATGATAATCCGGGGTGCTTGGGGCGTCGACTGGGCGATAGCATCGACGAATGACCGTGAACTCCGCCGAGAAGTCCGACGTGGCGACGTCGGTGCGCAAGGAGGCCGCGGCCCGTGCGATCAGGGGCCTCGTCTTCGCCGGTGAGTTACGTCGGGGCGCCAAGATCGACCAGGATGCGCTCGCCGACCACTTGGGTATGAGCAAACTGCCCGTCCGTGAGGCGCTGATCTCGTTGGCGGGCGAAGGCATCATCGAGACGATCCCGCGGCGCGGGGCGTTCGTCGCCGACCTGTCCCGCGACGACATCCGCGACCACTACTGGATGCTCGGTGTGATCTCGGGCCTTGCCGCAGAGCGTGCCGCGATGAACCTCTCCGACGACGACTTCGCGACTCTCGACAACCTTGCCGCGCAGATGGAATCAACCGCCGACCTCATCGAACTCGAAGCACTGAACTCGCACTTCCATCGGGTGATCAACAAGGCGTCCTCATCACGGCGGCTGATCGCGGAGCTTCGGTTGCTCAGCAGGGCAATTCCGTCGGGGTTCTTCGATTCCCACCCGGACGCGGTGGCCTCGTCGATGCGTGATCACCGCGAGATCCTCGACGCTCTGCGTGGCCGTTCGCCGGGCATCGTTCGCACGCTGATCGAGGGGCACTTCCTGCGTGGGGGCCATCGCGCCGTCGAGTTGCTGGAAGAAGCGGGGTTCTGGCGCGAGTGATGCGTGCTCGTCGTGCCCCGCAAGCGATGGGACCAGGCCCGACTCCGTCTGGACCCGACGCCGTGTAGACCTGATGAGAACGGTTCGGGCACGACGCTCGATGACACGAAGCGGGGGACCTCAGTGGCAGACACACGGACAATCGTGATCACCGGCGCCAGCGACGGAATAGGAGCTGTCGCCGCGCGCGAGCTCGCCGGACCCGAAGTCGACCTGATCATCGTCGGAAGGTCGGAGGAGAAGACGAAGGCTGTGGCGGCAGAAGTGGGTGCGACGGCGTTCACCGCCGACTACGCGCGCTTCGACGAGGTGCGCGCTCTGGCGGGCGACATCGCCGCACGGGTCGATTCCATCGATGTGCTGCTGAACAACGCGGGCGGCACGTTCGCGCCGGCACAGAAGACGGCGGACGGACACGAGCCGAACTTCCAGATCAATCACCTCAGCGGGTTTCTCCTGACGAACCTGCTCAAGGAGCAGTTGGCTGCCGACGGTGGCGCGCTGGTGGTCAACACCTCGAGCTTCGGCAACCTTGCGGGCAGCGTGGATCTCACCGACCTGGACTTCGAGCGACGACGCACGATCGAGTTACGGTGTTACGGGACAAGCAAATTGGAGAACATCATGTTCACCAGGGGTATCGCCGATCGGTGGCGCGACGACGGGATCGTCTCGGCTGCCGTACACCCCGGTGTGGTCGCCAGCAGCTTCGGTCGCGACTCTGCCTTCGTCGGACTGTTCTATCGAACACCCCTCAAGCGGTTCGGCACCATCACCCCTGAGCAGGGTGCGCAGCCACTCATCGCGCTGGCACGTCGTGGTGCGGACCCGGAGATCAACGGCGTCTACTTCGACCGGCTCAAGCCCAACGGTCGGGAGAACAAGCAGGCACACCGCCGAGACCTCATCGACGGGCTCTGGGCGGCGTCGGAGAAGTTCGTCGGGGTCGGCGTCTGACGCGGACCGGTGGTTGACGTGCCCGGGTGGAGCTTGGCCCGAATTTGCTGATCTGGCCGCGCGGTGAGCCATAATGGCCCAATGGCTGACAGCGCAGACGGCACACCTGGCGTCACGACCGAAGAGCGCACCTTCTCCGGCAAGCACGGCGCGCAGATCTTCTACACAACCCTCACGCCCGCGAACCCGCGCGGACTCGTCGTCATCGCACATGGCCTCGGCGAGCACGGCGGACGCTACTCGCATGTCGCGAAGGTGTTCACCGACGCCGGATTTTCCGTCGCGATACCAGACCACCTCGGGCATGGCCGATCCGGCGGAAAACGGTTGCGTATCAAGTCATTCAAGCAATTCAGTGACGACCTCGACACCGTCGTCACGCAGACCGCGATCGACGGGCTGCCCACCTATCTGCTCGGACACAGCATGGGCGGCTGCATCGCGCTCGACTACGCACTCGACCATCAGGGCAAGCTCGACGGACTGATCCTCTCCGGTGCCGCCGTGATGCCCGGCGACGACATGCCGGGTCCGGTCATCGCCGTCTCCCAGGTTCTCGGAAAGGTCGCGCCCTGGCTGCCGACCATCGCGTTGGATTCGACGGCCGTCTCTCGCGATCCCGACGTCGTCGCCGCATACCAAGCCGATCCGCTGGTGACGCGCGCTCGTATTCCGGCGCGGTTGGGTGCGGAGATGCTGTCGACGATGCAGAGCTTCCCCGACCGCGTGGGCTCACTGACGATCCCACTTCTCGTGATGCACGGTTCGGCCGACCGGCTGACCAACCCGGCAGGCAGCGAGATGGTCGAACGCCTCGCGGGCTCCGACGACAAGACGCTCGTCATCTTCGACGATCTCTACCACGAGATCTTCAACGAGCCAGAGCAGGAGAGAGTGCTCTCGACGACGCTCGGGTGGCTCGAGCAGCACGTCGCGCCGAGTTAACGCTCTCAGGGCTAACGCGGTCTCAGGGCTAACGCGGTCTCGTCGCCGTGATCTGCTCGACGCCCATGCGGCCGTCGCGGAAGGCCATGCGTCCGCCGACGAGGTAGAGCCGCCACACGCGTGCCATCTCATCGCCGACCAGGTCGACGGCACGTGCCCAGTTCTTCTCGAAGGTGTCGTACCAGATGTCTACGGTCCGAACGTAATGCTCGGCCATCTCCTCGACGTCGTCGACGCGGAGTCCGGCATCGGTCAGGTACTGCACGGTTCGCTCGACGGGGCGCATGTACATGTCGGGTGCGATGAACGACTCGATGAACGGGCCACCGCCGGGATGCTTGCCCTCGGGCCTTGACATCTGTTGAATGCACACACGTCCACCGGGAATGACCTTGTCGCGCAACACCTGTGCGTACGTGGCATAGTTCTGCTCACCGACGTGCTCGCCCATCTCCAACGACGCCACGGCGTCGAACGGAGGGTCGGGGATCTCGCGGTAGTCCTGCACGCGGATCTCGACGCGGTCGGCCAGGCCGCGCTGCGCGATGCGCTCGTCGATGAATGCCTTCTGTTCGCGTGAGATGGTCACGCCGACCACTCGTGCATCGAAGTGCTCTGCCGCATAGAGCGATAGCGAGCCCCATCCGCACCCGATGTCCAGGAATCGCTGTCCGGCAACCGAATCCAGACCCACCTTGCGGCAGACGCGATCGAGTTTGTCCGCCTGCGCGTCGGCCAGCGTGTAGTCGGGGTGATCCGACGTCCAGTAGGCGCTCGAGTACGCCATGTGCTCGTCGAGGATCAGCTCATAGAAGTCGTTCGACAGGTCGTAGTGGTGACTGATCGCGGCGCGGTCGCGAGCGCGGGAATGCAGACGTCCCCGCACGCGTGCCTGGCTGGCAGGCGGGGCTGTGGGGAGGCCGAGAAGTCGGTAGCGGAGAGCCAGTCGCGCGACGTCGAAAAGTACACGCGGTGATGGGCGGATACCAGAGAGCCCGCGAGCGGCGGCGACCTCCCACACATGGGTGAGGGCGTCGTCGAGGTCGTCGACAACGTCGAGCTCGCCGGTGACGTAGGCCTGAGCTGCGCCGAGTTCGCCTGGATGCCAGATGATTCGGCGCAGCGCGTCGGGGCTGTAGATGGCGACGTGCGGAGCGTCGTCCGGGCCGACGACGCTGCCGTCCCATGCGGTGAGATGCACAGGGATCTCACCGCCGATGTGGTGTTCGATCACGTCGGCGATGTCACGGGCAACGGTCATCTTGGCTCCTCGCGGGGTCGACCTACTCTGCGACTGTCACCGAGTCTTCGTTGCCCGCAGCGTATCCGGATGGGCATGTGTGACCCATCCGGATACGCAGGCTCAGGCGTCGTAGCCCAAAAGCGACTTCACCTCGAGGAACTCGTCGAATGCGTAGTCGCTCCACTCGCGGCCGTTGCCGCTCTGCTTGTATCCGCCGAACGGTGCCGACGGATCGAGTTGCGCGCCGTTGAGGGAGATCGATCCGGCGCGGATACGCTCGCCGATCCGGCGCACCTCGTCGAGATCCTTGCCCGACACGTAGCCCGCGAGACCGTACTCCGTGTCATTGGCGATCTCGAGTGCCTCGTCGATGTCGTCGTAGCCGATGACGACCAGCACGGGCCCGAACACCTCGGTCCGCGCGATCTCCATGTCGTTGGTGACGCCGGAGAAGACGGTCGGACGCACGTAGTAGCCGGTGGGCAGATCGTCTGGCCTGCCGGCACCGCCGATGACCGGGGTGGCGCCGTCGTTGATCGCGCGCTCGATGAGGCCCTGGATCTTCTCGAACTGCGGCTCCGACACGACCGGGCCGAGCCGCACCTTGCTCGTCGGATCTCCCACTGTCAGTGAGGGTTCGACCGATTTCACAGCCTCGACGACGTCGTCGATTCGCGAGTTGGGGACCAGCATGCGGGTAGGTGCGTTGCAGGACTGTCCGGAGTTGAGCATGACTGATGCGACGCCGCCTGCGACATTCTGTGCGAGGTCGTCGTCGTCGAGGATGATGTTGGGGCTCTTGCCGCCCAGTTCCTGCGCGACGCGCTTGACGGTCGGGGCTGCGGTGCGTGCGACCTCGATACCCGCGCGGGTACTGCCGGTAAACGAGATCATGTCGATGCCCGGGTGTGCCGCCAATGCCGAGCCGACGCCGGGTCCGTCGCCGTTGACCAGATTGAACACGCCCGCGGGAACGCCTGCGGCGTCGAAGATCTCGGCGACGATCGCCGCCGAGAACGGAGCGACCTCCGAAGGCTTCAGCACCATCGTGCAGCCGGTGGCCAACGCGGGTGCCACCTTGCACATGACCTGATTGAGCGGCCAGTTCCAGGGCGTGATGAATCCGCAGACACCGATGGGCTCCTTGACGATTCGAGAGGTTCGACGATCCTCCGCGAAGCGGTACTCGGGCAGCGCCGCAGCGGCGGTCATGAGGTGTCCGAGGCCGATAGGTACCTGGGCTGCCTTCGCCAATCCCGCGGGAGCGCCCATCTCCTCGGTGACGGCGTCGGCGAGGTCGTCTGCGTGATTCTGATACTCCGCGATGATGGCGTTGAGCACGGAGAGTCTGTCGTCGATGGAGCTGCGCCCCCATGAGGCAAAGGCGCGTCGCGCCGCGTTCACGGCGGCGTCGACGTCTGCGGCGGTGCCCAGCGCGACGTGGCCGGCGGCCTTTTCGGTGGCCGGATTGATCACGTCGATGAGATTCAACTCGGTGGGCTCCACCCACTGACCGTCGACGTAGAACTTGGTGATCTCGCGCATCGCTTTCCTCCTGTGGTGCTGTGTGACCCAAGTTACGCCCGCCCGGGTTGGGTGATGCACGCCGCCTCGCACCAGGCGTTCGCACGATCGGTGTTCTCACGGTCGGTGTTCTCACGGTCGCTGTTCTCACAATGAGATACGGCAACCGTTCCGCGTTGTCGTGGCGCCGACCTAGGCTGGTTGCATGATCCACATCGTCGCCAAATGGCAGATCAAGCCCGAGTACGCAGATCAGTGGCCCGACCTGGTCGCCGAATTCACCGAGGCAACACGGTCGGAGCCGGGCAACAAATGGTTCACGTGGTCACGCAGCCTCGACGACCCCAACGAATACGTCCTCATCGAGGCGTTCGACGACGACGCCGCCGTCGCTCACGTCTCGAGCGATCACTTCACGAAGGCGACCGCCGAACTGCCGCAGTTCCTCGTCGCCACACCGGAAATCATCAACACGACCGTCGACGCCGACGGCTGGTCGGAGCTCGGCGAGATGGCTGTCGACTGACCTGCCCAGTGGGCTGAACGAAGCGCCCACTCGACAGGGAGCGCGGCCGAGTGGCCGCAGTATTCCGTCGACTGGGCGCTTCGTCGCGTCGAGCGGGCGCGCGGAGCCACAACCAGCGCTTGTGACCCCACAACGTTGAGCCGTCTTCCGGCGGGTCGCCCGGCGATCGATGCTGGGAACCATGACCGAGATCCTCGACCGCCCGCTGACCCCCGACGTTCCGTCGAGCGGATCGTCGGGGAGGCGTCGCGCCGAGGCGTTCGCCCACATCACGCCCAACTGGTTTGCGGCGGTGATGGGTACCGGGATCGTGGCGACGTCGGCGATCAGTGTTGCCGGAGATGTACCGGCGGTCCGCGGCTTCGCGACGGCGATCTGGTTGCTCGCGGCGGTGCTGCTGGTAGTGATCGCCGCGGCGTTCGGTGTGCACTGGGTGCGGCATCCCGCGCAGGCGCGACATTACGCCGCCGACCCTGTGATGGTTCAGTTCTACGGCGCGATCCCGATGGCGCTGTTGACCGTCGGAGCGGGCACCATCACCGTTGGGGTGTCGCTCCTCGGGTCTGACGCGGGGGTTGTCGTCGACGCGGCCCTGTGGTCGGTCGGGACCCTCCTGGGGCTCGGCACGGCGATCGCCGTGCCATTTCTCATGATGACGCGCCATCGTCGACGCTCCGACCTCGTCGCGCTACCGGCATGGCTGATGCCGGTCGTCCCGCCGATGGTGTCGGCGACGACGGGTGCGCTGCTGGTCGACCACGTTCCGGCGGGGCAGTGGCGAGTGAGCTTTCTGCTGTTGTGCTACTTACTGTTTGGACTCAGCTTGTTCCTGGGTCTGATCACACTGTCGATGATCTATGGCCGCCTGGTTCACGGGACCGTACCCACCGGGTGTGCCGCACCGACGATCTGGATCACGCTCGGCGTCATCGGCCAGTCCATCACGGCGGCGAATTCGCTTGCCGCGCATGCCGACTCCGCGCTCGCCGGGTACACCTCCGAGTCCCACACCATCGCAACGGGTTTGCGGATCTTCGGTGTCGGTTACGGAGTCGCGGCGACCGGCTTGGGCGTGGTGATGTTCGCGCTCGCCACCGCTGTCACTGTGCACAACATCCGACGTTCCATGCCGTTCGCGCTGACATGGTGGAGCTTCACCTTTCCGATCGGCACCTGCGTGACTGGCTTGGCCGCACTGGCAACGGCCCTGGACGTCACCATGTTTCGCGTTGCCGCGGCGATGCTCTTGGTTGTTCTCGTCGCCGCATGGACGACCGTGTTCACGCGCACAGCCGCGGCGGTTCTCGACGGACGTCTGCCCGCCGCGGCGTGAGAACGGGTCAGACGATGCCGCTCGGCGATCTACGCGTGCCGGGCTGCTGGCGCGGCATGCTGTTGGGCGGCACCGGATACGGCTTGCCATACCCGGCCGTGCCCGCTGCAATGTTGGGGCCGCACTTCAACAGAGCGTTCTGTGCCTTGGGGTTCGGGTCGCCGAGGCGTGGTCGCGCCGAGTTGGGGCGGTGCGCGAAATCGAACGCCGTCGTCATGTCGCCGACGGTCTGCCTGCGCCACGCGGTCAGGTTCGGGACGTCGACGCCGAAGCGCTTCTCGATGAGTCGCAATTGCGAAGTGTGGTCGAAGGTTTCGCGCGCGACGAGTCCGCCACGACTGTACGGCGAGATCACGAAGCACGGCACGCGGTAGCCGAGTCCGATCGGCCCGCGGATGCCTTTCGACGACGAGACCTTGTTGATGTTCGGCACGCTGACGTACTCGCCCTTGGTGCCGGGCGGTGCCGTCGGGGGAACGACGTGGTCGAAGAAGCCGCCGTTCTCGTCGTAGCTGATGATCAGAGCCGTCTTCTCCCAGACCGCGGGATTCGACGTGAGGATGTCGAGGAGTTGCACGATGCCGACAGCGCCCAAAGCCGCGGGCAGCGCGGGATGTTCGCACTCCATCGCCGGTGGGACGACCCACGACACCTTGGGTAGCCGGTTGGCGGCGACGTCGGCGCGGAAGTCGTTCGGGTAGGTCGGGTCGATACCGCGTCGAGCCAACTCCGAGTTGGGATTCTGCGCCTGCTTGAAACAGCCCATCATGCCGTCGAGGACAACCGACGAGACCGGGCCGAGGTCTTTGTTGTTGTAGATCTTCCAACTCACGCCCGCCTCGCTGAGGTTCTCCGGCATGGTGCGCCAGCTGTAGGCGAATTTGGGTATGAGCGTTGGTGTTTCGAGAAGCGGACCACCGTGCTTGCCCTCGGGGTCGAGCGTTGCGCTCATCCAGTACAGGCGATTGGGGTCGGTGGGGCCGAGTACTGAGCAGTGGTAGGCGTCGCAGATGGTGAATGCCTCGGCAAGCGTCCGGTGGACAGGGATGTCCTCGCGCTCGTAGTAGCCCATGAGTGCAGGCGCGTTGGCGGGACCGACCGAATCGATCGACATGGGGAGCCAACCGTCGTTGCGGCCGCCGTTCCACGCGTGATGGAGCCCGGCCCACGAGTGGTCGGGATCGTTGATGCACTCGCCGTCGAGGTTGGCGTCGTTCTCGGTGTCGAGGCGGAACGGCATCGTGTATCCCGACTTGGTCGGTCCGACGCCGGGTGCCCAGCCGTGCTGGCGCCACAGCGGCGTCGACTCGCCGAATCCTCGCACACCCGAGTAGGTGCCGAAGTAGTGATCGAAGCTGCGGTTCTCCTGCATGAACAGCACGATGTGCTCGATGTCGTCGAGTGATCCCGTGCCCGCAGGGTCGGCCTGGGCGTAGGCCTTGTCGATGATCGGCGCGGCCCACGACGTGAGCAGTGCGCCCCCGCCGACCGCGGCAACTCGCGACAAGAACTCGCGACGACTCAACCCACCGAACGGCATCTCTGACATACACACCCCTGATCAGATCGATTCCACCGTCGGGTCTACGGGCTGCGTCCCCCGCGGCAGAGCGTAACCGCCGAAGTCTAAGCCCCCTCGGTGAATACCGTTGAGCGTTCGCGCATACGCGGGGCGTCGAGGTGGTGGACGGCAGGCCGTCGGTGCAGGTGAACGGCGAGCCGTCAGTGGGATTGGGACGGCAGAGCCGTCAGTGGCTAGGGACGGCTAGCCGTCAGTGGATACTGCTCATCACCGCGACTACGACGCCGGCAACCACCAGCACCCCGACGCATATCGCCATCGCGATGGCGAGGCGTCGACGCTTGCGGTTGACGGCGTTGATACCCACGCCGATCGCGATGAGTATGGCCGCCGAGTAGAGCGCGATGGCAAGTGTGAGTACTGCGACCTCGCCCTGATCCGCGGCGAGGACCAGGGCGCTCGGTGAAGGCGTCATGCCCTTGAGTAGATCATTCGAGCCGATCCGTCAGCGGACGGGCACGACGATGCTGGGCGCCTAGCGGCTTCCCCCGGCCTGCAGGGTTACGGCGACGGTGTGGCGACTGTCGTCGTTGTTGTAGTCGTCGTCGAGTCAGAAGTCGTCGACTGCGGCGGCGTCGAGTTGCTCGGGCTCGATGTGCTGGAGCCCGTCGGGGCAGGGGTTGTGGTTGTCGTGGTCTCCTCGGAAGGAGTGCTGGTCGTCGATTCGGTTGTGGAGCCGGCAGATCGGGCGGATTCCGACGGCGAGGTCGAGGTCGATGTAGTGCTCGATGTACTCGACGCCTTGTCTGCCGCCACCGCTGCGAGTACCGCCGGGGACTGCACCTGCTGCGACGCCGCGACACGCGCGGCAGCAGTTGCCTTGGCCACGCCGTCGGGTTCCGGCGATCCCGCAGCACTGACGAGCTGGGTCTTCGCGGTCACCGCAGGTGTCTTGTTGAGTGCGCCCAACACGTCGTTCTTGCCTGCGCCCAGGCTGCGATCCCAGTTGGCCCAGTTGTGGACCCCGTAGTTCGGAAGCGAGATCACCGACACCCCGGACTGTGCGAGCTGCAACTGCATGAGCACCGTCGATACCGCCGACAGGACTTCCAACGCGATGGCGTTGATCAGATCCGACTGCGAGAGCTTCGCCATATCGGCGGGGCTCGGAAAGCCGCTTCCCGACGAGATGATCAGCGTCTGACCGTTTTGCTTGAGTTTGTCGATGTTCTTCGACGGATCGTTCGCGGTCCACCGTGCGCTTCCCGGCGCGCCCCACATGTTGACGATCCCGTTGGTGTAGTTGGAGACGAGTGTCTGCGTTGCCAACACTCCGAGCGCGCCGATCGGATTGTCGGTTTGGTAGTAGCCCGACATCGCCTGCACCACCTTGAACTGCTCAGGATGCCGCTCGGCAAGCGTGACAGCAGGCCCGGCCGACATCGACAGCCCGACGATCGCGTTGTTCGATCGGCTCACACCGAAATTGGTCGCGAGATATGCGGGCAGTTCGTCGGTCAGGAAGGTCTCCTGCTTGATCTTGACGTTCTTGTCGCCGGCTCCGGCGTCCCAGTCGGTGTAGAACGACGACGCTCCGCCCGCGGGCATGACCAGTGTCGTGTCGCTCTTACCGTCGTAGACCTTGGCGGCCTGCACGTCGGTGGTCCACGCGGAGCGGTCGTCGCGGGCACGCATGCCGTCGAGGAGGTACACGCCCTTGTCGCTGCCGCTCGACGCTCGGATCTGCACGACGACCCACTTGTTTTGTGACGGCGACCACACTTTGCAGTTCTGGACGTAGTTTCCCGACGAGTCCCACGTGCAGCCGTTGCGCAGGACCTCGGGGTGTCCGACGAGCGCCGAGGCGCGGTCGTCCTTGCCGATCACCGCGCTCAGGCCCAGCAGGGCTGCGGTCAGGGTGAGCACAGTGGCGAGACCGACGAGCCTGCGCCGGATTCGGCGTGGACCGGGAGTTCGGTTACCCGGGGCCGTCGACTCGTCGGCAACGGGGGCGTCGTAGGTAATCCACTGATCGCGAGGATCGCCGGCAGCGGATTCGGGTGAAATTGGCATGGTTCTCCTGCGGTGAGCGGACCCGATGTGTTAGTGGTCGTTCCGCGGTCAGCAAGTGTTACAGCCAGTCCGCACCATTCAGGCGGGGCTACCGTGGATTTCATGGCAGACACCGACACCTACGACGTCATCGTGCTCGGCGCAGGACCGGCGGGCGAGAACGCAGCCGACTACGCGATCCGCGGAAGTGCCCGTCGTGCAGTGCTCGTCGAGAGTCAACTCGTCGGCGGCGAATGCTCGTACTGGGCGTGCATGCCGAGCAAGGCGTTGTTGGGGGCGGGCGCCGCACTCGAGGCTGCGACGGGGCTGCCCGGTTCGCGGACGCGAATCGTCGACGATCAGCCCGAACCCGGCCGTCTGCTGGCGTGGCGCGACTCGTTCACCCACAACCGCGACGACTCGTCGCAGGTCGATTGGGCGCGGGGCGCGGGCATCGACGTCGTGCGCGGCGTCGGCAGGCTGGTGGGCGAGCGGGAGGTCGAGGTGGAGGGTCGACGCCTGCGCGCCACCGAGGCGGTGGTGCTGGCGACGGGGAGCGACGCGTCGATCCCGCCGATCCCGGGTCTCGCCGATGCTGCGCCGTGGACGTCGCGTGATGCGACGAATCTCGTCGAGGTTCCCGCACGCATCGCGGTCCTCGGCGGGGGTGTCGTTGCCTGCGAGGCGGCGACGTGGCTCGCGGAGCTCGGGAGTGTGGTCACGATGGTCGTGCGAGGCAACGCACTGCTTCCGTCGATGGAACCCTTTGTCGGGGAACGAGTCTTGTCGGGTCTGCGAGACAGGGGAGTCGACATCCGCTTCGGCACGACGTTTGGGTCGGTGGCGCGACCGGAGGTCGACGACACCGGCTACGGGCGAGTGCACGGCGGGCCGGCCGTCGTCGAACTCGCCAACCGCGACGGCGACGTCGTCGATCGACTCGAGGTCGACGAGATCCTTGTCGCCGCAGGTCGACGACCCCGCACCGTCGGCGTCGGACTCGAGACACTCGGCATCGATCCCAAGAGCAAGCTCGACGTCGACGATCACCTGAATGTCGCCGGGCACGACTGGCTGTATGCGGTCGGCGATGTCAACGGCCGCGCGCCACTCACGCACATGGGCAAGTATCAGGCGCGGGTCGCCGGTGACGTGATCGCCGCACGCGCAGAAGTCCGTTCACTCGACGGCGAGCGTTTTCTGGCCACAGCCGACCACGCGGCGGTGCCCCAGGTGGTGTTCACCGAGCCGCAGGTCGGGTCGGTCGGGCTGACCGAGCGTGCCGCCCGCGACGCGGGCATCGATGTTGTCACCTCCGAACTCGACATCGAGGTCGCAGGGTCGGCGCTGGCACGCGAGAACTACAGCGGCCACGCGGTGCTGGTCATAGACCGCGCGCGAAACGTCTTGGTGGGAGCCACGTTTGTCGGACCCGACATCGCAGAGCTCGTGCATTCGGCCACCGTCGCCGTCGTCGGCGAGGTTCCCCTGGAACGGTTGTGGCACGCAGTCCCGTCGTATCCCACGATCAGTGAGATCTGGCTCAGGCTGCTCGAGAACCTGCGCGGGGAACAGAGTTGATCGGCGGGGTGTGCGCCGGTCGCCGGTAGTGTCGGGGTATGGGCACGCCACATCTCATCACAGCTTCTGACCTGCGCGATCTGGGCGATGATCCCAAGCTGCGGGTCGTCGACGCGACCGTGCATCTCCGATTCGGTGACGGAGCGCCGCAGATCGAGTCCGGGCAGGAGTCGTACCTGGCCGGGCACATTCCCGGCGCGGTGTTCGTCGATCAACTGCTCGCGCTCACCGACCCCGACGGGGAGGCGCCGTTCGCCGTCGTGTCGTCGGAACAGTTCGCTGCAGCCGTGGGTGCGGCGGGTGTCGGTGACGACTCGCGCGTCGTGGTCTACGACTCGGAGAACGGAATCTGGGCCACCAGGCTGTGGTGGCAGTTCGGTCTCGAGGGCTTCGACAACGTCGCCGTGCTCGCCGGGGGCCTGCAGGCGTGGGTTGACGCGGGCTTCCCCGTCGACCGCGGCGAATCGGGTTATCCGCCTGCAGAATTCACAGCTCAGAGGCGGGAGGAACGCATCGAGACCACCGACGAGGTGGTCACCGACGTCGACGACTCGGGCGTGCTATTGATCAACGCCTCGACCGAGACACCTTCGCGGCCGGCCACATCCCCAGAAGTGTGAACGTGCCCTTCGGCGAATTGGTCGACGAGCGGGGCACGTTGAAAGACGTTCCCGCGCTTCGAGCGATCTTCGACGCGGTGGGCGCCCTCGACGACTCGGTGCGACCCGTCACCTACTGCGGAGGCGGAATCGCCGCCACCGCAGCAGCTTTCGCCCTCGCGGCGGTTGGCCGCGACGACGCATCGGTCTACGACGGCTCGATGAACGCGTGGACGTCCGACCCATCGCGGCCGCTGGAGACAAGCTGACGTCGAGTTGCGTGGGATCCAGGGGTGCAAAAATGCCCCCGAGGATCCCACGCAACTTTCGCCGGGTGCCCCCAGTCGGACTCGAACCGACACTGTGCGGATTTTAAGTCCGCTGCCTCTGCCAATTGGGCTATAGGGGCGCGTCGACAAGCATGCCATGTGGCCTCGGCCCGATCGAACGAAACCCTAGGCGGCGGAATCGGAGCGGCAGAGGAGCGTCACCAGCGATGGAGCCCGGCTTGGCGCACAGTCAGGCGCGCGGCGCGCTGAACGCACCACACCGTCCACACCGCCGAGATCAGTGCGATCACCAGCAATTCGCTTGTCATCCACACGAGCCGATTTCCGTTGACGGTGCTCGACGGATCTTGGACCATGAACACCACTGCCATGACCGACAGCAAGCCGATCACTGCCGACGGCCAGCCTGCGCGCGCCTCGAGGTGATGCTTCTCGTCGATGACCTCTGCCGCGTGCCGCTGATGGTCCGATGTCGAGTCGTTGAGCTCGGAGAGGGCGATGAACAGATCGGGGCTGCGGCGCGGCTGTGACGATCGGTGGTACGACAGCACCCACGCTCCGACCGCGACGGCGGCGAGAGCAAGTGAGAGGTAGACCACACCCCATCGTAACGCAGAAGAGGTCGCCCCCTGTCTGTCCGGAAATCAGTGCACCTGTGACCCAGGGCGCATCCTGCAATCAGCCGACGAACCCTTGACGCGCTGACTTAATGCCGATAACTTAACGTGGGTAAGTGACCACGACGCGCTAGGGGACTCGCATGTTGGCAAGACTTACCCGAGTGGCTATATCTGCGCCCAAACGTGTTCTCGCACTGGCGTTCCTGTTCCTCGTGCTCTGTGGAATCTACGGAGCGTCGGCATCGCAGCACCTGCTGGCAGGCGGGTATTCCGATCCGAACAGCGAGTCGGCGCAGGCAGCGCAGCAAATCGACGACACCTTCAAGCGTGGGGGCCTGCAGGTCGTCATCAAACTCGACGCACCTGCAGGCACCGACATGGAGAAGGACCAGCGGGCCGCCGCGGTCGGCAAGTCGATCGTCTCCGAACTCGCCGCCCTTCCCTATGTGCAGCAACCGGTTCTGTCGGTGTGGCAAGACCCGACGCTCGCGCCGGGCCTGGTCAGCAAGGACCGCAGTTCGGCGCTGATCATCGCCACGCTCGACGGCGGGGAAGCCGAGGCTCCTGCGCATGCCAAGGAGGTCGCCTCCCGATTCGAAGGCACTCGCGACGGCATCACGGTCCGCGTCGGTGGCCAGGGCATGGTCTTCCAGCAGGTCAACGAGCAGACCACGCGCGACCTCGCCGTCGCAGAGGCGATAGCGATCCCCATCAGCTTCCTCGTTCTCATCGTCGTATTCGGGGGCGTCATCGCGGCGATGCTGCCGATCGGCGTCGGCATCATCGCGATCGTGCTGACGTTCGCGCTGCTGCGTCTGATAGGCACCGTCACCGACGTGTCGATCTTCGCGTTGAACCTCACCACCGCAATGGGTTTGGCGCTCGCGATCGATTACACGCTGCTGCTGGTGACGAGGTATCGCGAAGAAGTGGCCGACGGCCGCGACAGAGCGTCGGCGATCCTGCGCACAATGCAGACAGCGGGACGCACCGTCGCGTTCTCTGCGGTGACCGTTGCCCTCGCGCTTGCCGCACTGGCGATCTTCCCGATGTATTTCCTGCGTTCCTTCGCGTACGCAGGACTCGGCGTCGTGGTGATCGCCGCCGTGACGTCGCTGGTGATCACGCCCGCGGTGCTGATGCTCCTCGGCGACCGGATCGACTCCCTCGACGTGCGCCGCGGCGTCCGCAAGCTGCTGGGCCGTCCCGAACCGACACCACGCCCGGTCGAAGAGGGCTGGTGGTACCGCGCGGCGTCGTGGGTGTTGAAACGAGCGGCACCGGTCGGCGCGACGGTCGTCGTCATTCTGCTGGTGCTCGGCGCACCATTCCTGTCGATCAAGTTCGGCTTCCCCGACGACCGCGTGCTGCCCACCAGCGCCAGCGCCCATCAGATACAGCACGAGATCCGCGACGACTTCGCCCAGAACCTCTCGTCGTCGGTCACCGTTGTCGCGACCGGAGACGTCTCCGCGCAGACGAGGGCGTCGTATGCGCAGGAACTGTCGCGGGTTGCCGACGTCAAATCGGTGTCGGGCGCGGGCGGAACCTTCGTCGACGGGAAGGCTGTTGCCCCGGCGAATCCCGCGGACCAACGCGGCGAGGTCGGAGTGATCACGGTCGCCACCAACCTTGAACCGATGCGGCCCGCGGGCGAGCATCAACTGGCTCAGCTGCGAGACGTGCCGGTGCCCACGGGACTGACAGTGAAGTTCACGGGTTCTGCGGCGACCAACGTCGACACCGTCGACTCCATTTACGCGCA
This sequence comes from Gordonia sputi NBRC 100414, assembly GCF_000248055.1. Lineage (GTDB taxonomy): Bacteria > Actinomycetota > Actinomycetes > Mycobacteriales > Mycobacteriaceae > Gordonia > Gordonia sputi. The sequence goes on along the minus strand of NZ_BAFC01000007.1, from coordinate 65,001 downwards.
CCTGCCGTGGGTACTCGGGGCGATCGCCATCGCGACGTTCGTGCTGCTGTTCCTCTTCACCGGAAGCGTTGTGCTTCCGGTGAAGGCGTTGGTGCTCAACGTGTTGTCATTGTCGGCGACGTTCGGGGCGATGGTGTGGTTCTTCCAAGAGGGGCACCTCGACGGATTGGGCACCACGTCAACCGGGTACCTCGCGGCAACGATGCCCGTCCTGATGTTCTGCATCGCGTTCGGGTTGTCCATGGATTATGAGGTGTTCCTGCTCGGCCGGATTCGCGAATCGTGGCTCGCGTCGGACAGGTCGCGCGCGGCGAACGACAGGGCCGTCGCGCTCGGTATTGCGAGGACCGGTCGCGTCATCACCGCAGCGGCGCTACTGATGAGCATCGTGTTCGCGGGAATCGCGGCGTCCGAGGTGTCGTTCATGCGTATGTTCGGTGTCGGACTCACGCTTGCGGTGCTGATGGATGCCACTTTGATCCGGATGCTGCTCGTTCCGTCGTTCATGCGCCTCGCCGGGCGCGTGAACTGGTGGGCACCCGCACCGCTGCGACGTCTGCATGACCGCTTCGGGCTGTCCGAGGAGGTCGACGACGAGCCGCAGCGGACAACGGTCGCCGACACGGGCGCACACGAGACCACCGAGAACGAGAACAACACGCAGGAGAACAGTGACACGGACCAGTCGCAGAAGCCGCTCGCCCCGCGGGTCGGGTGAGTTGCTGGCCGACGAGATCATCGACGCCGCGACGTCACTGCTGCTCGACTCCGAAGCCGCGTCGGCCGTGTCCATCCGAGCCGTCGCCGACCGGGTGGGTGTCACCCCGCCGTCGATCTATCTGCACTTCGACGACAAGGACGCACTCCTCGAAGCCGTCTGCGCTCGATACTTCGAACGTCTCGACGAGGAGCTGGCCGCGGCGTCGAAAGGTATCGACGATCCGCTGGAACGGGCTCTGCAGATGGGCATCGCCTATGTGAGATTCGCGGTCGCCACGCCCGTGCTCTACCGGGAGGCGTTTCATCACGTCTCGCCAGTGGCCGAGCGCAGCAAGGTCGACGAGGTGCTCGCGGCGTCGGCGTTCGTGCGGTTCACCGGAACTGTCAGCGAACTCGCAGACGCCGGGATCTTCGGCCCCGACGAGGTCGGTGACGTCGTCCTCGAATTGTGGACCGCTGCGCATGGCCTGGCGTCGTTGATGATCGCGAAGCCCGGTCTGGGCTGGGGCGATGACTTCGCCATTGCCGCGCAGACCCTGCGCTCGATCTGTCTGGGGCGAGCGGTGCTGTCGATTCGTGAGTACGAGTCACCCGACGAGGTCCGCGTGTTCCTCGACTCACTGAGTGCGCCGTCGGATCACTCAATTGGTCAAGAGAAGGTAAAGTCGGAACTCGAACGGGTCGATCCCCGTTGATGAGACGTACACGTCCATAAAAGGAGCACCTGTGCGAGACAGCAGTAACCCGGTGATGCGCGGCGTCGTCCGCGATAACCAGAATCCCGGCGGCTACGCCGGCTTCGGGTCGAACGCGGCCGGGGCCGGGCAGGCCGCGATGTACAACCAGTACGGTCAGCAGGTGCCGCCGCAGTATGCGCCGCCGCAGGCCGTCGGACGCCAGCTCACCATCGACGACGTCGTCACCAAGACGGCGATCACTCTCGGCGTGCTGACCGTCACCGCAATCCTCAGCTACGTCATCAGCAGCTACAACAACGCATTGGCCGGACCCCTCATGGGCATCGGCGCGATCGTGGGCCTCGTGCTCGTGTTGGTCGCCTCGTTCGGTCGCAAGCAGGACAATCCCGCGATCGTCCTCGCCTACGCGGCCTTCGAGGGACTGTTCGTCGGTTCGATCTCGTTCGTGTTCGCGAACTGGATGGTCAGTGGCGACACCAGTGCGGGCGCGCTGATCGGCCAGGCGGTTCTCGGCACCTTCGGCGTGTTCTTCGGAATGCTGCTGGTCTACAAGATCGGCGCCATCCGTGTGACACCGCGCTTCACGCGCATGCTGTTCGCCGGTCTCATCGGTGTGATGGTGCTGATGATCGGCAACCTGATCATCGGTCTGTTCACCGGCGGAGCTGGTGTGCTGCGCGACGGTGGTCCGATCGCGATCATCTTCTCGCTGGTCTGCATCGCGTTGGCGGCCTTCAGCTTCCTCGTCGACTTCGACGCCGCTGATCGTCTGATCCGTGCTGGTGCACCTGCCCGCGCGGGCTGGGGCGTCGCGCTCGGCCTGACGGTCACCCTGGTGTGGCTCTACGTCGAGATCCTGCGTCTGTTGAGCTACTTCAACTCCAACAACTAGTTCGCCCCCTCAGATACACCGCGGCCCCGCACTCTTCGTGGAGTGCGGGGCCGCGGTGCTGTGATGGGGTCTGGTCAGCTCAGGCGCTCGAGCACCATCGCCATGCCCTGGCCACCGCCGACGCACATCGTCTCGATGCCGAACGTCTTGTCGTAGGTCTGCAGGTTGTTGAGCAGCGTGGTGGTGATACGCGCACCGGTCATGCCGAAGGGGTGGCCGAGCGCGATGGCGCCGCCGGACACGTTCAGCTTGTCGTGGTCGATGCCGAGCTCGTTTGCCGAACCGATGACCTGCACGGCGAATGCCTCGTTGATCTCGAACAGGTCGATGTCGGAGATCGACTTACCCGCGACACGAAGCACCTTGCGGACGGCCTCGATGGGGCCGAGGCCCATGATCTCGGGTGAGAGTCCGGTCGCGGCGGTGGCGACGACGCGGGCGAGCGGGGTCAGGCCGAGTTCCTTTGCCTTGGTGTCGCTCATGATGACCAGCGCGGCCGCGCCGTCGTTCAGCGGGCAGGCGTTGCCGGCGGTGATGGTGCCGTCGGGGCGGAAGACGGGCTTGAGCTGCGAGATCTTCTCGTAGGTCGTGCCCGGTCGGGGGCCGTCGTCGGTGCTGACGACGGTGCCGTCGGCGAGCGTGATCGGGTCGATCTCGCGCTCGAAGAATCCGGCCTTGATGGCCTCTTCTGCGCGGTTCTGGCTGCGCACGCCCCAGTGGTCCTGGTCCTCACGCGAGATGCCGGTGAAGCTCGCGACGTTCTCGGCGGTCTGACCCATCGCGATGTAGACGTCGGGGATCAGGCCGTCTTCGCGGGGATCGTGCCACGCGGGAGCGCCGCCCTCGGCGGAGCGTTCGGTGCGGGCCAGCGCCTCGTCGAACAGCGGGTTCTTGGAATCGGGCGCACCGTCGGCGCCGCCGGAGACGGCGAAGCTCGACACGCTCTCGACGCCACCGGAGATGAACACGTCACCCTCGCCTGCCTTGATGGCGTGCAGGGCCATGCGGGTGGTCTGCAACGACGACGAGCAGTAGCGGTTCACGGTGACGCCGGGGATGTGGTCGAAGCCGAGTTCGACGCCGAGCACGCGGGCGATGTTGTAGCCGCCCTGGCCGCCGGGCTGGCCGATTCCCCAGTGGATGTCTTCGATTTCCTTGGGGTCGAGCTCGGGGACCTTGGCGAGAAGTGCGGTGACGATCTGGCGAGAGAGTTCGTCGGGACGAACGTCTTTGAGGGATCCCTTTCCGGCACGGCCGATCGGGGAGCGGGCATGGGCAACGATGACAGCTTCAGGCATGTGAAACACGTTACTGGACAGCTCGGATGTCAGATGAGCCGGATTTGTCACTCGTCGGAGCGCGGAGCCTTCGATGCGGTATCCGGTTGGACGAGAGGCAAGAAGACGTCGTCGACGATGGTGCGCAGGACGTCGTCGGACACGGGTTTCAGGGACATGAGTACCTCGTAGCGATAGAGGTCGGCAGGCAGAGTGATGGCCCGCTCGGTCACATGTGCCGGGTTCACCTCGCCCCGAGCGATCGCACGTTCGACGATGGTGGCCATGGTCGACGCACGATCGCCGATGAACAGCGCGCGAACCTCACGCGGGGTGGTGCCGCCTTCGGCGAAGTACTCGCCGAGACTCGACGCCATCATGACCACGAAATCGGCGCGAGTGTCGTTCATGTCGCGCAGCGCTTCGAGGACGTCGTCACGCAGATTTCCGGTGTCGGGTACGACGACCTCGACCTGCCGCCCACGATGGGAGATCGCGGCGCGCAGCAGGTCGCCGCGTGTTGCCCACCGGCGATAGAGCACGGGCCTGCTGGTTCCGGCTCGTTCGGCGACGGCCTCGAAGGTCAGCCCCGAGTAGCCGCGGTCGAGCAGTTGCTCCCACGCGGCGTCGAGGATGGCGGCCTCGAGTTCGGCGCCGCGGCGTCGTGTGGGGTTGGCGTCCTGGTGTTCAAGATCCACTTGCGCATCTTATCGCGCCGGCCTATCGTCGGAAATAGGATACACAACTGATTCTTAAAGGGGTTCCCATGGCGGCAACAGCGTCCCCGGCGCAGACCATCGATCCTGCGACGCGTCGTGTCGCATGGGCTGTGATCATCGGTCTGATCGCACCGATTCTCGACACCACGATCACCACCATCGCGCTCGAGACGCTCGGCCGAGACCTCGACGTTCCGGTGTCGACGATCCAGTGGGTCAGTACCGGATACCTGCTGGCGCTCGCCGTCGCGGTGCCGTTGGCGGGTTGGGCGGCAACGCGATTCGGGTCACGCGTCGCCTGGATCGCGGGGCTGCTGATCTTCCTGCTCGGCTCGATCCTGTGCGCAATGGCATGGGATGCCCCGTCGCTCATCGCATTTCGCGTTCTACAGGGCCTCGGCGCCGGACTGATCATGCCGCTGATGATGTCGATCCTGGTGTCGGCGAGTCGTGGAGTGGCGCTCGGACAGGTCATCGCTCTGGTGTCGATGCCGACCGCGCTGGGGCCGATCCTGGGTCCCGTGCTCGGCGGCGTGATCCTGAACTGGCTCAACTGGCGGTGGCTCTTTCTGATCAACGTCCCGATCGTGGCGGTCGCGCTCTACCTCGCGCGGCGTATCCCCGACGACGACCGCACCCGCGGCGCCGACGAGCACCACGCTCACCTCGATGTCGTCGGATTACTGCTTCTCGCACCGGGTTTGGCGCTGATCCTGCTCGGACTCTCCAACGCCCACGCGGGCTTCGTCAGTCAGAGCGTGATGATTCCGCTGGCGGTGGGCGTGATCGCGCTGGGAGTGTTCGTGGTGCGCAGCCTGGTGTTTGCGCGCCAGGGGATCGTCGATATCCGGATTCTTGCTCATCGCGCAGTTGCCGCGTCGTCGGCCGGACTGTTCGCGTTCGGCATCGCATCGTTCGGGGCAATGTTCCTGCTGCCCTTGTTCTTTCAGCAGGTGTTCGGCGATTCGGTACTCCGGGCGGCGCTCTATCTGATCCCGCAGGGCGTCGGAGCATTCGTGACCCGCGGGCTGGCGGGTAAGTTGACCGACCGGTTCGGCGGACGCTGGGTGGCGGCGTGCGGGTTCGTGATCGTGGCTGCCGCGACCGTGCCGTTCGCGTTCGCCGATGCGGGAACCTCGATGATCTGGTTGATGATCGCCCTGCTGTTCCGTGGCCTCGGGCTCGGGTTGCTGTTGTCGCCGATCATGGCCGCAGGCTTCATCGGCGTCCCCGACTCCGCGCGTCAGGACACCAGCATGCTCACCCGGATCACCCAGCAACTCGGCGGCTCCTTCGGTACCGCGATCCTCGCCGTCGTGGTCATGTCGGCTGCCTCCGTGGCAGCAGGTTTCTCCGCGGCGTTCTGGTGGTCGGTGGTGTTCGCGCTGGTGGGCGCCGTGCTCGCGCTGATGCTGCCGTCGCGGCCTGCGCTCACGTGAACGGCGTGATCTCGATGCCCTCGGAGGTCAGCAGTTCACGGGTTGCCACCGCCATCGCGACAGCGGCTGGACTGTCGCCATGCAGGCACACGGAGTCGACGTCGATGCGTATCGTGTCGCCGTCGATGGAGTCGACGACGCCATCGGAGACCATGCGCATCACCCGCCCGGCGACCACCGCGGGATCGTCGAGGACTGCGCCCGGTTCACGTCGGGAGACCAAGGTGCCGTCGGAGTGGTACGCCCGATCGGCGAAAGCTTCTCGGACGGTGGGGATTCCGCGATCTCTGGCGATCTCGAGCAGCCGCGAACCCGGCAAGCCGAGTACGGGGAGGTGCGGGTCGACCGCGGCTATCGCTTCGACCACGGCACGCGCGTGCACGTCGTGGTGAACGGCCGTGTTGTACAGCGCCCCATGTGGCTTGACGTAGCTGACCGTGCCGCCAGCGGCGCGAGCAATGGCCTGCAGTCCGCCGATCTGGTAGACGACGTCGTCGGTCAACTCGATCTGCGTGGCGTCGACGAATCGCCGACCGAAGCCCGCGAGGTCCCGATAGCTGACCTGTGCGCCGATGCGGACACCGTTCGCGAGTGCGCTGCGACATGTTCGTGCCAACGTACTCGGATCGCCCGCGTGAAAACCGCACGCAACGTTGGCGCTGGTGACCACCTCGAGCACGGCGTCGTCGTCGCCGAGCTCCCAGCGGCCGAACGACTCGCCGACGTCGCTGTTGAGATCGATGTGCGTCATTCGACGGTCCGTGCGCGCCGCAGCAGGCGGGACATGAATTTGCTGGCGGGCACGGTCTCCGAGATCTCGGGGGGCTCGGGCAGCGGTGCCGGTCCCCACTCGCCGATCTCCTCGAGGACAGGGGGAGTGAGGATCGCCGCGGCGAGCTCGTATCCGGCCGCGGACGGGTGGAAGTGGTCGGGCGAGAACATGTGATCGGGCTTCGCCTTGAACTCCTCGGAGAGCAGATCGGCCAGCGGAACGGCGACGCCTCCCGCGCTGCGCACCGCTGACTGCTGGCGGGCGGCAAGCCGCAGGCCCCAGATACGCAGCACCGACCGCAGCGGCTGCGGGATCGCGGTGATCACGCCGAAGTCGGGGCAGGTACCGACGACGACCACGGCGCCGGTCTCGCGCAGTCGGCGGACGGCGGCGCCCAGACGATTCGCCGACGCCCGGATGCCATTGGTGGCGGTCACGTCGTTGGCGCCGACCAGGATGACCGCGACGTCGGGTCGATGTCCCGCGATCAACATCGCGTCGATCTGCGCGCCGAGGCCCTTCGACGTCGCGCCGACGATGGCCTTGTTGCTGTAGCGGATGACCCGACCGGTGTCGGCCGCGACGCGACGGGCGACGCGCACGCCGGGGGTGTCGTCTGCCGATTCGACGCCGAGTCCCGCGGCCGTCGAATCGCCGAACACCGTCAGGTGCAGATCGGCAGGGGTGTCGCGGGTGACGCGTAGCGGTTCGCCGCCGTCGGGGAGGTAGATGCCGTCGCCGTTCGGGGCGTTGTCGGTGCGGTGCGGGATGGTGGTTCTGGCTTGTTGCGCCTGCCAGACCAGCACGTTGTATGCCGCCCACGTGGCGCCGGCCCCTGCGGCCGTCGCGGTCGCTGCGGCACCGACATCGCGGAGGACGTGACGCGAATCGGACACGCGTCCCAGCTTAGCGGCAAGTCGAATGTGGACGGCTTGCGACGCTCTGGGACCATAGGGGTATGCGCATCGCCAATCACGTCGTCGACCTGGTGGGCAACACACCACTGGTCAAGCTCAACTCGGTGACCTCCCCCGGATCGGGGCTGGTCGCGGCCAAGGTCGAATACCTCAATCCCGGCGGCAGCAGCAAAGACCGGATCGCTGTGCGGATGGTCGACGCCGCGGAGAAGTCGGGGGAGCTGAAGCCCGGCGGCACGATCGTCGAGCCGACGTCGGGCAACACCGGCGTCGGGCTGGCGCTCGTCGCGCAGCAGCGCGGATACAAGTGCATCTTCGTGTGCCCCGACAAGGTCGGCGAGGACAAGCGCAACGTCCTGCGCGCCTACGGCGCCGAGGTTGTCGTGTGCCCGACGGCCGTCCCGCCGGAACACCCCGACAGCTACTACAGCGTCTCCGATCGTCTGGTCCGCGAGGTCGACGGCGCATGGAAGCCCAACCAGTACTCCAACCCCGCCGGTCCGCAGAGTCACTACGAGACCACCGGCCCGGAGATCTGGCGCGACACCGACGGCACCATCACGCACTTCGTCGCGGGTGTCGGCACCGGCGGCACCATCACCGGCACCGGTCGCTATCTCAAGGAGATCTCCGACGGCAAGGTCAAGGTCGTCGGCGTCGACCCGGAGGGTTCGGTCTACTCCGGCGGCACCGGGCGGCCGTACCTCGTCGAGGGTGTCGGTGAGGATTTCTGGCCCGACGCCTACGACCCGAGCATCCCCGACGAGATCATCGCGGTCTCCGACGCCGACTCGTTCGACATGACCCGACGCCTCGCCCGCGAAGAGGGGCTGCTCGTCGGCGGCTCCTGCGGTATGGCGGTCGTCGCGGCACTGCAGGTGGCGCAGCGAGAGGGCCCCGACTCCGTCGTGGTGGTCCTGCTGCCCGACGGTGGGCGCGGCTACATGGCCAAGATCTTCAACGACGAGTGGATGAGCAGCTACGGCTTCCTGCGCACCCCGCTCGACGGCGACAAGCCGGAGCTGCTCGTCGGAGATGTGTTGCGCGGCAAGACCGGTACGCTTCCAGACCTCGTGCACACGCACCCGCAGGAGACCCTGCGCGACGCGATCGAGATCCTCCGCGAATACGGGGTGTCGCAGATGCCGGTCGTCGGCGCCGAGCCGCCGGTGATGGCTGGCGAGGTTGCAGGCGCGGTCACCGAACGTGACCTGCTCTCGGCGGTATTCGAGGGTCGTGCGAACCTCGCCGATCCCGTGTCGGCGCACATGGGAGATCCGTTCCCGCTCATCGGTTCCGGTGAGCCGGTGTCCGCGGCGACCAAGGCGCTCGGCGAGTCCGACGCACTCATGGTCGTCGAGGACGGAAAGCCGATCGGCGTCATCACCCGACACGATCTGCTGGCATTCGTCAGCACCCATCCGACGATCACCGCCGGTTAGCGTCCAGATCACCACTCAGCGAGGAGTTCTCACGTGAAGAAGTATCAGCGTCCACGCGGCTTTTCCACCGAAGCCATCCACGCAGGCTACGACCCCGACCCGCAGACCGGCGCGGTGAACGTCCCGGTCTACGCGAGTTCGACGTTCGCACAGGACGGCGTCGGCGGTCTGCGTGACGGATTCGAGTACGCGCGTACCGGAAATCCGACGCGTCGCGTGCTCGAGGCGAACATCGCCGCGATCGAGGGCGGCACCTACGGACGCGGTTTCTCCTCCGGCATGGCTGCGACCGACGCGCTGCTGCGCGCATCGCTGCGTCCCGGCGACCACCTCGTGATCCCGAACGACGCCTACGGCGGCACCTTCCGGCTGATCGACAAGGTCTTCACGCAGTGGGGCATCGACTACTCGGTGGCGCCGGTCAGCGACATCGACGCGGTGCGCGCGGCGATCACCCCGAAGACCAAACTCGTGTGGGTCGAAACGCCGACCAATCCGCTGCTGAACGTCGGCGACATCGCCCGACTCGGTGAGGTCGCGCACGAGGCGAAGGCAAAACTGGTGGTGGACAACACCTTTGCGACGGCGTACCTGCAGCGTCCGCTGGAGCTGGGCGCCGACGTCGTGCTGCACTCCACCACCAAGTACCTCGGCGGACACTCCGACGTCGTCGGTGGCGCGCTGGTCACCGACGACGAGCAACTCGACTCCGACATCGCGTTCCTGCAGAACGGTGCGGGCGCTGTACCGGGGCCGTTCGATGCCTACCTGACGATGCGCGGCATCAAAACGCTCGCGGTCCGCATGGAGCGGCATTGCGACAACGCCGAGAAGGTCGCCGAGTACCTCAACCGTCACGACAAGATCGAGCGCGTGCTGTACCCGGGCGATCCCTCGCATCCCGGATACGAGGTCGCCGCCAAGCAGATGAAGCGCTTCGGCGGGATGGTCTCGGTGTTGGTGTCCGGCGGCATCGAGGACGCCAAGAAGTTCTGCGCGCGCACCGAGGTGTTCACCCTCGCCGAGTCGCTGGGCGGCGTCGAATCGCTGATCGAGCATCCCGGTGCGATGACCCACGCGTCGACCGCCGGGTCGTTGCTCGAGGTCCCCGAGAACCTGGTGCGTCTCTCGGTCGGCATCGAAGACATCGACGACATCCTCGCCGACCTGGAGCAGGCGCTGCAGTAGGGCCGACCGCCAGATCCGGGACCGTCGGAGGTTGCGCTGCGTGAGGCATCGCGACCGCGTACGTTGACGCTCATCATGCTGATCACACAGTCCGAGATCGACGCCGCCGCGGTGGTGTTGGCGCCGGTGATGCGCCGCACACCGATGGTGGCGTCGCGGGTGTTGTCCGAGCGCAGCGGCTCCGACGTCTGGCTCAAGTGCGAGAACCTGCAGCGCACAGGATCGTTCAAGCCGCGCGGTGCGTTCTACCGGATCTCGCGGCTCACGCCCGACGAGCGCGCGGCGGGTGTCGTCGCGGCCAGCGCGGGCAACCACGCGCAGGGCGTGGCGTGGTCGGCCGCGCACCTGGGCATCACCTCGCGCGTCTACATGCCGGTGGGTGCCGCCCTGCCGAAGTTGGCCGCCACCAAGGCATATGGGGCCGAGGTCGTGCTCGTCGGTGAGACGATCGACGAATCACTGGTCGCCGCACGAGCTTTCGCCGACGAGACCGGAGCGACGCTGATCCACCCGTTCGACCATCGCGACATCGTGGCGGGGCAGGCGACCGTCGGAGTCGAGATCTGTGAGCAGATGCCCGACGTCGGTTCCATCGTCGTCCCGCTCGGCGGGGGTGGGCTGCTCGCCGGGATCGCCGCTGCGGTCAAGGCCAGGCGCCCCGGCGTGCGGATCGTCGGTGTGCAGGCGGCGCAGGCGGCGGCATGGCCGACGTCGCTGCAGGAGGACATGCCCGTCGCGGCGACGCACATGTCGACGATGGCCGACGGTATCGCCGTCGCGCTGCCCGGCGACGTTCCGTTCGCGCACGTTCGTGAGCTCGTCGACGAGGTGGTCACCGTCGACGAGGCGCAGTTGGCCACCGCGCTGCTCCTGCTGCTCGAACGCGCGAAGTTGCTCGTCGAACCCGCGGGCGCCGCGGGCGTTGCCGCGCTGATGAGTCTCGATCTCGATCTGCCGGGACCGATCTGCGTCGTCACCTCCGGCGGGAATATCGACCCCCTCGTGCTCAGCCACGTGACGACGGCGGGACTCACCGCGTCCGGTCGCTTCTTGACCGTGACCGCCACCATCCCCGACCGCCCGGGTGGTCTCATCTCGCTGCTCGAACTACTGCGTGAGCAGGGGGCGAGCGTCGTCGACGTCGTGCATTCGCGTGTCGCCGACGACCTGCAGCTCGGCGAGGTGCAGGTGACGGTCAGCGCCGAGACCAGGGGCGCAGAACACCAGGAGGCTGTGCGCACAGCGCTCGCCGACGCAGGCTTCCTGCGCTGACGGTCCGGCGAGCGGCGTCGGATCAGACCTGTGGGCGCAGCGTCGAGAAGTGACGCAGGGTGTCGGTTTCGACCGTCTTGAACACCGACGCCGCCGTCGGTGCACTGAACAGCCTGACGGGCTTGGCTCCGGTCGCGAGTTCGAGAGCGAAGCGCCACACGAGTCGGCAGCCGACGTCGGCGCTGCTGACCTCGGTCAGTTCGCCGAACCGCGACAGGCCGGGTACGGTCACCGATTCTCCGCGAAATGCGTTGCGGTAGTGGTGTTCTCCTGGCTCCTCGACCCAGTCGAAGAAGTACTCGGAGAGTGCGACGCCCAGACCGAGTTTGGCCCGACGGGTCGTGCCCACTCCGTACGGCGGTGGCGAAGTGAACTCGATGCCTTTGATCGCCCGGCACCAGTCGAGTGTGTGCTGGCGCGTCAGTTCTGCCCACGCGCGTTCGGGCGTGACCGGCAGGTGGACGTCGATGCGATAGCTCACCGGTGCCGTGTCGAAGAAGTCGAGATCGAACGAGTTGAGTGCGTAGCTGCGCGCCATCGTGCCATTCAAGCACGGCGCCGCACAGTCTTTCGGCGATACGTCCAGCGCGGGCACTCGTGCCGAGTACGGCGGGGGCTAATCTGGCACAGTGTCCGCCCCCGCAACAACCGTGATCGGTCTGCTCGGTCCCGTCGCCGCAGGCGTGTCCGCGGCGCCGGATTCGCCGGTGACGCCGGACGATCTGGTGACGGTACCGGGTATCCGCGCCAAGAGGTTGTTGGCATCGCTGGCGCTGGCCGGTGGACGCACCCGTTCGGCTGAGCGGCTCATCGACGATGTGTGGGGCGACGATCCGCCACGGTCACCCGGCGCGGCGCTGCACACCCAGATCTCGCGACTGCGTGGCGTCCTCGGAGCCGGGCGCATCGAGGCGTCGGGAAGCGGGTATCGCCTGGTCGGCGCCCGCACCGACATCGAGATCGTCGACGACCTCATCGCGCAGGGCACCGCAACCGCGCTCGACGACGCCGCGTCGTGGTGGCGGGGCGAGCCGGGTGACGACCTCGGAGACGAGGCCGCACCGCTGATCGGCGAGATCCGGGCACGAGCCGGACACGTCGAGGACGCGCTCAACCGTGCCCGCAGCGCGGTTGCGATGAACGCCGGCGACTACACGACGGCGCGGGAGCTCGCTGAACAACGGTGTGCACGTGATCCATTGGATGAAACGGCAGCACTTGACCTGATGCGTGCACTTGCCGGCGAGGGACGTATCGCCGACGCGCTCGCCGTGTACGCCGCGCTGCGCCGTCGGCTATCGACAGAGTTGGGCGTCGACCCCGGGTCGACGATCACCGAGTTCCACAACGCGCTTCTCGCCGAGGGCGAACTCGATATTCGACGACCCGCTCCGAGTCCGCGACGCTCGAGCATGCAGGCGGGTCTGCTGGTGGAGACGAGCGACCTCATCGGACGCGAGGGCGACGTCGCGTCGATCCTCGAGCAGCTGAAGGCAAATCGCGTCGTCACCATCCAGGGACCGGGCGGAGTGGGCAAGACGCGGGTAGCCAACCGCGTCGGACACCGCCTCGTCGACGAAGGATCGTCGGTCTACTACGTGCCGCTCGCACCGATCCGCAACGACGACGACGTGGTGCCCGCCATCGCCGCGACGCTCGGTGTCGGTGAGTCGGACCTCGGCACCAACGCCCGACCCCGCATCGCGCCGACCGGCGATCTGCAGGACCGATTGATCGACGCCCTACGTGGGCGGGACGCGCTGTTGATCCTGGACAACTGCGAGCAGGTCATCGAGCGGTGTGCACGCCTGGTGGCCGATCTGCTCGCCGCCGACTCGTCGTTGAAGATCCTCGTCACGAGCCGTTCGCCGCTGATGCTGCCCGCCGAGCAGATCTTCGGGTTACCGACGCTCGACGTCACCGACGACGGCGCCGCGGTCGAATTGTTCGTCACCCGTGCCCGCGCGGTGCGGCCCGACGCCGATCTGCCGCACGAATCCGTCGCGCAACTGTGCCGGCACCTCGACGGCCTACCGTTGGCAATCGAGTTGGCGGCAGCCCGAATTCGCACGATGACGGTCGAGGAGATCACCGATCGGTTGACGGAGCGATTCGCACTGCTTCGCGGGACGGACCGCAGCGCTCCGGACCGGCATCGCACGCTGCGGGCCGTGATCGATTGGAGTTGGGACCTTCTCGACGACGATGCGCGTGAGGCGCTGCGACGGCTCTGCAGATTTCCGGCCGGGTTCACGGCTGACGCGGCGGGAATCGTGCTGGGCTATCGCGGGTTTCGGCTCGACGACACTCTCGCTTCGCTGGTCAATCAGTCGTTGCTGACCGTGATCGAGGCCGACGGTCGGGTGCGGTATCGGATGCTGGAGATGGTCCGCGAGTTCGGCGAGGAGAAACTCGCCGCGGAGCCGGGACTGTCGTCGGAGGTCAACTCCGCGATGCGCGAGTGGGCCAGATCCGTTGCGTCGGAGGCGGTTGCCGGCTATGAGTCCGGTGTCGATGCAGGGCTTATGACCCGCGTGGCCGCCGACGTCGACAACCTCGTCTGGGTGCTCCGCCACTGCACGGAGGTGATCGGTACGGGGGTGATCGCGCACGGCGAGAAGGACGACGCAGAGGTAGCCGACGCCGTCGACTGTGCGGTGCGGATTTTTCCCATTCTCGCGGGGTTCTGGATGGCGCGTGGCCTGCACGCGGAGATCATGAACTGGGGGTCGCGGCTGATCGACGTGTTGCCGACGCCTCCTCGCGATCTTTCCGATGAGCGGCGGCGTGATTGGGAGGCAACGGTTCTCGCGTCGATGACGCACCAGATGCTGCGCCAAGACCTTCGAGAGCTCGCACGTGCGCGGTACTACCTGCGACGACTGCACAATCCCGCTCGGATCTATCTCGAGCCAACCGAACTGATGACCGCGTGCGTGCTGAGTCGGAGCACGACCGAAGCCATCCGCTACATCGTGCGTGGCACCCAGAGTCCCGATGAGCGGGTCGCGACGACAGCGCTCGGCGGACGAATGAATCTTGCCGAGAACCTCGGACGTCTGGACAAGGCGGAACGCGACGGAGAGACTCTGCGCAAGCGGTCGCGGCTCGGGAGTGACCACTGGATGTCGGCGATGTCTCAGGTGAGTCTCGGCGGAATTCACAGTCAGCAGGCGAATTGGTCTGCCGCCGTTGACTTTTATCGGGGCGGAATCGCCGATCTGGTGCGACTCGGTTCCTTCGAGGACGAGATGCAGACCCGCTGCTACCTCGCGGTGACGCTGATCAACCTGGACCAACTCGACGCCGCAGAAGAACAATTGGTGCACGTCGCCGACGGCTGGACGCCCGAAGACCCCGATCCGCGCGGGTTTCCCGAGGTTTTCGCCGGAATGATGTTGGCAATCGGCGAACTCCGTTACGCGCGTGGAGATCTGGCTGATGCTGCTGCGATGTTCGCCCGGGCGGAAGACCTGCTGTTGCGGGAGCATCCGATGGCGGCGCGGGATCCCGGGGCCGCGATGCTGATCGGTGTTGCCGCCATCGGTCTGGTGCGCACGGAGCAGCTTGATCGTGCACGTGCGCTGTTGCCCGTGCTCGCCGCGGGCGTCGCCGAGACCCTGTCGCCGAGTGGGTGGACCGACATTCCTCAGTCCGCGAACCTCGCGCTCGCAGCGGGATGCGTGTTGTGCGACAGGAGCGAGACCAGGCGCGACGGCGCTCGGCTACTGATGCTCGGCAAACGATTGAAGGCTCGCGTCGACTATCCGGGGTACTACGCCGTCGTGACCGATCTGGTCGGGGCGTCGAAGCTGACGCAGGAGGAGTGGGACGACGTCACCGCCGACATCCCGAGCATGTCACGCCGACGCGCGACCGAGGAACTCGCCGAACTGCTTGCGTCGAAGGCGCCCCGCCGGGCCTGAGATCACACAGAGCGACGGGCCTGCCGCGTGGCAGGCCCGTCGTTGTGTGTTGGGTCAGGCGTTGTGCTGGTCAGGCGTTGCGCATGTATGCGCGCACGGCGAGCGGAGCGAAGACCGCGGTGATGACCGCAGCGCCCGCGAGCGCCCACACCACGTGGATACCGGCGTGACCCGTCGCGGTGAGCTCACGCACCGCGGTGACCAGGTGGCTCACCGGATTGACGTTCACGAATGCCTGCAACCAGCCCGGCATCGTGTCGACGGGAACAAACGCGTTCGACATGAAGGTCAACGGGAAGACGACGAGCATCGAGATTCCCTGCACGGCAGAGGCTTTGCTCATGATGCAACCCATGAGTGCGAAGATCCAGGAGACGGCGAAGCTGCACACCATGACCAGGACAACCGACGCGATGACGCCGAGGACATTCGGACGCCAGCCCATGATGAGGCCCATCACGACAGTGATGATGCTCGCGATGAGGTAGCGGATCACGTCGGCGAGCAAGGCTCCCGCCAGGGGACTGATGCGTGCGATCGGCAGCGAGCGGAATCGGTCGAAGACGCCCTTGTCCATGTCTTCACGCAACTGCGTTCCGGTCACGATGGAGCTCATCACCACGGTCTGGACGAGGATGCCGGGGATGATGACGGGGAGATACGACGAGACGTTGCCACTGATGGCGCCGCCGAAGATGTAGGTGAACATCACCGTGAAGATGATCGGCATGATGGTCACGTCGAACAGTTGCTCGGGGTTGTGCCGGAGTTTGAGCACGCCGCGGTAGGCCATGGTCAGCGACTGGCGTGCGGTCTCCGCAAGCGAGACGGACTGTTTCGCCCGTGCTCGGATGGCGCCGGTGGTGATGGCCGCGGGCGTGGCGGCTCGGGGGAGTGCGGTGGTCATCGGAGGTCCTCCTGCTGCGTGGCTGCGTCGTCGGTGGGGGCTGTGTCTCGAGAGTCGGTGGGGTCCTGAGGGTCGGCAGGCTTGCCGGTGAGGGTGAGGAACACCTCGTCGAGGCTCGGTTTCTGGACGTTGATCTCGTCGACGGCGATGCCGTCGGAGCGCATCGCGATCAGGACGTCTGGTACGAGATCCGGACGATGCAGTGGAGCGGAGATCCTGCCTGCTTCGGCCGACAGCGTCGCGGGCTCGCCCAGAACGCGTTCGACGATCTCGGCGACGCGCGGGGCGTCGGACCGTTCCAGAGGTGCGAGTTGCAGTGTCGCCGCGCCCACCGAGTTCTTCAGTGCGTCGGCGGTGTCGTCGGCGATGACACGACCGTGGTCGATCACCGCGATGCGATCGGCGAGTTGGTCCGCCTCGTCGAGGTACTGGGTTGTCAGCAGCACGGTTGCGCCGTCGGCGACGAGTCGGCGGATGGTGTCCCACATCTGGGCGCGGGTGCGCGGGTCGAGTCCGGTGGTCGGCTCGTCGAGGAACAGCAGGGGTGGGGTGTCGATGAGGCTTGCCGCGAGGTCGAGGCGTCGACGCATGCCGCCGGAGAAGTCCTTGAGCGGGCGGTCGGCGGCTTCGGTGAGGGCGAACTCGTCGAGCAGTTCGTCGGCTCGGACCTTGGCGGCCTTCCGCGAGAAGCCGAGCAGCAGCGCGAAGACGACGAGGTTCTGTCTCGCCGTCAGGTCTTCGTCGACCGAGGCGTACTGGCCGGTGACGCCGACCAGCGAGCGGACGGCCGTCGAATCGTGCACGACGTCGTAGCCGAAGATCTTGGCTGAGCCCGCGTCGGGTCGCAGGAGCGTGGCCAGCATGCTGACGGTGGTCGTCTTGCCCGCTCCGTTGGGGCCGAGGACGCCGTACACAGAACCGGTCGGGACCGCCAGATCGACCCCGTCGACGGCTCGGTTCGAGCCGAATTGCTTGACCAGTCCGCGTGCATCGATGGCAAGTTCGGACCCCAGGGGGTTCGACGCGCTCGTCGTCGCAGTGGTGGTGGTTGTCGTAGTCATGGCATCAAGCCTGTACTACGCGACTGTCGTGGGCCTTACGTCATCTGTCATGCGGTGGCGTCGATGGTTTTCAGCGTCTGATCTGCGGTGTCGGAATCTGCGGTGGCCGGCGATGGCAGCAGAGGTCACGCCGCGGATGCGGAGTGCGTCGAGTCGCGGTGAGGCGCTGTCGCCAGGTCGGCTTCGTAACGTATGACCGCTGCGACGTGTCCGAGGCGGTGTTCGACGATCATGATCGCCTCCGCCAGCTGTGTCGTGTCGTCGACGTCGGCGACCAGCGCGACGGTGTGGCCGTTGTTGCGCAACATGAACGGCACGACGTCGTAGTAGTTGCTGCTGACCACGGCAACCGGCGTGCCCTCGTCGAACAGGGTCTTGGCGTAATGGGAAACGAGGGCGTCGTCGTCGAGGACGACGAGCGGAACGTCGGGGATTGGCTGCTTGTGCATCTTCATGGTCCGTCCTCCTTTGGATGGTTGAATGCTCTGACTACACGATGAACGCGCAGGTTAGCGAGGGTCTGGGGCAGAGCTGTGGATAACCTGTGACCCGTTGTGATGTGCGCGTTGCCTGTGGATGGGCGCGGTGACTCCCGGCGTGATCAGGCTTAGCGTGCAGCGCATGGGGAGACGAAATCACAAGTCACGCAAGCCAACTGTCGGCCGCAAGCGCAACGGCACCACCGGCAGTGATCGGGAGTATCACGCCGCTACCCGACGACAGCTCAATCGGATTCCGTGGGCGGCGTCGGGCATGCCCGACGTTCAGGCCGCCCTGGTCCACGCCTTCCGCGGGCTGGCCGAGGAGTGGGCGGCGTACATACGCCCGGTCGGCGTGCGGATGCTCCACGCGATGGCGCGCTTCGATCAGTACCGGGACGGGGATCTCGCACTCACCGAGGACGAATGCGCCGATCTCGCCGAGGACTACATCGAGAGCGTCGACCTCTACAAGATGCTGCGCGGACTCCTCGGCCGCGCCGATACGTCCGCCGAGGTTCTTTCGAGGGTCTCGCCGATCTGGGTGCCCGAGTCGGTCACCGGCGAGGCGCGGTCCGCAGACGGCGGTGCGGGCATTCGCGTACTACCCGAACTGGGCACCGCCGGGCTCCTCGTCTTCGAGAAGCCACTGACCCGTATGACGGAGGGGCCGCTACCCAACGGGCTCATCACGCCGACCGTCGACGTCGACGCCGTGCTGTGGTGGTCGCACGCCGAATTCGCCGACATCGGGCTCGGGGGAGCGTGCACGAAGGAGGATACGACGACATGCGGGTCGTTCGAGGTGCAGCCGTTGACCCGCAGCCGCGACCTGCAGCCGCTGCGCGGCGAGGCATGGCGACTATCGCTGGTGACCGAGGTGGCCAACTACAGTGTCGAACCGGGTGACGACATGTCGAGCGTGCCGTCGGGTAGGCCGCTTTTCCAGATGCTCGACGGCCTCGGAGTCACGCTGGAGCGCAGCGACATTCAGGTTTCCGAGGAATCGGGCGCGCTGACCATCAGGCGCGACGACGCTGCGTGAGATCGGCTGCGCCACACCTACATGTGGACCTTATCGAAGGAGTTGGGTGCTGCAGCACCCAACTCCTTCAATTCGACACACATATGCGTAGTGGGTTCCAGGCTCGCTACCGAGCCAGGCCGAGGGCGCGACTGACGATGCCTGCCATCTCGCGCTCGCCAAGTGCGTTGGGGTGCACGGGGACCGGCTGAACGATGCCGAAGATCGGTTCCACCCAGCGGACGCCGACGGGCTTGCAGCTGTCGTGGCCGATCGACGGTGTGGTCGCGTCGACGTAGGTCACCCCGGTCGCCGCGGCGGCACGCTTGACGGCGTCGTTGAGTGCGGTCTGGATGCCGTGCGCATAGGGCAGATCGCCCGCGGCAACCGGCAGATCGGGACACGCCTGCGCGGTCGCGGGCATGATGAGCGGGTAGCTCACGATCGCCACCCGGGCTGCGGGCGACTTCGCCCGAATTGCCTTGAGCGCGTTCACAATCTTCGGGTACGTTGCGGTCTGGATCTCGCGGGTCATCGTCGAGCCGTACTGAGCTTTGCATGGCGTGTCCCGGAATCCCGCGGCGACGCCTGCTGCGACACACTTTTCGACGGTGCCAGCGAAGACGTTGCCGTCGTTGCCTCCGATCATCAGTGTGACGAGTTGCGTATCGGGGCGCAGTGCGCGCAATTGTGGTGCGACGTCGGCATATTGGCGGGTGAAGAAGTCTTTCGTCTGTGCGCCACCGCAACTGACGTCGTTGAGGGAGAAGCCGTTGCGGCGCGCGATCACGTGCGCGAAGTTGTTGCTCGACTGCGTGCAACTGCCGGGTTTGTCTGCCGCAGTGGGGGATACGCCTGAACCCGCGGAGTAGCTGTCTCCGAGATTGACGTACGCCAGCGGCGCGGGGGCCGCGTCGGCGGGGACAGGTGTCGAGACCGAGGCGAGGAATCCGACGGCCGCGGCAGCGGCGAAGGCCCCGACTCGACGCAGGGTGATGTGCGTTTTCATACCTGAGTCTTAGCATCGCGAAACACCCGCACGAGACGTTTTGGCCAAACTCGTCTCAGGTCGGGGTCAGGGCTCGCGGTGAATCCGCGAGGCATCAGATTCACTCGTTCGGACGACGCACCGCAAGGCCGTTTTTGTCGGACTCGATCCATAGAGTCCCCTTCGTCGCCGAACGTACGGCGTCGTGAACGAAGGAAGACCAATGACGAACCCCCCGAATGCGCCCCAGTCGGGCGCTCCCCAGTCGGGCGCTCCCCAGTCGGGTGCGCCCCAGTCCGGCGCACCCCAGTCCGGTGCGCCCCAGTCCGGTGCACCCCAGTACGCGTACCCGCAGCCTGATGCCGGGCAGTACGCCGGAGCGCCGAACGCGGTGCCGCAGTACGGCTTTCCTCCTCAGGCTCCCGGCGGTCAGCCCGTCAACCAGCCGCCCAAGAAGCGGCGCAAGTGGCCGTGGGTCCTCGGTGCGCTGGTGGTGTTGATCGTGATCATCGTCGCGGTGTCCGGAGGCGGGTCGGATTCGGATTCGTCGTCGAACTCGACGTCGGCCGGCTCGTCGCAGCAGGGTGCCGACCAGAAGAACGGCGACGGTAAGAACGCCGACTCCGAGAAGGGCGGCGGGGCAGCAGGACTCAACACTCCTGTGCGCGACGGCAAGTTCGAGTTCGTCGTGACGGGAGTGGAGAAGGGTCTGTCGAGCGTCGGCGACAATCCCTACCTGACCGAGCAGGCGCAGGGGCAGTTCGTCGTCGTCTCGATGACGGTGCAGAACACGAGCAACAAGCCGCAGAGCTTCTCGCCGTCGGAGCAGAAGCTCGTCGACGGTCAGGGCCGCACGTTCGAACCGAGCACGTCCGCGCAGATCGCTCTCGGCGGTTCCGACATTCCGGTGTGGGACAACATCAATCCCGGCAACACCGTCAACGCCAAGGTTGTCTTCGACATGCCGAAGGATGCGAATCCGACGACCATCGAGCTGCACGACTCGATGTTCTCGGGTGGCGTGAAGGTGCGCCTGAACTGATCACCTCGCGGTGAGATACGACGAAAGGTTGCTGAGGGCTGCGGAAACCGCAACCCCCAGCAACCTTTCAATCGTGCTGTGGTCCGAAGTGGGTCAGCTGTGATACGGCTCGGCCTTGACGAGCGTCACCTTGATCACCGAGCCACTGGGAACGGTGTACTCGCGGGTGTCGCCCACCTTGGCGTCGATCAGAGCGGAGCCGAGCGGCGAACTCGGTGAATAGGTCTCGAGTTTGCCTGCCTGGGCCTCTTCGCGGGTGGCGATGAGGAAGGTCTCTTCGTCGCTCTTGTCGCCGTCGTAGTAGACGGTGACGACGGAACCGGGCAATGCGACGCCGGACTGCGTCGGGGCCTCGCCGACTTTTGCGTTGTTGAGCAGCTCCTGGAGCTGTCGGATACGCGCTTCCTGCTGGCCCTGTTCCTCGCGTGCGGCGTGGTAGCCGCCGTTCTCCTTGAGGTCGCCCTCTTCGCGACGCTCGTTGATCTCGGCAGCAATGACCGGACGGTTGGCGATCAGAGAGTCGAGCTCGCTCTTGAGGCGGTCGTGCGACTCCTGGGTCAGCCAGGTCACCTGGGTGTCGGTCATCGGTCACTCCTTTGTGTTGTCCGCTCCCCGGCAATGTCTGAACCGGGGCACTGTCCCGAATCGGGACACATGGACTGCTCTAAATGCTTGGTCTGCCCGCATGCTTCATGCGCGCACGTGTTTCGTTTTGTCACACGCGGTAGGGCATGTGGGCCTGCTCTAAATGCAGCAACACGACCCCTCTCGGAGCCGTGTATTCAGTCAGGATACCAAATCCGGACGGATGTGGCACATCACACGTCGGTCGTGTTGACCTCGGCGAGTGCCTGCTGGTAGCTGGGTTCGGCTCGTTTCAGCCAGGCGACCACGCCGTAGGTGATCGGCATGACGAGGATTTCGACGAGCGTTTTCCAAATGAATCCGACGGCGGTGTAATTGATGAAGTCGCCCCAGGTCGAAATCCCCAGTGCGGATGCGGCAATGGAACAGAAGACGAGTGTGTCGGCGAATTCGCCGACGACGGTCGAACCGAGAAGTCGTGCCCAGAGTCGCTTCTCGCCCGCGCGTTGCTTCATTTTCACGAGCACGAACGAGTTGAGGAACTCGCCTGCGAGGTATCCGGCCAACCCGGCGAGGAGGAACTGGGGCACCACTCCGGCGACGCGGGTGAACGCGTCCTGGCCGTCGTAGAAGTCGGCTGCCGGCAGGTGGATGGTTGCCCAGAAACACAGGGAGGCCAGCAGAAGGACGGCGAAGCCCGCGAGGATCGTTCGACGCATCGCCCTGAACCCGTAGACCTCGCTGATCACGTCGCCGAGGACGTATGCCAGCGGAAACAGGTAGAACGCGCCGTCGGTGACCAGGCCGTTCATGTGGATCGGGCCGACGTCGAGGTGCAGCCAACTGTCGAACAACACGACACCCTTGGTGCCGGTGATGTTGCTGATGAGCATGACGCCGATGAACAGTGCCACCAACGCGGGGAAGTACGGGCTGCTCAGACGGGCGAAAACCGCCTTGTCCGGCTTCCCCTTCTTGACGTGCTCATCCCTCGCGTCACGAACGCCGGCGTCACCGTCGGGAGTGGCCGAGGTCGGCACGGGGCGCTCGTCTGTCACGACGCGGTGGAGGTCAGATAGGCGGGCACGTCGGTGCTGCAGCCGAAGACTTCGCCGATGACCGGTGGTCCGGACGTCTTGACGACGGTGCGTAGTCCCTGCTGCTGGGTGCCGGGCGGTACGAGAACCTCACGACGCCCCGCCTCGGAGCCGTCCTTGACCCGGGCGCGGACCACGCACGCCACCGGCTGGGTCGGATCCTTGCGGGTGACCGTGTACAGGACGGCGACCGACGAGTTGTCGAGAATCTCGTAGCCGGTTGCCTGTCCGCTGACATCGGGATCGGCGAACTTGTTGTAGCCGATTGCGGCGAGGATCACACCGACGACGACAACGGTGACGGCCGATGCGATGAACCACAGGCGCCGACTCCGCGCCGACTGTGCGACGGGATAGGTGGCACGCGGTCCGCTACGCGGTTGTTTGTGCAGGTCGGGTTCCTGCGGCGTGCCCCCGTCTGAACTGTTCACGGGTCAATACCTACCATGAGAGGAGTACGTATCCGAAGGCGAGGAACCGTGACCGAATCGCGCACGCAGGGCGGCTACCGTCTCATGGCAGTGCATGCCCATCCCGACGACGAGTCGAGCAAGGGTGCGGCCACATCGGCCAAATACGCCGCAGAGGGCAACGAGGTCCTCATCGTGACCCTCACCGGTGGCGAACGCGGCGACATCTTGAACCCGGCGATGGATCGTCCGGGCATCAAGGAGCGGATGACCGAGGTCCGCAAAGAGGAGATGGCGAAGGCCGCAGCTGCGCTCGGCGTCGAGCAGACGTGGCTCGGTTACGTCGACTCTGGCCTGCCGGAAGGCGACCCGCTGCCTCCACTGCCGGAAGGCTCGTTTGCGACGTTGCCCGTCGAGGTGCCGACGGAGAAACTCGTCGCGCTCGTCCGCGAGTTCCGCCCGCACGTGATGATCACCTACGACGAGCACGGTGGATATCCCCATCCCGACCACATCATGTGCCACAAGGTGTCGGTGGCGGCGTTCGAGGCCGCGGGCGACCCGGCGGCTTTCCCCGACGCGGGCGAACCGTGGACGGTGTCGAAGCTGTACTACACGCATGGATTCATCCGCGACCGCATGGTGCTGTTCTCCGAGGAGTTCGAGAAGAACGGCCAGGAGAGTCCGTTCGCCGAGTGGCTCTCCAAGTGGGATCCCAGTCGCGGCGATCTGATGGGACGCGTGACGACTCAGGTCGAATGCGCGGAGTATTTCCCTCAGCGTGACGATGCGTTGCGTGCACACGCGACGCAGATCGACCCCAACGGCATGTTCTTCGCGGTCCCGCTCGAGTGGCAGCAGCGACTCTGGCCCACCGAGGAATATGAGTTGGCACAGACGCGGGTGACCACCGCGATTCCGGAAACAGACCTGTTCACAGGTGTATCGCTCGACGACGAAGCCGTCGGGGTTGGGGAGCAGGCGACGTCATGACGTTCTCGACAATCGCGGTGTTGGCCGCACAGCAACCGCAGGGACCCGAGTTCGGCAAGGCCTCGCCGATCGGTCTGCTGGTGATCGTGGTTCTGCTCATCGGCACGGCACTGCTGATCCGCTCGATGAACAAGCAACTCCGCAAGCTGCCGAAGTCGTTCGACGCCAATCACCCCGAAGCCGACCAGGCCTTTGATGAGGGCACCGATGCGGCGGGCGCGGGTATTGCCGATGGTGACTCCGAGCGGGCCGCCCACGCCGACGACCACGGCATGGCGACGGACGCCGGCAACGGGGTATCGGTCAGCGCCGACACCACCAGCGCCTCCGACACCACCGGTAACCCCGGGCTGCGGCGGGATTCCGGCAACACCTGACCCCGTGGTTCGACCGGTAGCAGGGACCCCACCGACTCTCGCGACGGAACGGATCGGACATGCCGAATCAACTGAGCGCATCGTCGAGTCCCTATCTCCGGCAGCACGCCGACAATCCCGTCGACTGGCGCGAGTGGACCGATGCCGCGCTCGAGGAGTCGGTGCGACGCGACGTCCCGATACTGCTGTCGGTGGGCTACGCGGCATGTCACTGGTGCCACGTGATGGCGCACGAATCCTTCGAGGACGCCGACACCGCCGCGCAGATGAACCGCGACTTCGTCTGCATCAAGGTCGACCGCGAAGAACGTCCGGACATCGACGCGATCTACATGAACGCGACGGTCGCGATGACACGCCAGGGCGGCTGGCCGATGACGTGCTTTCTCACCCCTTCTGGTGAGCCCTTCTATTGCGGCACCTACTTTCCCGACACCCCACGCGGCGGAATGCCCTCGTTCCGGCAGATCCTCTCCGCGGTGACGCAGGCGTGGACGACGCGGCGCAGCGAGATCGAGTCGATGGGCGCACGGGTCCGAGAAGCGTTGTCCGACGCCGCTTCTGCGCTTCCGGCAGGTGGTGTCGACGTCGATGAACGGCTACTCGACTACGCGGTCACCACCGTGCTCGGCGACGAGGATCAGGCCGCGGGCGGGTTCGGTGGACCGCCGAAGTTTCCACCGTCCGCGTTGCTCGAAGGTCTCCTGCGCCACTACGAACGTTCAGGAGACGCCGCGCCTCTGCAGGCCGTGATGCGCACAACCGATGCGATGGCCCGTGGCGGAATCTACGACCAACTCGGCGGTGGCTTCTCGCGGTATGCGGTCGACAACGACTGGGTCGTACCGCATTTCGAGAAGATGCTCTACGACAACGCCCAGTTGCTCCGCGTGTACGGGCATCTCGCGAGGATCGTCGACGACCCGCTGTCCGGCCGGATCGCCGAGGAGATCGTCGACTTCCTGCGTCGGGATCTGCGTGTCGTCGGCGGGTTCGCCTCGTCGCTCGACGCCGATGCCGCAGGCGTCGAGGGCTCGACCTACGTGTGGACTCCCGCCCAACTGCGTGAGGTTCTCGGTGACGAGGACGGCGATTGGGCCGCAGCGCTTTTCGGCGTCACCGAAGCGGGAACCTTCGAGCACGGTGCGTCGACGCTGCAATTGCGCACCGACCCCGACCGGTACGCGGACGTCAGGCGTCGACTCCTCACCGCGCGGGCGTCGCGCCCGCAACCCCCGCGCGACGACAAGGTGGTGACGGGGTGGAACGCCATGGCGGTCACCGCACTCGCCGAGGCCGGCGCGGCGCTGGGGCATTCCGACTGGGTGGACCTGGCTGTCGAGGTGCTGACCGAGCTAGTCGACAGTCATCTCGTCGACGGACAACTGCGGCGTTCATCTCTCGGCGGAGTTGTCGGTGCGCCGCTGGCTGCACTCGACGACCACGCTGCACTGGTCACCGCGATGCTGACCGTCTATCAGGTCACGGGCGAAACAAGTTGGTGCGACAAGGGTTTGGCGTTGCTCGACGAGGCTATCGAGACGTTCGCCGACCCCGACGAGGCGGGAGCCTGGTTCGACGCCGCGCAGGGAACACTCATCGCGCGGCCCCGGGACCCGGCCGACGGTGCGACGCCGTCGGGCGCCTCGCTCGTGGCCGAGGCCACGCTCGTCGCGTCGGCACTCGCCCGGATGGGTCCCGCGACCCGCTACGCGAGCATCGTCGACGAGACGTTGACGCGTGGCAGCGTGCTCTTGGCCAAAGTGCCTCGGTCAGCGGGGCATTGGCTGGCCGTCGCCGAGGCGCGCCGCGATGGGCCGATCCAGGTCGCGATCGCCGAAGACTCCCGCAGCAGTGGCGAATTGGCCACTGCGGCAAGGCGACTCGCTCCGGGTGGGGCGATCGTCGTGTCGGGTGCGCGCGACTCGCAGCCGCTGCTCGACGGCCGCGGGCCGGTCAAGGGTCACGACGCGGCGTACGTCTGCCGCGGCGCGGTGTGCGACCTTCCGGTGGTGAACGCGAACGACCTGGCCGCTGCGCTGACCAGAGAAGTAGCGAACTGACGCGGCGCTGATGCGTGCGTGTGCGCGCCGATCGCCGAGCGATCAGCGACGGTCAACGCAGCAGTGAGAGCGCTTCGAGTCCGTCGTCGTAGCCGAGAACCGCTGCCAGGCCGCGGATGTCGGGATCGAAAGGGTTGTCGCCGGAGCGGCTCAATGTGGTCGACGATGGCGAGATGACTGTGGCCCGCGCGAGAACCGCTGCGACGTCGGGTCGGGCCGTCGCCGGATCGTCGACCATCGGCGCGAGAACGATGACGCGCTCGACGTCTTCGGCGAGATGTGCGTTGGTCGGGCTCAACGAGCCGCCGTCGACGTAGGTCGCGCCATCGATGGTGACCGTCGGCCAGATTCCGGGTACCGCGCAGCTCGCGGTCACCGCGTCGACGAGATCGACGCCCGAGTCAGCCGCGAAGACCACGAGCTCGCCGTCGGATCGTAGTGCCGTGACCCGCAGGGAGATCGGCCACGTCGTTCCGGACAACCTGGATGCGACGGCGTCGCGGCGTTCGTGCGGGTCGGCCGTCGACAGTGCGTCGGACAGCGCGACAAAACGTTGTGCGCGTTCAGGATCGGGGGCGGTCGATGAGGCGATCGACCCGAAAGCCTGCATCGGGGCGGCGAGATCACCCGTCGGAGTCATCTCGGCGTTGCGACGTGACTTGCGGGTCATCGCGTCGAAAAGCGTTGTCGCCGAGCCATACTGGAGAACGGCGGCACCCGTTGCCGAACCCGCGGACGTTCCGATGACGACGTCGGCGTCGGCCGCGGGAAGAGCGTCGGACTCCTCCAGTGCGGCCAGAACGCCTGTCATCCAACCGATGCCGAGCAGCCCGCCACCACCGAGGACGAGCGCCGTCGACAGGGTCACAGGGAGCCGCTGCGCGGACGTGCGCCTTCGGGTCCGCGCAACTCGACGAGCCGTCGATCACCCGCGTGATCGCTGAGAAGCGCGCTGCCCGCGGGGCGCAGGTCGATGTTGGCGCCCTGGCTGATCGGCCATCCGAGGAATCGGCAGATGAACGACCGCGAGAAGTGCCCGTGCGACACCACGATGACGTCGGACTTCTCGAAACGCTCCTCGACGTGGTCGACAGCGGCGTCGACACGCGTTGTCATGTCGGACACGGACTCGCCGTTACGGCCGCCTCCGGTCCAGATCGTCCAGTCGGGGTCGTAGCGCTCGTGGATCTGAGCGCGGGTCAGGCCCTCGTAGTCGCCGTAGTCCCACTCGGCGAACAGCTCACTGGTCTCGTCGATGTGCAGTCCGGCGAGTTGCGCGGTGCGCTGGGCGCGTTTCCGGGGAGAGGCCATGACCCAGGGGTCTGTGAGTCCCGCGCGGTCCTCGATCCCGTTCAGTGCTCGCGCGTCCTCCTCGCCCTTCGGGGTCAGGTCGATGTCGGTGCGGCCGGTGTGCCGGTCGGTCAGCGACCATTCGGTCTGCCCGTGACGGATGAGGAGCACGTGGTGGGTGGCGTCGCGCCGAGAGTCGCTCATCGTTCCGATGCTAGTAGCGATCGCGCAGCGATAACCGTAATTGCGTGGGCGTCGGAAACGTCAGCGACATTGACTACATCTCGACTGTCGATTCGAGGCCGGCGCCGCGTCATGGGTGTGGTGACAGCGCAGGGCTGTCATCATGTGATCCGGAGATCCCGGGTCACCAGGGAAAGGACCCGCTATGCACTACATCCTCGCCATCACCGTCGACGAGTCGGTTCCGGCTCCCGAGCCCGGCAGCGCCGACTTCGAGGCAGGCCGCCAGGCCTGGGCCGACTACGGCAGGGCGCTGAAAGCGGCGGGCGTGCTCGTCGACGGGGCAGGCCTTCAACCGTCGGAGACGGCCACGACGCTCCGGCTGACCCTGGGACAGGATCCGACCGTGATCGACGGACCCTATGCCGAGTCCAAGGAGCAGCTCGCCGGTTTCTACCACATCGACGTCGCCGACCTCGACGACGCCGTGAAGTGGGCCGGCCAGATTCCCGTGCCGTTCGGCGTCGTCGAGGTCCGCCCGGCACGACTGATCCCTGGAGCCGACGGCGCGCCTGTCGTCGCGAATTGACCGCAGTGTTCGGTGCGCAGCCGGGTGACGTCGCCACTGCCGTCACCCGGCTCGCGCGGACCGACAGTGGGCGCGTCCTGTCGCTCTTGGCGACCCGGTACGACGACGTCGACCTGGCAGACGATTGTGTGCAGGAGGCGCTCGTGCAGGCCGTCGAATCATGGCCTGTCTCAGGCATCCCGGACAATCCTGCCGCCTGGCTCTACGCCGTTGCGCGCAACAAGCTCGTCGATCGACTGCGCCGACGGGCCGTCGAGCACCGGCGGTTGGCCGGTGCGGCGCGTGAACTCGCCGTCGACGCAGACCGCGAAACGCCCGCGGCGGAGGAGTTCTCGCGGATCGTCGACTCCGCCGGGATCGGCGACGAGCGTCTGCGGCTGATGCTGCTGTGCTGCCATCCCGCCCTGCGGCGCGAGGCACAGGTTGCCTTGACGCTCCGGCTCGTCGGAGGTCTGACGACCGCTGAGATCGCGGCCGCGTTCCTCGTCGCCGAGGAGACACTCGCCCAACGAATCGTGCGCGCCAAGCGAAAAATACGTGCCGCGCGCATTCCGCTGTCGATTCCCGCCGACCTCGACGAACGTGTCGACGCCCTGCTCGCCGTGCTGTACCTCGTCTTCAACGAGGGATACCTGGCGTCGGGAGCGGTGGCGGACAGACTTGTGCGTGTCGACCTCGTCGACGAGGCGATCCGGCTCACCGAGGTGGCGGTGAGCCTCGTGCCGGACAACGGTGAGGCCAGGGGATTGCTGGCGCTCGAGCTGTTCACCCATGCGCGGTCGGCAACGCGTGTCGACGGCGCAGGAGATCTCGTGTCGCTTCCCGAGCAGGATCGTCGTGACTGGGACCGCGCACTCATCGACCGGGCACAGGCGATCCTGCGCGACGCTGTCGCCCTACCGGGGGTCGGTCCGTATCGCATCCAGGCCCTGATCGCCGGAATACATTCGCGTGCGCAGACCGCGGACGACACCGATTGGGAAGCGATCGTCGGCCTCTACCGCATACTCGAACGCATTACGCCGACACCCATCGTCGCACTCAATCGTGCAGTGGCGGTGGGGATGTCGCAGGGCGCCACCGCGGGTCTCGCCGACCTCGACGCGATCGTCGGGCTCGAGGGGCACCACCTCTGGCACGCTGCGCGGGCAGAGATGCTGGTGCGTCTCGACCGACCCGACGATGCGCGTGCAGCGTTCACCACGGCGATCGGCTGTGCGCGCAACCCGGTCGAAACGCGCCATCTACGACGACGACTCGCTGCGATCGGTGAGTGACGAGCAGGCTCAGCCCTTCAGCGCCTCTGCGAATCGCTCGATGAGCCAGTCGATCTCGTCGTGCGTGACGACGATCGGTGGGGCGAGGCGGATCGTCGAACCGTGGGTGTCCTTGGCCAGCACACCTCGTTCGGCGAGACGCAGGCAGAGCTCTTTGCCGGTGCCGAGGGCGGGATCGATGTCGATGCCTGCCCACAGTCCCTTGCCGCGGACGGCGACGACGCCGTGACCGACGAACTCGCGCAGGCGGGCGTGCAGGTGTTCGCCGAGTTCGGCTGCGCGAGCCTGCCAGGTGCCGTCGGCGAGCATGCGGACAACGGTGTGTCCGACGGCGGCGGCGAGCGGGTTGCCACCGAACGTCGAGCCGTGCTGTCCGGGGTGGAGCACTCCGAGCACGTCTCGGTCGGCAACCACCGCCGACACCGGGAGTACGCCTCCACCGAGTGCCTTGCCGAGCGTGTACACGTCGGGCACCACGCCCCAGTGCTCACATGCGAATGTCGTGCCTGTCCGGCCGAGACCCGACTGGATTTCGTCGGCGATCATCAGCACGTTGTTCTCCGTGCAGAGTCGACGGACCTCGGGCAGGTAGTCGTCGGGCGGGACGATGATTCCGGCCTCACCCTGGATCGGTTCGATCAGCACGGCGACCGTGGTGTCGTCGATGGTGTCGGCCAGCGCGGTGGCGTCGCCGAACGGCACCCGCGTGAAACCCGGTGTGAATGGCCCGAATCCGCCGCGCGCGTCCTCGTCGTCGCTGAAGCTCACGATGCTGATCGTGCGGCCGTGGAAATTTCCGCCGGCCACGATGATCGTCGCGTGTCCCGGCGCAACGCCTTTCACGTCGTACCCCCACTTGCGGGCCACCTTGAGTGCCGATTCGACGGCCTCGGCGCCGGTGTTCATCGGCAGCACCATCTCCTTGCCGCACAGCTCGGCGAGCGCCGCGCAGAACGGTTCGAGGGTGTCGGAGCCGAATGCGCGACTGGTGAGCGTGACGCGATCGAGTTGTGCCTTCGCAGCCGCGACGATCTCGGGATTGCGGTGACCGAAGTTGACCGCGGAGTAGGCGCCGAGGGCGTCGAGGTAACGCCTGCCGTCGACGTCGGTGATCCATGCTCCCTCGGCGGTCGCCGCAGTGACCGGCAAGGGTGAATAGTCGTGTGCCACATGGGGTTCGGTGAGCGGTTGCATGGTCTTCTCGTCCGACATCTCTGGTAGCCGCAATTCTAATGTGCAGCACTTGACTCCTCCGCCGCCTTTGAGGAGTTCGGAGAGGTCGACGGTGATCGGGAGGTAGCCTGCGTCGCGCAGTCGT
This sequence comes from Gordonia sputi NBRC 100414, assembly GCF_000248055.1. Classification (GTDB taxonomy): domain Bacteria; phylum Actinomycetota; class Actinomycetes; order Mycobacteriales; family Mycobacteriaceae; genus Gordonia; species Gordonia sputi. Next base: position 34,056 of record NZ_BAFC01000007.1, on the reverse strand, counting down.
GACTCCAATCCCGGTGCGGCGTCGGTCATCACGACGTGGCGACCGTCGGACACGAGGTTGAGTCCGAGGACGACGGCGTCGGACTCGGTGGCGATGATCGCGTCGGGAAAGAGGTCGGCGAGAACCGCGCGCGACTCAGTCGAGAAGGCGTCGGGGAAGTAGGCGATGGTGTCGTCGTCGAGCACGCCCAGAGCCGTGTCGAGGTGGTAGAAGCGCGGATCGATCAGTTCGAGGCTGACGACCGGAAGTCCGGTGATCGTCGCGACTTCGGCGTGGGTATCGGGGTGGGTGCGGAACCCGGTCCCCGCCAGGATGCGACGCCCGACGAGGAGGAAGTCGCCTTCGCCCTCCTGTACGCCGGCGGTCTCATGCACAGCGTCGGCGCCGCAGGTGTGTAACCATGCCGTGTAGTGCTCGCCTTCCGGCGCGCGCTCGGGGTGCAGGAACCGTGCTGCCACGGCCTTTCCGTCGACGACGAGTCCGCCGTTGGCGGCATAGACCATGTCTGGCAGACCCGGCTGGGCGTCGACGAGTGTGACCGAATGGCCGAGGGATCGATAGATGTCGCGCAACGACTCCCATTGCGTCATGGCGAGTTCTGTGTCGACGGGGACGGACGGATCCATCCACGGGTTGATCGAGTAGGTGACCGTGTAATGGGAAGGAGGGGTCATCGCATAGGTGCGGGTGCGTGGGGTGCGTTCGGTGAGCGCAGCAAACCGTGGACTCGTCAGCGTCATAATTCGACGGTAGCGTCAGCGTCTAGCGCAAACAATCGACGTGAATTGCGCATTTGATTAAGCAATCTCTATTAACGGGTGGCAGAGGGTGGAAAAGTTGCGTCAGATCGACGAGCTCGACGAGAAGGTGCTCGAATGTCTGGCTCGCGATGCGCGAGCGACGTACGCACAGATCGGCGACGAGGTCGGTCTGTCGGCGCCCGCGGTCAAGCGTCGGGTCGATCGGCTGGTCGACGAGGGAGTGATCAAAGGGTTCACGACCGTTATCGATTCGACGGCGATGCAGTGGACCACCGAGGCCTATGTACAGGTGTTCTGCCGAGGCAACATCTCGCCGGAGGAACTGACCGCGGCATGGGAGCCGATACACGAGGTGGTCAGCGCCGCGACCATCACTGGCCAGGCCGATGCCATCCTGCGTGTGATGGCCCGCGACGTACACCACCTCGAGCACGCCCTCGAGCGCATCCGGCAGGCGGGCCCGGTGGACCGGAGCGAGTCGATCATCGTGCTGAGCCAGCTGATCGACAGGGGGCATCCGTGAGTCGGGGAGGGTTCTCGAGCGGGCGCTCTTCGCCCATTCTGGGTAATCGTGTTAACCTCGCCAACGTGACCAGCAACGTACGCGCCTATTGGCGATTCTTTATCGAGGCTCCGGGTGAGCCTGCGATGAAGCGCTGAATCTGCGTCGCACGTCAATAAACCCGGAGCCCGAGCAGTGACCGAAAGGTCGCTGCTTTTCTCATGTCAGGGGCCTCCGATGACAAGCAAGCGGGTGTCCCAGTCGTAGAAGACAGGCCACCACCCGCGAAAGGCAACACAGAAGTGACCACCCTCCCGGATCTCGCCGCCACTGCCGCTCACGAGGCCGAATCGACCTCCACCTCCGATCGGCGGGTCAGATCCTTCCGGTCCATCCCGTCGCCGGACACCATCCGCGCCGAATTGCCGCTGACCTCCCGTCGAGCGCTTCGGGTCCAGGCCGATCGCGACGAGATCGCCGCCATCCTCGCCGGCCGAGACGACCGTCTACTCGTCGTCGTCGGACCCTGCTCGGTGCACGATCCGATCGCCGCGCTCGACTACGCGCGACGCCTCGCACCGCTTGCCGACGACTACGCCGACCGCTTGAAGATCGTCATGCGTGTCTACTTCGAGAAGCCGCGCACCACGGTCGGCTGGAAGGGACTCATCAACGATCCCGGCATGGATGGCACCTACGACGTCGAGCGTGGTCTGCGTACGGCACGGTCGCTGCTGCTCGACATCATCGACCTCGGCCTCCCGGTCGGATGTGAGTTCCTCGAGCCGACGAGCCCGCAGTACATCGCCGACGCCGTCGCGTGGGGTGCCATCGGTGCACGGACGACGGAGTCGCAGGTGCATCGCCAGCTCGCATCCGGACTGTCGATGCCCATCGGGTTCAAGAACGGTACTGACGGCAACGTCCAGGTCGCCATCGACGGAGTGAATGCCGCTGCCGCGCAACACGTCTTCTTCGGTATCGACGACTTCGGTCATGGTGCGCTCGTCGAGTCGGCGGGCAACGAGGACTGCCACATCATCCTGCGTGGCGGTACCACCGGACCCAACTTCGACGACGAGTCCGTGGCATCCGCGGTTGCCGCACTCGACAAGGCGGGCCTGCCCGCACGGGTCATGATCGACTGCAGCCACGCCAACTCCGGCAAGGACCACATCCGGCAGGCGCAGGTCGCCGCCGAGATCGCGGCGTCGATCCGGACGCGTCGCGCTGCGGGACACACACCGCTGATCAGCGGTGTGATGCTGGAGAGCTTCCTCGAGGCCGGTGCGCAGTCGCCCGACGCCCAGCCGCTCGTGTACGGCAAGTCGGTCACCGACAAGTGCATGGACTGGGAGTCGAGCGCACGCGTCCTCGCCGACCTCGCGCGCAGCTGACGGGCAGGGTCGCGTTCTGCTGTTGTCGCCGTTCTGCCCAGAGCAGAAGGGACGGCTGCCCGCAGCAGTGGTGACCTACGCTCGGTTGCATGGCATCGAGGAACGACTCGCATACGCAGCCGGCGCCCGAGCCGCTCTGGCGTGAGGTCACCGGGCGTGTGCTGCGTCGCCGCCGCCACGAGCGCGGCGAGCGACTCGTCGAGACCGCGCGTCGCGCGGGCGTCTCGAGTCAGTACCTGTCGGAGATCGAACGCGGACGCAAGGACGCATCGTCGGAATTGCTTGCGGCCGTCGCGGGAGCTGTTGAGCTGAGCCTGCTCGACCTGGCCCGCGAGGCCGCCGCCGAACTCGCCCGCGTCGAGAGTGCTCTCGGCGCCGCACGCAGGCCGGGCGCGTCCCGCGTCCCGGTCACGCTGCGTTCGATCCCCGCCGGTTCGACCCCTGCTGCAATGCAACCGATCATGCCGCTCTCGCGTATGCGTGGCCCGGTTGCGCTGGCGGCGTGACCGACGTCAGCCGAGCGAGCGTTCAATACCGTCGACTGGGCGCTCCCTCGCGTCGAGCGTGCGCCTGACGATCACCGGGCCGCTGTGGCCCTGGTGTCGATGACCTGATCGGCGAGTCCGTACTCGACGATCTCATCTGCCCGCAGCACGCGGTCACGGTCGGTGTCGTGACGCAGCGTCTCGATGTCGCGCCCGGTGTGCCGACTCAGTGCCTGTTCTATTTCCTCACGGATGCGCAGGATCTCCTCGGCGGCGAGGATCAGATCCGGGATCGTGCCGCGGCCCTGACCCGACGGCTGGTGGAGCAGGACCCTGGCGTGGGGGAGTACCGACCTCTGGCCCGGCGAGCCCGCGGCCAGCAGTAGTGCCGTCGACGAGAGTGCTTGTCCCACACAGGTGGTGGCGATCGGCGCATGGCAGTACTGCATGGTGTCGTAGAGTGCGAAGGTTGCGGTCACCGACGCGCCCGGAGAGTTGATGTACAGCTCGATGGGGATGTCGGGGTTCTCGGAGTCGAGATGCAGGATCTGCGCGATGAGCGCATTGGCGACGCCGTCGTCGAGTTCGGTTCCGAGGTAGAGGATTCGGTCGTCGAGCAGCCGACTGTAGACATCCATGACGCGCTCGCCCTGCGGAGTACGGGTGATGACGTTGGGAATGGTGTATGTGCTCATGCGTGACTCACCTCGAAACCCGTTGCGGCAGGGGATAACGGTCGTATCTGTGCGATGTCGGTGACGATGTGGTCGACGAATCCGTAGTCGACCGACTCGGAGGCGGTGAAGACGTGATCGCGTAGCGAGTCGTCGAAGATCTTTTCGCGGGTGTGTCCGGTCTGCTCAGCGATGATCGTGAGTACGGTGTCGCGGACGTGTCGCAGGTCGTCGGCCTGCAGTTCGATGTCGGGTGCGTAGCCGCCGATGCCCGCCGATCCCTGGTGCAGCAGGACTTTGGCATGCGGCGTGATGAACCGCTTGCCCCGGGTGCCGCTGCACAGCAGGAATTGTCCTGCACTGTAGGCCATTCCGAGGTTCACGGTGATCACGTCGTTGGGAATCAAGCGCATGATGTCGGTGATCGCGAGCATCGCGGGTACCGAACCGCCCGGAGAGTTGATCCAGAGCGCGATGTCGGCGACGGGATCGTCGTCGGAGAGCATGACGAGTTGCGAGCACAATTGCGTGCCGATCTCGTCGTCGAGTGCGGAGTCGAGAGTCAGGATGCGTTGCCCGAAAAGGCTTTCCGCGGTGCGCTTGCGTAGTGGCAGTGGTCGTTGTTCATCGGTCATGCACCGATCGTCGGTGACCGACGGATATCGGTCACGTCGGTTCCGCTCAGAGCGGCACGATTCCGCACTGAGCAGAGCAGAGCAGAGCAGCCGGGTCAGAGCACGTCGATGTCGGGCCGACCGGACGGGATGGTGATCTGCGCCCGGCGGTGCAGCGAAACATCCGGCGCGGCAATCGAATCGCTCACCCGATAGTCCGCTTCCCAGCGGTCGGCCGACAGTCTGTTGAGAACGTACCCGCGCTGAGCGTTGCCGAAGCGGATGTGGGGTGAGGCTGCCTTGAGTTGTTTGTCGCTGGCGTCGCTGTCCTCGCCGTCTGCGCCAGACGCGATCGAGGTGCCCGCGAGTTCGACGCCGACGGTCGGGGACGGTCGCGAATACGTGGAGCGCAACTCGGAGACCACGTTGCGGTGGATGTCGCCGACGATCGAGACGAGGTTGTGCACGCCGCGCTCACGCGCGCCGTCGAGAATCCTTGCGCGAGAGGCTTCGTAGCCGCTCCACCCGTCCATACTGACCGCCCGCTCGCCGTTCTTTCGGCGGGCGAGGTCGGCGATGGTGGTCTGATGCGCGAGAACGTTCCAGCGGGCACGGCTGGCGGCCAATCCGTCGAGCAGCCACTTCTCCTGTGCGGCACCGGTGATGGTGCGCCGGGGGTCTGCGGTCGCGGCATTATGCGCGGTGTCGTTGTCGCCGTTGGCCTGATCGCTGCGGAAGGTCCTGGTGTCGAGGACGCTGAACTCGACGAGGTCGCCATAGCTGAACCGACGGTAGGCGCGCAGGTCGTAGAGGTCGGCTGTCGGCGTGGGGCGAGGCCGCTGCGCGACACGCACCGGTGTGTTCTCCCACCACGCTCGCATCGCCTGGGCGCGCCGGGCGAGGAATTCGGGGATGGGTTGATTGTCCTCGGGAACCTCTGCGGCCCAGTTGTTGTCGACCTCGTGGTCGTCGAAGATCGTGATGAACGGACTCGCCCGGTGCGCGGCCTGCAGATGGGGGTCGAGTTTGTAGAGCGCATATCGATCGCGATAGTCGTCGAGCGTCGCGCACTCCCGGTGCGCCGACACCGGTGTTGCGGCGGTCTTTCGTCGGCCGCCGTCGACCGGGATCGGCTTTTCATAGATGTAGTCGCCGAGATGGAAGACGACGTCGGGTGCGTGCGCCGCCATATCGGCGTATGCGGGGTAGTGCCCGTCAGCCCACGATTGGCACGAGGCGAATGCGAAAGTCAATGCACTCAGCCGACTTCCGTGCGACGGAGCGGTACGCGTGCGCCCGATCGCCGACAGGGAACCGCCCGCACGGAATCGGTAGAAGTAGTCCGCCGCGGGCCGTAGGCCGCGTACGTCGGCGTGCACGCTGTGTCCGTTCTCCGGTGTCGCCACTTCGACGCCGCGCGCGACGACATGCCTCATGCCGTGGTCGGTGGCGATCTCCCACTCGACCGGTACCGGAAGCAGACCCATTGCTCCGCCGCGGGCGAGCGGATCGGCGGCCAGCCGTGTCCACAGGACCACGCCGTCTGGAAGCGGATCGCCTGATGCCACACCGAGCGTGAACAGGTCACTGCCACGGCGTGGCGGGGGAGCCGACGCCGCGTCGGTCGTGAACAGCGCTGGGACCGTTGCGATACCGGCAGCGACGCCCGCCCAGGTGAGAAAGCGTCGGCGGGTGGTGCCGGCGTGCAGGGTCGTGTCCCCATCGATCCGGAGGTCGGCCAGTGACGGTCGAGGTGAGATGTTCGGCATGCCGCCACCCGACCAAGAGAGGATGGACGTCGTCCTACCCGCCGTCGGCCTCGCGGTGATGGGATGGTGAAGTTCGTGAAACCGCATGCGCCATATGTCCGATTCGAGACCGTTGTTACACTGCAGCGGCGTCGGTTCTCCAGCCGAGATCGTCGGTGAGAGCCAAGAGGGAATCTGGTGGGAATCCAGAGCTGCCCCGCAGCGGTAACGGAAACGAAGGCGTTCAACAGCACTGGGCCTGCCGGCTCGGGAAGCGATCGTCGATAGGTGGCACATCACGTGCCGTGTCCGAAGTCCGAAGACCTGCCGACGTGGCCGCCGGGCATAGGCGGTCCCATCGACTTCGCGGGACATGGTCGGTGTTGAACTCGCGTGGTCGTCGTCGACCCCGCGTGGCGACATCTGCTGTACCCGCTCCGGGCTGATCAGGAGGGCGGGTATGCCGACGCGCAGTGCGAACCCTCGGGATACCTGGGCGCGACCCGTCTCCGTGGCCATCGGCTGCGGTGTGGCGCTCGTCGTGGCCGCAGCGTGCGGCGTCGCATACGGAACCGTGGAGATCGGGCTGGTCCGTATCGCTGCGGATGGTGTGGGCAGCAATCACCGGGGGACCGGTCTCGTCGGTCGACGCTGCCTCGTACTGGATCGTCGTCGACTCGCGTGTGCCACGGGTGCTGACGGGAGCGCTGGTGGGTGCCGGTTTGGCGGTGGTCGGCGTGATCGTGCAGGCGATGGTGCGCAATCCGCTGGCGGATCCCTACGTGCTCGGGATCTCGTCGGGTGCGTCTGTCGGAGCCACCGCCGTCGTGCTGTTCGGGGTCTTCTCGGGTCTCGGCCTGTATGCGTTGCCGACCGCGGCATTCCTCGGCGCACTGGTGGCGACGTTGCTCGTCTTCGGAATTGCACAGCGCGGCGGAGGTCTCACACCACTGCGGCTCGTGTTGACGGGAACCGCTCTGGGATACGGGTTCTCGGCTCTGACCACCGTGCTCATCTTTTTACGTCCGGTGGGTGATGCCGCACGGAGTGTCATGTTCTGGCTGCTCGGCAGTCTTGCTGCGGCAACATGGCATTCGGTTGCGCTGGTCGCGGTCGTGGTGGTCATCGGGATAGGTGTGGTCGCAGCGAGAGCGCGACAACTCAATGCGCTGGCGATGGGCGACGAGGTCGCCGCGTCGCTCGGCATACGGGCGTCACGGTTTCGGCTCGAGCTCTTCGTCATCGCCGCGTTGATGACCGGGTTCATCGTCTCTGTCTGCGGCGCAATCGGATTCGTCGGTCTCATCGTGCCGCACGTGACCCGCATGGTCGTCGGTGCGGATCACCGCAAGATCATTCTCGTCGCACCCGTGCTGGGGGCGCTGTTCCTTGTGGTCGCCGATCTGATGGCGCGGATTGTCGTTCCACCGCAGGAGATTCCGCTCGGGGCGATCACGGCTGCGGTGGGTGTGCCGGTATTCCTCGGACTGATGCAACGTCGGCGTACCAGGATCGACTCATGAGTGCCGTCGAGTACGACGCGGTCACCGTCGAGATCGATCACACCGTCATCGTTCGCGACGCATCGTTCACGGTCGACTCCGGAGAGTTCCTCGGGGTGATCGGCCCGAACGGCAGCGGCAAATCGACCCTGCTTCGATGCGTGTACCGCGCGCTGGCACCGTCGGGCGGCAGCGTGCGAGTCGACGGCAACGACGTGCGTGCGGTGAGTATGCGGGAGAACGCACGACGAGTCGCCGCGCTCACCCAATCGGCCTCGCTCGACTTCGATTTCACCGCGTCAGAGGTTGTCGCGACGGGACGGCTACCACACCGCGAACTGGGTGCGGCGGCCCGTGCCCGCGACCGCCAGGTGTGCGCGGCGGCGATGTCCACGGCCGGCGTCGGGATGTTCGCGGATCGTGTGTTCACCACGCTCTCCGGCGGAGAGGCGCAACGCGTACTCATCGCGCGCGCATTCGCGCAGGAGCCCAACGTACTGATCCTCGATGAACCGACCAATCACCTTGATATCCGCCATCAGTTCGACATCCTTGGTGCGGCGCGCGGACGCGGGGTCACCGTCGTCGCGGCGCTGCACGATCTCAACATGGCGGCACAGTACTGCACCACGCTCGCCGTTGTGCTCGACGGGACGATCGCGTGCATCGGGCCACCGGACGAACTCCTCACCGCGACGAACATCGCCGAGTGGTACGGCGTTGGTGCGTACGTCGTCGCCCACCCCCGCACAGGCGTTCCGCAGATCATCTTCGACGACCAAGTCCCACAAGCCATCTCCGAGGAAGAGCACTCATGACAGCACCTATGACCAGGACAGCACTTCGCAGACCGCGCGCATTCGTCGTGTCTGCACTAGCCGCGATGACAGTGGTCTCCGGTTGCGGCGCCGACGTCGAGTCGTCGACTCCCAGGTCATCAGGGGAACAGGTGACGGTAACCAATTGTGGTGCACCGCTTACGGTGAGCGGTGTACCCGATCGTGCGGTGACGAACGACACCGGGATCACAGAGCTGATGTTCGCCCTCGGATTGGGCGACCGGATGGCCGGCTACACCACGTACGAGGGCAAAGAGCGCGATATCGAATCATCCCCGTGGCGAGCGGATTTCGAGAAGACACCATCATTGGGCACGGCGTTCTCGCGGGAGATCATCGCCGCTGCGCGGCCCGACTTCGTCTTTGCGGGCTGGAACTACGGGTTCAAGGAATCGACCGGCGTCACCCCCGACTGGGTGCGTTCGACCGGTGCCGTGCCATACCAGCTGACCGAAGCCTGTCGCCAGGCAGGCAACACCAAGCGCGGCGTCGTACGACCCCTCGATGCGTTGTACGCGGACCTGTCGAATCTGGGGCAGATCTTCGGCGTGAGTGGTCGGGCCGCGACGCTGACCGCCGACTATCGCAAGCAGGTCGAGGCTGCGCGTGTGGGGGCGCCTGCCGCGTCCGCAGCGGCGCGGGTCTTCCCCTTCGACAGCGCCGATCCGACGCCGTTCACCTCGGGTCGGAATGCGGCACCGGATCAGATCATCGCCGAAGCCGGTGGACGCAACATCTTCGGCGATATCGACGACTCCTGGACGTCGGCATCATGGGAGGCCGCGGCGCAGCGCGATCCGCAGGTCATCGTCATCGTCGATTACGGGGCGGGGCCGCAGAACACCGTCGAAGCCAAGATTCGACAGCTCGAGTCGCAACCGTTGATGGCGCAGACAACCGCTGTGCGAGAGCGCCGCTACATCTCGTTCCCGTATGCGGCGCTCGTCGAGGGTCCGCGCAATCCGCAGACCATCACGGCGCTTGCCGAGTACCTGCGATCGCAGGGGCTCTGAGTAGGCCGTCGGCAGGCGGCGGCTCGTCGGGACGCGCTGTCAGGCGGCAACGACCAGCCAGACCGCGATGTAGTGCAGTAGCGCGGCAATGGCTGTGCAGACGTGGAACACCTCGTGATGGCCGAACGTCGTCGGCCAGGGATTGGGCCAGCGCAGTGCGTAGAGCACTCCGCCGACGCTGTAGAACACCCCGCCCACCGCGAGCAGGATCAGTACGAGCCAACCGACATGTGCGACGAGCGTCGGGGCGACGGCGATGATGACCCACCCGAGCAGGATGTAGAGCGTGACCCCGAGCCAGCGGGGCGCGCCAGGCCACGCGATCTTCAGTGCGACACCGGCGACCGCGCCGACCCAGACGATGCCGAGCACCCACCACCGCATCGGACTCGGCAGACCCATCACACAGAACGGCGTGTAGGTACCCGCGATGAACACGAAGATCATCGAGTGGTCGGCACGCTTCATGTGTATCTGAGCGCTCAGCGATTTCCACGCGATCCGGTGATACGACGCCGAGGTCGCGAACAGACCGACGACGGTTGCCGCGTAGACGGCACAGGCCACCGCGGCTCCCGGTCCACGTAGCCAGCCTGCGCCGATGACAAGGGCGACGCCTGCGACCACTGCGACGTAGGCCGACCACTGATGAATGACGCCGCGGAGGCGAGGTCTGTCGGCGACAGCGGTCACCAGGGCTGAGTTCACGTAAGCTACGGTACCGTAACTTTGTGTGAGAAGGCTGTCAGCCGAGTGTGGCGATGATCGCCGCGAGCTGGTCGACGTCGATAGGTGTCGGCTGATAGATACACACCTCGTCGACGCGGACATCGAGATCGCGCAGCGCGTCGAACGCGTCGACACGGGCTCGGATCTGCTGTGCGACGTCTGCGGGACCACCGACAGCGGCGATCGTGTGCAGTAGCTCGTCGTCGATCAGATCGGCCATCTCGGCCCACCGCCCCTGCTTCGAGAGCGCATTGAGTTCTGGCTGCAGCTGCTCGGCACCATGCGCTGCGAGGACGGGCCGGTAGGCGGGCGTCGAGCCGTAGAAGGCGAGGAGTCGTCGAGCGGCGGTGTGGTCGGTGCCCACCGAGACGATCACCTCGGGGATCGCGGTGAAGCCGCGGCCGTGATCGCGTGCGGCGAGGCCGCGTCGAATGTTCGGGACGGTCGTCGATGCCAGAAAGTCGGCGGTGGAAAACGGCATCACCAACACTCCGTCGGCGTGCTTTGCCGCGGCGCGCGTCATCAACGGCCCGAGCGCGCCGACGAACACCGGCGGCCGACCGAACGGGTTGGGGCCGGGGTTGAAGGTGGGCGTCATCAAGGTGTGACGGTGATAGGCCCCTTCATAGCGCAGCGGGGCTCCGGTCTCCCACGCATCGAAGATGGCGTTGATGGCGCTGACCTTGTCGGCCATACGGCCCACCGGGTCGTCGAAATCAGCGCCGAACCGCTTCTCGATCTGCGGGCGTATCTGCGTTCCCAGGCCGAGTCGAAATCTGCCGCCGGAGAGCAACTGAAGGTCGTTGGCCGCGTGTGCGAGGTGAATCGGATTGCGCGGGAAGGCAATTGCGACGTTGGTCAGCAGGGTCAATTCCGGTACTGACGCCGCAACGACGAGCGGCGTGAACACATCGTGCGGCCCCTCGAAGGTGAACACCCCCGCTGAACCCGCGCGGGCGAGATCGGTGGCTCGCTGCGCTGCGCCCGCCGGCTCGAACAGGGCGGTCGTCACCGCGATCGGGGTCATGTCGCGTCGGCGTCGTTGTAGCGGCGCAGCAGCGTTGCGAACAGTTCGAGATCGTCCTGCGTCCACGTGTCGAGCCTGCGTGCGATGGCGTCGCCACTGCGTCGGCGGATCTCGCCCAGGGTGTCGAGAGCCTCCTGCGTCACTTCCAACGACTGCGACCTCGACGACGTCGCGTCCTGCGTGCGGCGCAGCAGGCCACGGCGACGGAGTTCGCCGAGCTGGCGGCTGGCCGTCGACTTGTCGATGTTCGCGGCTCGAGCCAGTGACGCCGCGTTGATTCCCGGGTTGTCCGAGATCAGTGCGAGGAGCGAGAACTCGACGAAGGTCAGGCCGCCCTCTGCGTAGATGTCGCGGGCGCCGTTGCGCAGCCGCCGCGACAGCGTGACCAGTTCCTGCCCGACGACTTCGGCGGCATCGGGTTGCTCGGGTGAAGCCATAGTTGTATATTACAACCTATCCAAGTTGCATTCTGCAACCGTTCCTGGTGAACGATCTATGTTCTCGACTAGCCCAGAAGGTAATCGATGTCCGCTGCTCCCACCCATGCGTTGTCGATCAAGACCATCGCGTCGCACGTCGCCGTTCCGCTCGTCATCGGTGCCGTGATGGCGCTCGCGTATCTCGGCGGATTCCACAAGCCCGATCCGCACGATCTGCGTATCGATGTGGTCGGTGCCGGTACCTCGACACAGGTGGCCGCACAGACCCTCCAGCAACAACTCGGCGACCACGTCTCGATCCGGACCGTCGCCACCGCCGCTGAGGCGCGCGCGGCCATCGAGCACCGGGAGATCGCGGCGGCCTTCGAGCCGAAAGCCGACACGCCCGTCCTCTACGTGTCGACAGCGGCGTCGGATCCCACAGCGGTCACGGTCGAACGAATCTTCAACGGCATCACGATCGCGAAGGACCAACCGCTGAAGATCGTCGACGTCGTGCAGGCCGATCCGCAGCGCGATCCGTCCGGGCAGAGCATCTTCTTCTTCCTGGTGGCGCTCACCGTCGGCTCGTACGGATGCGGCATCGCGATCGCTGTCGCCGCAGGTGGACGCAGGATTCGCGTGCGTCTCGGGTTCGCGGCGGTCTGCTCGGTGATCTCTGCCGCGGTGACCACGGCGATCGCCGTGTGGGTGTTCGACGCCCTGCCGGGTGCACAGTGGCAGATCTTCGGGCTGTCGATCCTCTACGCGCTGGCCACCATGCTGTTCGCGATCGGATTGCACCCGTTCATCGGTCGATTCACGACGCTGGCGATGGTCACGATCTTCGTCGGGTTGAACTTCACGACCAGCGGCGGCGTGTTCGCGCCTGCGCTGCAACCGAAGTTCTTCGCCGTCCTGCACGATTTCTGGATCGGTGCGGGTCTGAACGAGGCGTCGCGCAACCTTGCCTACTTCCCGCAGGTCTCCAGCGCAGGCGACATCGCCAAGATCATCGGCTGGCTCGTCGTCGGCGCGGCACTCGTCGGTATTGTTGCGCTGCGGGACCGTCGAAACGTCGTAGAAAGCGCGGTAGACGCGAGTCCTGCCGCTGCCGGGAGGCACGAGCGCGACCAGCTCACCGACGAGGAGACCGAAGAACTCGCCGAGGATGTCGTGGCCTGATTCAGTGTGCCCTTACAGGTGAGGTCTAATCTGGTTCGCGATGAAACTCCTACCCGATCGTCTGCGTCGGCCGATGCTCTCCGTGTACGAGCGGCGGCTGATTCAGTTGACGGACGAGAACCGACTGCCTCAGCATGTGGCGATCATCTGCGACGGCAATCGACGATGGGCTCGCGAGGCGGGCTTCGAAGATGTCAGTCACGGTCATCGGGTGGGCGCACAGCGCATCGCCGAGATGCTCGAGTGGTGCGCTGAGCTGGGCATCGAGACGGTCACCATCTATTTGCTGTCCACCGAGAATCTGCAGCGCGCCTCCGACGAACTCGACGCGCTGATGGAGATCGTGCCCGACATCGTCGACGAGATCGCCACCCCTGACGGGCACTGGCGGGTTCGCATCGTCGGAACCCTCGATCAGCTCCCCGATACCGCGGCCCAGCGTCTGCGCAACGCCGCTGAACGCACCCTCGACAGATCGGGCATGAACGTCAACGTGGCGGTCGGGTACGGGGGCCGACAGGAGATCGCCGACGCTGTGCGCGCGGTCCTGGTGGAGAAGGCAGAGGCGGGCGCGACGGTCGACGAACTCGTCGACGCGGTCACCGTCGAGGCGATCGACCGCAATCTGTACACCAAGGGACAGCCCGACCCCGATCTGGTCATCAGGACGTCGGGGGAGCAGCGGCTGTCCGGATTCCTGCTGTGGCAGAGCGCGTACTCGGAGATCTGGTTCACCGACGCCTATTGGCCCGAGTTCCGTCGGGTCGATTTCCTGCGTGCGCTGCGCGACTACTCCGCGCGCAGTCGGCGATTCGGTAAGTGATCGTCGAGTAGTTCGATGAGCGCGGTCACGTCGGCGTCGAATGTCGAGACCGGCGGCGTCCCGAAGCCGACGAGGACTCCTCCGGTCGGCTCATCATGGGCGTCGTGAAGTCTCGGGGCGTCCGGATGGCGCAGCACGTCGAGTCCACTGAGCGAGAATCCCCGTTCGTAGGTTGCCGCGAGCACCGACGCCTCCACATCGACGGGAACGGGTATCACCGCATGGAGCCCGGCGGAGATGCCCATCGTCGCGATCCCGTGCGCGCCCAGCCGCTCGATCAGCGCCCGCCTGCGGCGTCGATAAAACTGTCGACTGCTCGGATGTGCTTGTCGTATGAGCCGGTCTCGATCATGTCGGCCAGGGCAAGCTGATCGACGATGCTCGCATCCGGTTCGCGCATTCCCTTGGCCCACATCACAGTTGAGACCAGCGCCGGTGGTAGGACCAGCCAGCCGATGCGTACCGAGGGTGACAAGCTCTTGCTGACCGACCCCGTGTAGATGATGTGGTCGGGAGCCAGTGCCTGCATCGCGCCGACGGGTTCGCGGTCGTAGCGCAGTTCACCGTCGTAGTCGTCTTCGATCAGGAATGTGTCTGTCGCCCTTGCCCACTCGGCTACAACCGCACGTCGATGCGGAGCAAGCGACACCCCGATCGGGGACTGGTGGCTGGGGGTGAGCAGGACGGCCTGGGGCTTGGCGGTGAGGTCGGTCAGCGCTGTCACGTCTGCGCCGTCGTGGTCGACCGCAATGGGTGACACGACCGCGCCGTACTGGGTAAACGCGTCGCGAAAGAAGGGCAGACCGTATGCTTCGGCCGCGACGGATTCACGAAAAAGGCTGCGTCCCAACAGCTCCAACGCCGAGAGTACCGATGTGGTCAAGACGATCTGGTCGGGATGTGCACGAACGCCACGCGCTCGGGCGAGATAGCCGGCGAGCGCGACGCGTAGCCGTTCGCTGCCGTTGGGCAGCGTCGGACCGAAGGCGGAGTCGTCGGCGCTCGAGATCGCCCGTCGCATCGACCTGATCCATGCGGTGCGCGGGAACTGTGACGTGTTGGGCTGGCCGAGGGAGAAGTCATGTGCGACGCGCGGTGCGGACACGACCGTTGTGAACGATGCGCCTGCGGAACCCGGCGCCCCGAAACCCGTTGCGACGGTGGTGCCCGCTGCGACCGTGGTGCCCGCGCCCTGCCGCGCGGTCAGCCAACCTTCAGCGATCAGTTCGGAATACACCGAGGAGACGGTCCCGCGAGCCAGACCGAGATCGGCGGCGAGTGACCGGTAGGGAGGTAGGCGCGTGCCGGGTGCGAGGCGGCCATCTGCGATGGCGCTGCGCAGTTCGTCCGCGAGCCGGGAGCGGAGCTGCGCGCTGCGGCCTCGAGTGGGTGCGTCGGGATCGGGCTGCAGATCGAGATAGAGGTCGGTCCCGAGTCGCTCGGCGAGTGCCGACCACCGATCACCCGTCATCGCACCTCCTCGATTGACGCACAATAATACGACTCGATTGAACCTCATTTCTGGATCAATCTGCCACTAGCGTTGACGGTGTTGCGTTCAGAGAAGGCAGACGATCCGAGAGGAAGTGGATCCGATGACGACGGTGGTGTTCGGAGCGAGCGGTGAGATCGGGGCGCTTCTCGCCGACGACCTTGAACGGCGAGGCGAGAAAGTGATTTGCGCGCAACGGTCGTCGGGAGTCGACGCGTATGCGGGCACCGGCGTGCGGGAGGCGTGCGCGGGTGCCGACACGGTGATCGACTGCACCAATGTGACGACGACGCGCGGTTCGACAGCCGTCGACTTCTTCTCGACGGTCGCGCGCACCATCGCCGAAGCCGCCGCAGCGGCGGGTGTGCGACGAGTCGTGTGCCTGTCGATCATCAATGCCGCAGACCCGGCGGTGAACGCGAAATTCGGCTATTACCAAGGCAAAGCGGCGCAGGAGCAGACCTACACCGACAACGTCGACGCCGGGCACCTGCAGATCATCCGCTCGGCGCAGTGGTACGAACTCGCCGGCCAGATGCTCGCCCGCACACGGTTCGGCCCAATCGCGGTGGCACCGCGCATGGTGTGTCGCCCACTGGCCGCCGTCGACGCCGCAGGACTGATCGCCGACGCCGCTCTATCCGACGACCTATCGGACCGGCAGATCGCCGGACCCGGGCAGCACGATCTCGTCGATCTGGCGCGTGCGGTTGCTCGGCGCGACGGATCACCCCGATGGGTTGTGGCAGTCCCGTTCGGCGGGAGAGCATTTCGCGACGGCGGACTGATGCCGCGCGGGGAGTTCGAGAAGGGCCAGACCACGTTCGACGAGTGGCTCGAAACAACTCCACCCACTACAGAAAGGGGCAACCGATGACCACCACGGCACAAGAAACCGCCACCACGCGCAGACTCTGGATGCCCGCGCGAAATCCGAACGTCTACAAGGCGCTCGTCGCGTTGCAGCGCGCGTCGTCGGAGGGTCTGGAGCCCGAGCTGATCGAGCTCATCAAGATCCGAGCCTCACAGCTCAACGGGTGCGCATACTGCCTGCGTATGCATGTCGCCGACGCGCTCGCGATGGGAATGGACCCGATGGTCATCGGTCTGATCCCGGTCTGGCACGAGGCCGTCAACCATTTCGACGAGCGGCAGCGATCAGCCCTCGAGCTGACCGAATACGTGACCCGAATCGGCGAAGCGGGAGTTCCCGACGACGCGTTCGAGCGTGCGCGCGAAGTGTTCAACGAGGTGGAGCTCGGTCAGGTCGTCGCGTCGATCGTGATGATCAACGCGTGGAACCGCGTCGCGATCGCGTCGAAGTACCCGTACGAGCTCGACGAGCGGAAGTAGCGCCGCTGACCCGACGCTGAATGTGTGTCGAACGTAAGGATGTGGGTGCTGCAGCACCCACATCCTTCGATTCGACACACATCTTTGCGCGGCCTACAGCTTCGTGCAGCCGCGCGAACTCACAACTTGCGCAGCCGGACCCGGTTGATGGAGTGGTCAGAATCCTTGCGCAGCACCAGGGTTGCGCGCGGGCGGGTGGGGAGGATGTTCTCCCGAAGGTTCGGCAGGTTGATCGACGTCCAGATGTCGCGGGCAGCGGCCCGCGCCTGGTCGTCGGTCAGTGACGAGTAGTGGTGGAAGTGCGAGTTGGGGTCGGCGAACGACGTCGACCGCATCTGCAGGAACCGCGAGATGTACCAGTTCTCGATGTCGGTGGTCTTCGCGTCGACGTAGATGGAGAAATCAAACAGGTCCGACACCATCAGCGTCGGACCTGTTTGCAGCACGTTGAGGCCTTCGAGGATCAGGATGTCGGGCTGGTGCACGTAGTGCATGACGTCGGGGACGATGTCGTAGGTGAGGTGCGAATAGACCGGCGCTGTCACCTCGCGCGCCCCCGACTTGACCTCGGTGACGAAGCGGAGCAGGCCCCTGCGATCGTAGGATTCGGGAAATCCCTTGCGGTGCATGATGCCTCGACGTTCGAGCTCTCGCGTGGGCAGCAGGAAACCGTCGGTGGTGACGAGGTCGACCTTCGGGTGCGACTCCCAGCGGGCCAGGAGCGCTGCCATGATGCGGGCGGTCGTCGACTTTCCGACGGCGACGCTGCCCGCGATCCCGATGACGAACGGAACCTGCTTTGTGGTCTGCCGATCGCCGAGGAAGGTCGACGTCGCTGCGAACAGACGCTGCCTCGCGGCGACCTGTAGGTGGATGAGTCGCGACAGCGGGAGATACACCTCGGCGACTTCTTGGAGGTCGACGTTCTCGCCCATACCGACGAGCTGGTCGAGCTCGTTCTCATTGAGCACCATCGGCATGGATTCACGCAGGTCACGCCATTGCTTGCGATCGAGTTCCAGATAAAGACTGGGATCGCGGCCGGTGGTGTCGCGCGCCATCAGAGGGCTCGTCCCATCGGCGATCGCGGGTCGCACCTCGTCGTCATGGCCTACAGCTTAGAAGGACGCGTCGACGCCGCTGTCGGTAGCCTTCCACCATGGCAACGGCGTACAGCGGTTCGGCAACCCCCGATACGGATCTGGTCACCGACTATTTGCGGCTCGGCCTCGCCTTCGACCGTCTCGAAGAGGGCTTCGTCGACGCCTACACCGGCGACCCCGCACTGCGCGCCGAGGTCGCGGGAGGCCCGGCCCCCGACCCCGCCGTGCTGGCTGACCGGGCCCGCGGTCTGCGATCCGAACTCCCTGCGGGTCTGGCCCCCGATCGGGCGGCGTTCGTCGACGCGCATCTGCGCGCACTGGAATGTTCTGCACGCAAGTTCGCGGGCGAGCCCATCGGATTCGTCGACGAGGTGCGCGCCTACTTCGACGTCGACATCGCGCCCGCCGACACCGACGATTATCGAAAGGCGCACGGCGAGTTGGCTTCTGCGCTCGGCACACCCGATGCGAGCGGGCCGGTGCTCGCTGACGCCTACGCTGCCTACCGTCGCGCCGACGAGATCCCGCCCGAGCGCGTCGACGAATGCGTCCGCGCCTTCAGTGGTGCGCTGCGTGAACGGGTCCGCGACGTTTTCCCGTTGGCGGACAACGAGATCGTCGAATTCGAGGTGGTGACCGACAAGCCGTGGTCGGGCTTCAACTACTACCTCGGCAACTATCGGTCGCGGGTGGCGATCAATGCCGATCTCACGCAGTACATGTCGTCGTTGCCGCACCTCATCGCGCACGAGGCGTATCCCGGTCACCACACCGAGCACTGCAGAAAGGAGCAGATCCTCGTCGGCGGTGGACAGACCGAGCAGACCATCTTCCTGGTCAACACGCCGCAGTGCCTGATGGCCGAGGGGCTCGCCGACCACGCGCTGCACGCGGCCATCGGCGACAACTGGGGACTCTGGGCGCAGGAGATCTACGCCGACCTCGGACTGCGATTCGACGGCGAGCGCGCACAGCGGGTCGGCGCGGCGTCGTCGGGTCTGCTGACTGTGCGCCAAGACGCCGCGCTGATGCTGCACGATCAACACCTCGACGTCGACGTCGTCGCGGGCTTTCTGCAGCGGTGGCTGCTCGCGCCGTCGGAGCGGGCGCGACAGATGCTGCGGTTCCTGACGTCGCCGTTGTGGCGCGCGTACATCTCGACCTACGTCGAGGGCTATCGGCTCCTGGGCGAGTGGCTCGAGCAGGTGCCGCAGGACGCGCGGCTCGCGCGATTCGGACGCCTTCTCGACGAACCCCTGACCCCAGCTCTGCTGCGTGCCGAACTGGGCCAATAGACTGGTCGCCATGAGCGAGAATCCCATCTCCGCGAACACCGCGAGCCTGAACTCGATGTCCCTGGCAGAGGTCGATCCCGACGTGGCGGCCGCGATGAACGGCGAACTGAGCCGGCAGCGCGACACACTCGAGATGATCGCCTCGGAAAATTTCGTTCCGCGTGCTGTGCTGCAGGCACAGGGCAGCGTCCTGACCAACAAGTACGCCGAGGGATATCCGGGTCGCCGCTACTACGGTGGCTGCGAGTACGTCGACGTCGTCGAGGACATCGCACGCAACCGCGCGAAGGAACTCTTCGGAGCCGACTTCGCCAACGTTCAGCCGCATTCGGGTGCGCAGGCCAACGCCGCGGTCCTCATGGCGCTGATGAATCCGGGGGAGCGGCTTCTGGGTCTCGACCTCGCGCACGGCGGTCACCTCACCCACGGCATGCGTCTGAACTTCTCGGGCAAGCTCTACGAGAACCACTTCTACGGCGTCAGCAAAGAAGACTTCCGCATCGACATGGACGAGGTGCGCAAGATCGCCCTCGACGTGCAGCCCAAGGTGATCGTCGCCGGCTGGTCGGCATACCCGCGCACCCTCGACTTCGACGCCTTCCGGTCGATCGCCGACGAGGTCGGCGCCTACCTGTGGACCGACATGGCTCACTTCGCCGGACTCGTCGCTGCCGGCCTGCATCCCAACCCGGTGCCTGCGTCGGATGTCGTCTCGTCGACGGTGCACAAGACACTCGGCGGCCCGCGCTCGGGCATCATCCTGGCCAAGCAGGAGTGGGCCAAGAAGCTCAACTCGGCGGTGTTCCCCGGGCAGCAGGGCGGACCGCTCATGCACGCCATCGCGGGCAAGGCCGTCGCGCTCAAGATCGCGGGCACCGAAGAGTTCGCCGACCGGCAGCGTCGTACGCTCTCGGGCGCCAAGATCCTCGCCGAGCGGTTGACCGGCTCCGACGTCGAGAAGTCGGGTGTCTCGGTCCTCACCGGCGGCACCGACGTGCACCTGGTCCTGGTCGACCTGCGTAACAGCACGCTCGACGGTCAGCAGGCAGAAGACCTCCTCCACGAGGTCGGTATCACGGTCAACCGCAACGCGGTGCCGTTCGATCCGCGTCCGCCGATGGTCACCTCGGGCCTGCGTATCGGTACGCCCGCACTCGCGACCCGCGGCTTCGGCGACGAACAGTTCAGCGAGGTCGCCGACATCATCGCCACCGCGCTCGCGGCAGGGCCTGACGCCGACGTGTCTGCGCTGCGTGGCCGGGTCTCTCGCCTGGCACTCGACTTCCCGCTGTACGACGGGCTCGAGGAGTGGGGGCTGATGAGCCGGGTCTGACCTGGACATCTGGCCAGCTTCGAGATGTCGGGGCGGTTTGAAATCGCCGCCTACGCATCCGTATCCTTGGCGCGGTGAACGTACTGAGCGAAGACGAACTGATCATCGCGCTGGAGAAGGCCCTCCCCGAGGTGGCCGAGGATCACCAGCTCGCGTCTGCCGTGTGGAATCCGCACGAGTACGTGCCGTGGGACGACGGCCGGAACTTCGCCTTCATGGGCGGCGACGACTGGGATCCCTCGCAGCAGACGCTGTCCGACGAGACCGCAGCCGCGCTGCTGGCGTTGCTGCTCACCAAGGACAACCTGCCGTCGTATCACCGCATCCTGGCCAAGTACTTCCCGGCGTTCTCCGACTGGCGTCAGCTCGTCGGCGTGTGGACTGCCGAGGACAACCGCCACGCGGTGGTCCTGCGCGACTACCTCGTTGTCCGCCGCGCAATTGATCCGGTCGACGCCGAGGAGCGTCGTCGAATCCACGTCACCGCCGGTTACCGCCAGAACGAGGCGCAGGTCGACGAACTCAAGCCGCTCGACGTGCTGGCACTCATGGCCGTGCACGAGGCGCAGAGCGTGAAGTTCATCGAGAAGATGCAGGCGTCGGTCGCCGACGACATCCTCGCGCAGATCCTGCACAAGGTCGCAGGTGATGACGAGGTGTCGTCGCGCACCTTCGTCAACCTGCTCGGCGCGGGACTCGTCGCCGACCAGGACACGGCCGTGATCGCGCTCGACAAGGCGCTCGCACGCGGACTCGACGAACCGATCGGATTCGACGTCGTCGACTTCGACGAGCAGCGCGCACTGATCGCCGACTACCAGGACGAGAGCACGATCGACGCGATCGCTGCGTCGATCGTCGATCAGTTGAAGCTCGGAAGTGTCGAGGGTCTGAACGACGAGGGTGCTGCGGCCAAGGCCAGAATCCTCGCCCGCGCCGGTCGCTGACCGCCGCATTCTCCCTGCTGACGGACGTATCGTCCCCGCGGCATCGCTTCTGCGCGTCGTGGTTCGACGATACGTCCGTTTACGCATATTTCACGTAGACACACCCGTTTACGACGCGCCGGAACGTCGTCATCCGCGTACGTTGACCAGTGACGGGCCGCGGGGAAGCGGTTCGTCCGGGAGGTTCACATCGTGGGTTGCACCAGCAGCACGAGGGGGCCGGCCCCGGTCCTCGTCCATCTCGGCTGACGCCGGGAAAAAGGACAAGAACCAGCCGGTCATCGAAGAACTGGTTTGTGCGGGTGCCGCACAAACGTAGGAGCCCACGTGACCACACGCACCTACGTCCTCGACACCTCCGTGCTGCTCTCAGATCCCTGGGCAGTCACACGATTCGCTGAACACCACGTCATCTTGCCGTTGGTCGTCATCAGCGAACTCGAGGGCAAACGTCACCACCACGAGCTCGGTTGGTTTGCACGTGAGGCATTGAGATTGCTCGACGACCTACGGCTCGAGCACGGTCGACTCGACGTCCCGTTGCCGATCGGCGACGAGGGTGGCACCCTGCAGGTCGAGCTCAACCACACCGATCCCGCGGTGTTGCCCGCCGGATTCCGCACCGACAGCAACGACTCCCGCATCCTCGCGTGCGCGCTCAACCTGCGCGCCGAGGGCAAAGACGTCACGCTGGTGTCCAAGGACACGCCGCTGCGCGTCAAGGCGGGTGCCGTCGGACTCGACGCCGACGAGTACCACGCACAGGACGTCGTCGTCTCCGGATGGTCGGGCATGGCGGAGCTCAACGTCGACCAGCCCGTCATCGACACGCTGTTCTCCGACGGGGTCGTTGATCTCGACGCTGCACGAGAACTGCCCTGCCACACGGGAGTTCGGTTGTTGGGCCACGGCTCGGCGAGTGCACTGGGCCGGGTCAACGAGGCCAAGCAGGTCCAGCTGGTCCGGGGCGACCGTGAGGCATTCGGACTGCACGGGCGTTCGGCTGAGCAGCGGGTCGCACTCGACCTGCTCCTCGACGACAGCGTCGGCATCGTGTCCCTCGGCGGCAAGGCGGGCACCGGAAAGTCGGCGCTCGCGCTGTGCGCCGGCCTCGAAGCCGTGCTCGAACGTCGGACGCAGCGCAAGGTCGTCGTGTTCCGTCCGCTGTACGCGGTCGGCGGCCAGCAGCTCGGTTACCTGCCCGGCGGCGAGGCCGAGAAGATGGGGCCGTGGGCGCAGGCGGTGTTCGATACGCTCGAAGGCCTCGCGTCGCCCGAGGTTATCGAAGAGGTGCTGAGCCGCGGAATGCTGGAAGTGTTGCCGCTCACGCACATTCGCGGTCGGTCACTGCACGACTCGTTCGTGATCGTCGACGAGGCGCAGTCCTTGGAGCGCAACGTACTGCTGACGGTGCTGTCCCGACTCGGCACAGGCTCGCGGGTGGTGCTCACCCACGACGTCGCGCAGCGCGACAACCTCCGCGTCGGACGCCACGACGGCGTCGCGGCGGTCATCGAGAAGCTCAAGGGGCACCCGCTGTTCGCGCACGTGACCCTGACGCGCAGCGAGCGCTCGCCGATCGCCGCGCTCGTCACCGACATGCTCGAGGAGTTCGCCCCAGGCGCGACGTACTGACCGCGGGGTGGTCTCGACAGGCTCGACCAGCGGGGAATCCGCTGGTCGAGCAGCCGCGAGGGACGAGCGGCGTGTCGAGACCACTTGCGCGCGGCCGGGATTCGAGCGGTGTGGGGTGGTCTCGACAAGCTCGACCAGCGGTGAGGGCTCGGCCTGCGGGAAAGGCTCGATGAGCTCAGTTCCGGATTGAGCTGCGCGCATCATCCGCTGGTCGAGCAGCCGCGAGGGACGAGCGGCGTGTCGAGACCACTTGCGCGCGCCCGGGATTCGAGCGGTGCGAGGTGGTCTCGACAAGCTCGACCAGCGGTGAGGGCTCGACCAGCGGCGGGGTGGTCTCGACAAGCTCGACCAGCGGGGAAGCTCGACCAGCGGTTGGAGTTCGACCAGCGGGGAGGGCTCGACCAGCGGGAAAGGCGAGACCACCTACGCCCGCCCGGAGATCCGATCCGCCACGCGGGCAATGACATTCGACTTCGACGACGTCGAGGCCAGCTCTCGGCGGTCCGCGGCGCGGTAGGCGCCGTACATCGACGCGACCCCCAGCCAGCGCAGGGGTTCGGGCTCCCACTTCTTCGCGTGGTGCGCGACCCACGGCAGGTCGGTGAGTTCTGTCCGCTGCCCGACGACCAGGTCGCGCAGCGTGCGGGCGGCGACATTCGTCGTCGTGAGTCCCGACCCCACGTAGCCGGACGCCGAGCCGATACCCGTCGTCGGGTCGAAGTCGATCGACGCCGACCAGTCGCGGCTCACCCCGAGCACGCCGCACCACGCGTGTGCGATCTCGACGTCGACCGTCGCGGGGAAGAGCTCGTGCAGGGCGTCGACCAGTGACTGCGCGGTGCGCTCCTGGGTTTCGCCGTCGTGGTCGATCCCGGAGCCGTACCGGTAGGGGACGCCGCGTCCGCCGAGCGCGATCCGACCGTCGGCGGTGCGTTGCGAATAGGTGTAGGCATGTGCCGTCTCGCCGAGCAATTCGGCTCCACCCCAACCGATCTCGTCCCACATCGCGTCGGGTAGCACCTCGGTCACGATCATCGACGAGTTGAGGGGGAGCAGTGTGCGGCGTCGACCGGGCATGGTCGCGGTGAAGCCTTCGAGGCAGACCAGGATGGTCTCGGCACGAACGGTCCCGCGGTTGGTGCGGACCGATCGCGGACGG
This sequence comes from Gordonia sputi NBRC 100414, assembly GCF_000248055.1. GTDB lineage: Bacteria > Actinomycetota > Actinomycetes > Mycobacteriales > Mycobacteriaceae > Gordonia > Gordonia sputi. Next base: position 10,021 of record NZ_BAFC01000007.1, on the reverse strand, counting down.
ATCTCGATGGCGGCGGTGTCCTCGTGAATCGTCACACCTCGACGCTCGACGGCGTCGGCAACGCCGCGCGTGAGCTTCATCGGATTCACGCGTGCGCACTGTGGTGAGAACATCGCAGCCTGTGCACCACGGATCGAGAGTCGCTCCGCGAGGGCGGCGGCGTCGAGGTACTCCCAGTCGGTCGCATCGAGGTGATGTTCGGCATCGAGTTCGTCGCGCAGTCGCGATTCCTGCGCCGGGCACCGCGCGATGTGCAGCACGCCCGACTTCACGGCGTCGCAGTCGATGTGTTCGGCGGCGACGCGGGCGAGTACCTCGTCGACGCCCGCGCGCATGGTGGCGGTGAGTCGACGATTCGCCTCGAGGCCGTCGCGACCGCGCGACGCGGCGATGTCGGCGTAGTGCGACCGGTTGCCCGGAACCTCCGCCGACAACCAGCCCCCGTTGCGACCCGAGGCGCCGAAGCCGCAGAACTCCTTCTCGAGCACCGCGATGCGGGCGTCCGGAAGCGCCTCGCGCAGGTAGTACGCCGACCAGAGGCCGGTGAGTCCGCCGCCCACGATGGCGATGTCGACGTCGAGGTCTCCGCCAAGGGGCGAACGACGCCGGACGGGATCGATTGTCGAATACCAGAACGAGACATCTCCATTGCGCATGCCACAGACCGTAAGCCACCAAATGTTGCGAGCAGATTAAGAAGCATCCGTTCAGATGGTGAAAACCTGCGGAATCAGTGACGATTCTCCGCAAGTACATCGAATTTCGGTAGTCGATCCACCGCTTGGGGGAGCTTGTCGCAGTCGTCGGTCGTGAGGCCGTCGGCCCCGGCTGCCGGCACGGAAGGATCGCAACGCTCGTGGCAGTACCGCTTCCGGACACCGTTTTCCATTCGGGTCCGGTCTTCGACGGGCATCGACTTCACGACGGCATGGCGGTCGGCGTTCGCTCGGGGCGAGTGGTCGCGGTTGGCGCCGTCGAGCGTGTCGTGGCTCAGATCCCGTGGGCCGAGCGCGTCGACCTGAATGGACGGCTCCTGCACCCGGGATTCACCGATGCTCACATCCATGCGCTGTCAGCGGGCGTGGATCGCAACGCGTGCGACCTCACCGACGCCGAGGACGCCTCGCAGACCCTCGACGCGATCGCCGCGTACGCACGCGCCACCGACCGGGAGTGGATTGTCGGCTCGGGCTGGACGATGAGTCACTTCAATCGTGGCTGCCCCACCGCGACCGCCCTCGACGCCGTCGTCGCCGACCGACCTGCGTTCCTGCTCAATCGCGATCACCACGACGCCTGGGTCAACACGCGAGCCCTCGAACTCGCAGGAATCGACGCCACGACGCCGGACCCGTCGGACGGGCGCATCGAGCGAGCAGCGGACGGATCACCCACCGGGACGTTGCACGAGGGCGCGATGGACCTCGTCTCCCGGCTCGTGCCGCAGCCCGACGTCGACGAGCAGTACGCGGGCCTGCTCACCGCCCAGGAGTACCTCCACTCGCTCGGCATCACAGGGTGGCAGGAGGCCATCGTCGGCGAGTACCCCGGCATGGCCGACCTCGACTCGGTGTACACCGCCGCAGAGGAGTCGGGTGACCTCACCGCGGACGTCGTCGGTGCGTCGTGGCTGCCGAGAGACCTCGACCGCTGGGCCATCGACGACGTCGTCACGGGCTTCGCCACACGTCGGGCGAGCACCGCCGGTCGACGCTGGAGCATGCACTCGGTGAAGATCATGGTCGACGGTGTCGTGGAGAACCGCACCGCCGCGATGTCGGAGCCCTACTGTCACGACTGCGCGTGCGCGCCCGCCGACACCGGGCTGACCTACTTCGACCAGAAGGTGCTGACCGAAGCGGTCATCGCGTGCGATGCCGCTGGGCTCGACATCCACTTCCACGCGATCGGCGACGCCGCCGTCACCGCGGCGCTCGATGCTGTCGAGTCCGCGCGGGTCGCGAATGGCCTCACAGCCGGCCGACACCACATCGCCCATCTGCAGTTGGTTCGCCCTGAAGACCTGGGCCGCTTTGTTCAACTCGGCGTGACCGTCAACATGCAGGCGCTCTGGGCGTGCAACGACGACTCGATGGTGACGTTGGTGCGGGCCGCGATCGGCGACGAGCGTTATCAGTGGCACTACCCGTTCGGGTCGCTCGCACGGTCGGGTGCATCACTCGCGATGGGCAGTGACTGGGCGGTGAGCACCCCCGATCCCTGGGCCGCGATCTCGGTTGCGGTCAACCGCATCCCACCCGGAGAGGACGTCGAACCGCTTCTCCCCGCAGAGGCGCTCGACCTGACCACGGCTCTCGCCGCGTACACCAGCGGGTCGGCGCACCTGAACAGGCGGGGCCAGGTCGGGACGATTCGACCGGGAACACGCGCAGACCTGGTCATCGCTGACCGTAATCCCTTTGCAGGGCAACAAGATTCGCTTTGGCGCACCAGAGCCGACCTGACCGTCGCCGACGGTGAGATCGTTTATGAGAGGACCAACCCATGACCGCAGTCGAAGCCACGAAGCAGACGGAGGTGAGTGCCGCGCAGCGCGGCGCCATCTCGATGCACGGCGTGACCAAGATCTACGACAACGGCCACGTCGCGGTGACCGACATCGATCTCGACGTCGCCGCAGGCGAATTCGTCTCACTCCTCGGGCCTTCCGGCTGCGGCAAGACGACGCTGCTGCGCATGCTCGCGGGCTTCGAGCGTCCGACGAAGGGCGAGATCACGCTCGACGGCGCGTCGATCGTCAACGTTCCGCCGGAGCGTCGACCCGTGAATACGGTGTTCCAGTCCTACGCGCTGTTCCCGCACATGTCCGTCGCGCAAAACGTCGGATTCGGTCTGCGGCAACGCAAAGTCGCGAAGAAGGAGATCGGCCAGCGCGTCGCAGAAGCCCTCGAACTGGTGCAGATGACGCGGTTCGCCGACCGTAAGCCCGCCATGCTGTCGGGTGGGCAGCAGCAGCGCGTCGCGCTCGCACGAGCGCTCGCCAACCGGCCCGACGTCCTGCTGCTCGACGAGCCGATGAGTGCACTCGACCGCAAGCTTCGCGAGGAGATGCAGATCGAACTCAAACTGCTGCAAAAGGATCTGGGCACCACCTTCGTGTTCGTGACGCACGACCAGGAGGAGGCGTTGTCGATGAGCGACCGCATCGTCGTCATGAGCGAGGGGCGCGTCGCGCAGGTCGGTGACGGCAAGGACATCTATGCCAAGCCGGTCAACCGCTTCGTCGCCGATTTCGTCGGCAAGCAGACGTTCTTCGACGTCACCGGCGCGCTGAAAGACGGGCGACTGCCCACCACCGACGGACCCTTCGCCGTCGCAGACGATCTCGACGGTCTCAGTGGCGATCTCGTCGTCGCGATCCGTCCGGAGGCGATCTGGTTCGCCGAGGGACAGGCCGATATCGACGCCGCGGACAACGTCGTCTCCGGGACTGCGGCAGGCGTCTCGTTCCTCGGCGACTCCACCCAGGTCGTCGTCACCACCGACGCGGATACCGAGGTGCTGGTGCGTGGCGCAACCCGCAACTTCCCCGATCTTTCTGAGGGCCAGCGCGTCACATGCACGTTCTCGCAGGCGGATACGCGGGTGTTCACCAAATGAGAACTCAGCACGACATGGACACCGAGTCGACGACGGTGCGCGCGCTCGTTCCCAGGGCAGCGGTCTCGCGCATCACCCGACGCAGCTTTTTGGCCGGAATCGGCGTCACGGTCGCGGGTCTCGCGGTGACGGCGTGCGGTGGCGACAAGACCATCGCACCGTCGAAACCTCTCTCGGACGACGTCGAGGGTCAGCTGAACTACTACAGTTGGGGCGACTACGAGGACCCCGCCGATCTCGACGCCTACCGCGACAAGTTCGGGGTGCGCCTGCAGGTCGACGCCTTCGGCTCCAACGAAGAGATGATCGCGAAACTCGCTGCGGCACGCGGAACCTCGGGTTACGACGTCATCGTGCCGACCGGGGTCTACATCCCGCAGATGGTTGCGCACGGACTCCTCGACGAACTCGACCATTCGCGCATCCCCAATCTCGCGAATCTCGAAGAGCGGTTCTTCAATCCGCCGTGGAATCCACAGTCTCGCCACGCCGCCTGTAAGAACTGGGGCACAACGGGTTTCATGTATCTGAAGTCGCTGACCGACAAGACGCCGACGTCGTGGGCCGACTTCATCAGTCTCGCGCGGGGGCCTGCCAAAGGCAAGGTGAGCGTGGTCGAAGACCCGTGGGAGGTCGTCTCGATCGCGATGGGCGCGATGAACATCGACCCCAACACCACCGATGCCAAAAGCCTGTCGGCCGCGCGCAACATCTTGGTCAACCAACTCGCCCCGACCATCCAGGGCTACAACTCGTCGATCACGTCCATCGTGTCCGGCGGTTCGTACAGCCTGCTGCAGGCATGGAACGGCGACGCCCGGCTGACGCTGATGAACGAAAGTGACCCCGATAGGTGGGGATTCGTCTATCCGCTGCCGACGGCGAATCTCTTCACGGACAACTTCGCGATCGTGCGGGGCACCCAACATCCGGGGGCCGCGTACGCGTTCATCAACCACATGCTCGACCCCGAGGTGTCGTTCCGCGAACTCCAGTACATCGGATATCAGACGGGTGTGAAGGGCATGGCCGAGAAGGGTAAGGCAGCAGATCTGCCCTACCCGGAACTGCTGTTCCCCTCGGACGAGATCGTCGACCGGCTGGTCGTCGCGACCGTCGACTCCGCCACCCAGGAACGCACCGAGATCCTCAATCAGATGCAGGCGAGGAGTGCCCGATGACCACCGACATCCTGACGCCTTCACAGACCGGAAACCACCAACCCGAACCCGCTTCGGATACTCCCAAACCGCCACTGCGGCAACGACTCTTCGGCGCCGGAGGGCTGACCTTTCCCGCATGGGCGTATCTGGTCTTCTTCTTCGTCATCCCACTCGCGCTCGTCGTCTGGTACAGCTTCGGTTACAAGCCTGACCAGTTCACCACGTACGCGACCGACCGGCTGTCCCTCGACAACTACGGCGAGGCGTTCGGCGCGGACTATCGCTCGACCTTCACCAACACGCTGCAGATCGCGATCGTCGGAGTTGTGCTCACCCTGCTGATCGGCATTCCCTTCGCGTATTGGCTTGCGGTGAAGAGCAATCCGCGACGTCGACCGTTGTATCTCGCGTTGATCATCGTGCCTTTCTTCACCAACTTCCTCGTCCGAACGATCGGCTGGCAGATCACCCTCGCGCCGTCGGGTTGGTTGTCGAGCGCGATGCAGAGCGCGGGATTCGGCGAACTCGGCATCCTCTACACGCGTGCCGCCGTCCAGATCGGCGTCGTCTACAACTACCTGCCGCTGATGATCTTCCCGCTCTACGTCGCGATGGACCGGGCCGGACTCTCGCTCCGGGAGGCCAGCCGTGACCTGGGCGCCAACCGATGGACGACGTTCTTCCGGATCACATTGCCACTCGCGGCACCCGGTATCGCGTCGGGCGTGCTCCTGGTGTTCATCCCGCTGATGGGCGACTACGTGACGCCGTCGGTGCTCGGTGGGGCGAAGGGCACCATGGCGGGCCAGATGATCGCCGCGCAGTTCGAGACCGCGCAGAACTGGGCATTGGGTTCGGCGATGACGGTGTCGCTGATGCTCGTCGTGCTCATCTGTGTGGTGATCGCGGGCGTGGTGGTGCGAGCCGTCGTCACACTGCTCGACAGGCGCGTATTCAACGTGCCCGAGGTGGATACGGCAGGGGAGAAGCCGGGCCCGTTGGCGCCGTTGACGATGAAACCCATGCGGACCCAGCGAGATTGGTACACCTTCGCGATCAAGGCGTGGGCGGTGATCGTCTATCTGTTCCTGTTCCTTCCGATCGCGGTGATCGTGGTCTATTCGTTCAACACCGGCCGTCTGCTGCAACAGTTCGAATCGTTCGGCTTCACCGCGTACTCCGACGCCGTCACCAACGACACCATCGTGCGTTCGGTGCAGGTGTCGCTGGAGGTCGGCGTGCTCTCCGCACTGCTGGCAACGGTGCTCGGTGGGTTCGCCGGTATCGGAATCGGCATCTCGCGTCGGCCGCGATGGTGGTCGATCGGCCTCTTGGGGTTGCTCACCGTCACGCTCGTCACCCCCGATATCGCCGACGCCGTCGCCTTCCTGCCGTGGTACGTCACGCTCGGCGTCGACGGTGGCCTGAGCCCGTTCAACAACGGTCTCTTCCGACTCGTGATCTCGCATGCGGTGGTGTCGATGGTCGTGGTGACGTTCATCGTCCGGGCGCGAGTCGCGTCGCTCGATCCCGCGCTCGAGGAGGCTGCCGCCGATCTCTATGCACCGCCACTCGAGCGACTGCGCCACGTGATCCTGCCGGCGGCCATGCCGGGCATCATCGCGGGCATGCTGCTGGCGTTCACCTTCAGCCTCGACGACGTGGTGATCTCGACCTTCGTGCAGCAACCGGGGTACACGCCGTGGCCGGTCTACGTGTTCTCCAACGTGCGTGTCGCGCTGCGCCCGGAGGTCGCGGCGATGTCGACGCTGATGTTGGCGCTCACGCTGGCAGTACTCGCGATCTCCGCGGTGATCCTGCGTCGCAGCGGCGAGGACTCGAGTTCGATGGTGAAGATGCTGGGCTGACCGGGTCTGGGGGAACCTCGACCGAATCGAAAAAAGATCCACACCGTACTTGAACCTGAAATTGGGTTCAAGTACGGTTTCGTCTATGAACATCGACGGAAATGTTGCGATCGTCACAGGCGCGGCTGGCGGTATCGGTGCCGCCATCACGCGTGCGCTCATCGCGGGTGGGGCTCGGGTCGTTGCCACCGACCTCGACGACGACGCGCTCAAGCGCGCAGCGGCCGAGATTGATCCGAGTGGCGAGAACGTGGCGACGCTGGCCGGGGATGCGGGCTCGTCGACGCACATCGATGCGACCATCGCGCTCGCGGAGAGCCGGTTCGGTGCTGTGGACATCTACGTCGCGAACGCGGGCATCGGAGGTCGGCCGGGACTGTCGGCGTCGGATGCCGACTGGGACGTGGCGCTCAACGTCAACCTGCTCGCACATGTTCGTGCGGCGCGTCGCCTCGTTCCCGAATGGGTCGAACGCGGCAACGGCTACTTCATCTCGACGGCGTCGGCGGCAGGCCTGCTGACCCAGCTCGGGTCGGCCATCTACTCCACCACGAAACACGCCGCCGTCGCCTTCTCCGAATGGCTCAACGTCACCTACGGCGATGACGGCGTCAAGGTGAGCTGTCTGTGCCCGATGGGCGTCGACACCGCGCTGCTCCGTCCGCCGACGTCGCCGGACAACAGTGACGAAATGCTGATGCAGGCCGCCGTCGAGACCGCAGGCCGGGTGCTCACGCCCTCCGAGGTGGCCGAGGTGGTACTCGCAGCGATCGCCGACGACCATTTCCTGATCCTGCCGCACCCCGAAGTACTCGACATGTACCGCAACAAGGGTGCCGACTACGACCGCTGGTTGCGCGGGATGCGTCGGTACCAGAACACGCTCCGCGATCAGCTCACCAACGCGTGACACACCTGTTCTTCCGAAAGCCTTACACCACAAGGAGAATTTCATGAGTCTGTACGAGATGTCGCCGCGCGCAGCGGAATACCGCCAGCGCCTGCTCGACTTCATGGACCAGTACATCTACCCCAACGAGGCCGTGTACGAGCAGCAGATGCGCGAGCTCGACAATCCGCACGCCAACCCGCAGATCCTCGATCAGCTCAAGGAGAAGGCACGGGCAGAGGGACTGTGGAACCTCTTCCACCCGCACAAGGAGTGGGGACCGGGCCTGAGCAACCTCGAGTACGCGCCGCTCGCCGAGATCATGGGTCGCGTCGTCTGGTCGTCGGAGGTGTTCAACTGCAACGCTCCTGACACGGGCAACATGGAGGTGCTCACGCTCTTCGGCACCGACGAGCACAAGGAGCGCTACCTCAAGCCGCTGCTCAATGGTGAGATCTCGTCGGCCTTCGCCATGACGGAGCCCGCAGTCGCGAGTTCGGACGCCACCAATATCGAGCTCTCGATGGTCCGCGACGGCGACGAGTACGTGCTCAACGGGCGTAAGTGGTTCGCGTCCAACGCGGTTCGCCCCGACTGCAAGGTGCTCATCGTGATGGGCAAGACCGATCCGACCGCGCCGACGCACAAGCAGCAGTCGATGATGGTCGTACCCACCGACGCGCCGGGCGTCACCATCGTGCGCAACCTTCCCGTCTTCGGATATGTCGATCGCGAGAGCCACGGAGAACTTGTCTTCGACAACGTCCGCGTGCCCGCGGCCGACGTACTCAAGGGCGAGGGCGAAGGCTTCGCCATCGCACAGGCTCGCCTGGGACCCGGCCGCATCCACCACTGCATGCGGACCATCGGAATGGCCGAGCGCGCACTGGAATTGATGTGTGCGCGTGCCGCGTCCCGAGTGACCTATGGTGAGCCGCTCGCCGATCGCGCGAACATCCAGGACTGGATCGCGGAGTCGCGCATCGACATCGAGATGGTGCGTCTGCTCACCCTGAAGGCCGCCGACATGATGGACACCGTCGGAAACAAGGCCGCCGCCACCGAGATCGCGGCGATCAAGGTCGCCGCGCCCAACGTCGCGCTCAAGATCATCGACCGTGCGATCCAGGTGTACGGCGGCGCGGGCGTGACCGACGACTTCCCCCTCGCCATGGCCTACGCACACATTCGGACACTGCGACTCGCCGACGGTCCCGACGAGGTGCACAAGCGCTCGATCGCGCGTCGCGAACTGCGCCCGTACCGCACCGGACCGGTTCCGGAAACCGTTGCAGGCGTTTCGGATCAGGCTCTGGCCGCGCGGTGGTGAGTGCATCGGTGACTGATCTCGCCATCCCCGACGTCGACACCGATGCTTTGCTCACGTGGTTGTCGGACAACGGTATCGGCCTCGACGGCCAGGTCACGGCGACGAGAATCGGTGGCGGACAGTCGAACCTGACGTATCTGCTCTCCGACGGATCGGGTCGGCGCTATGTCCTGCGCCGACCTCCCGTCGGGCACCTGCTCGCGTCGGCTCACGATGTGGCGCGCGAGGCGCGCATTCTGTCGGCGCTCGCACCGACGGATGTGCCCGTACCCGAGGTGTACGGCGTGTGCACCGACGAAGCGGTGGCTCCGGTGCCGCTCGTCGTCATGGACTTCGTCGACGGCATCTCGTTGGAGAAGAAGGAGAATGCGGAGCTTCTTCCCCTGCCCGCACGCCGCAACGTCGGGACGTCGATGATGGAGACGCTCGCGCACATCCACGCCGTCGATCTCGATGCGACCGGTCTCACCGATCTCGCCAGCCACAAGCCGTACGCGCAACGCCAACTCAAGCGGTGGGCCGCGCAGTGGGAGAACTCGAAGACCCGAGAGATCCCCGAGGTGGATTCGCTGACCCGCAGGCTCGCCGAGAACGTCCCGGAGCAGCACGAGACGTCGCTGGTGCACGGCGACTTCCACATCCGCAACGTGATGGTCGACCCGACGACCGGCGACGTGCAGGCTGCTCTCGACTGGGAGCTGTCGACGCTCGGCGATCCGCTCGCCGACATCGGCAGCACCCTGGCGTACTGGCCCGAGGTGGGGGAGGAGATCCCCGGACGATTCAGCGCAGAGACCATGGAGGGTTTCCCGACCCCGGCCGACGTGGCAGCCGACTACCTCCGGATCACCGGGCGGGACCCGGAAGCGCTCAAGTACTGGCGGACGCTGGGGTTGTGGAAGGTCGCCATCATCATCGAGGGAGTCGTGCGTCGAATTCAGGACGACCCGACCAACCGCGCCGTCGTCGGAGCCCCTACCGCAGAGTTGGTCAACCGCTTCGTGGACAAGGCGAGCGCGATGGCCGACGAGGCAGGATTGGCGTGACCGGATACCGTTGATCGATCGAACTGCCCGGCCGGCAGCGACGTGAGGCCCGAGATTGCCGAGGAGACCCAGATGAGTACCGAAACCGACGACACCGCCGCGCA
>NZ_BAFC01000008.1 GCF_000248055.1 Gordonia sputi NBRC 100414 | reverse complement strand
GCCCCGGGTTTGCTGGAGGCTCGGTTAGTTGGTTCCAGCGATTGCTGGGACCGGGTTCTCACGGTAGCTGGTGGCTGTGTGGGTCGCCCAGTAGGCGGCCTCGTACTCGACGGGCGGGACGTGTCCGATCTCGCCGTGCAGGCGTCGGTGGTTGAACCATTCGATGTATTCGGCGACCGCGATTTCGACCTCGCCGACACCGCCCCAGCCACCACGCGGGCGCATCACTGGGTTACGAATGCACTCGGCTTTGAATAGCGAGTTGAATGCCTCGGCCATCGCATTATCGTACGAATCACCCTTGGAGCCAACAGAAGTCACCGCTTCGGCCTCGGCGAGACGTTCGGTGTAGCGGATGGCTCGATACTGCACTCCGCGGTCGGAGTGGTGGATCAGCCCGGCCACATCCCGGCCGGCCCGCGAGCGCGCCCACAACCCCATGTCCAGGGCATCGAGCGCGAGGCCGGTATGCATGGTCGTGGACACCTGCCAGCCGACGACCATGCGGGAGAACA
>NZ_BAFC01000009.1 GCF_000248055.1 Gordonia sputi NBRC 100414 | reverse complement strand
TTCGAGAGACGCTCGACGACCCGATCTCGCGCAAGTACCTGTTCGGCAGGCCCGACCCGCTGACCGTCGAACATGCCGCGGCCGAGCGCACCAGGAAGTGGTGGACCGCTGCGCGAGGGGAGACCTGCACCTGGGCCGTCGCCGACAAGGAAACGGACCACTATCTCGCAGACATCTCGCTGTTCAAGATCGATCCGGTGGTCGGCGCCGAGATCGGCTTCTACACGCATCCCGAGGCGCGTGGTGCCGGCGTGCTCGGCGAGGCGTTCCCCGCGTCGGTGCGGCACAGCTTCGACGTCCTCGGTCTGCGCAGGCTGACGATGTTCGCGGCCGACTCCAACGAGGGCAGCAAACGCCTTGCGCTGCGCGCGGGCTTCAACGAGTTCGGCACCCAGCCGCTTGCCGCGAGCTCGGCGGGCAAGATCGAGGATCTACTCGGGTACGAACTGCTCGCCGACGCAGGCGATCACTAGCGCCTCTGTCCCCGAAAGCTGGGGCTTTTTGGTGGGTGGCCAAACCGGGACAATGGGATAAACGCAGCGGACCTGCCGCCACGCTCCGAATTCGGGAGAACCAATGGCATCCCAGAACAGTGCAGGTGCCGTAGCGGTGGCGAACGTCGACCTCTGCATCGTCGGCGCGGGAGTAGCGGGCTTGAATGCTCTCGCCGTGGCAACCGAATACCTCGACGCGGGCGCTCGGGCGGCTCTCGTCGATCGTCGTCCGGATGCGGGTGGTATGTGGAACGACACGTATTCCTATGTCCGGCTTCATCAGCCATATGAGTTCTTCACCGCCGGCGACATCGCCTGGAGGCTGCGTCGTGCGCCCGACTACCTTGCGACCAAGCCAGAGGTCCTCGATCACCTGCGGTACTGCCGCGACGTTCTCGCGGAACGAGTCGCGCTCGACGAGTACTACGGATGGACGATGGACCGATTCGATGAACACGCAGACGGCGTGCGCGTCCATCTCAGCGACCCCGCGGGTGGGAAACTCGTCCTCGACACGCCGATCCTGATCAACGCGTACGGATTCAACGTGACTCCCAATCAGCCTCTCGCGCTGAGCAGTTCGCAGGTGAAGTCGGTCTCGCCCGACTTCTTCGACTTCTCCGAGAATGACTTCACCGACACCAATACGCCGGTCTGGATCATTGGCGGCGGCAAGACCGCCATGGACACCGCCTATCTGATCACCACCAGAAATCCCGGACGTGAAGTGCATCTGGTGGCCGGTGCCGGGACGTTCTTCAACAATCGCGAGGCTGCTTTCCCAATCGGAATGCGCAGATGGTGGGCAGCCAAACCCGCCAGCCAGGTCTTCAGCTCGTTTGCCGACATGTACGACGGGACAAATGATCAGCAGGTGACCGCCGCCTACCGCGCGCGGTATGGAATCAGCCCGATGCCCGAGTCGCGTCGGTTCTTGAACGGCAACCTCTCACCATCTGAATGCGACGCCATCTCGGCTGCGCTCAGCGGCATTGTCACTGATTACCTTGTCGACGTCGTCGATCGAGATGGCATGCCGCAGCTGGTGTTCCGTAGTCATGAGGAGATTCCCGTCGTCCCGGGGAGTTGGGTGGTCAACTGCACCGGATACCTCCTTCGTGAGGATTCGACCGACGGCGATCCCTACGTGTCGAAAGGGGGTCGCGTACTCACCATCAACACCAGTTCGGCCACCTTCCAGTTCTCCACGTATGCCGCCTATTTCCTCACTCACCTCGCCTTCCTGGGCAAGCTCGATTCGGTGCCGCTGTACCAAACCGACCTCGGCGTGGTGGCACGCGGACACTCGCAGGCCGCGGTCGGTGTCAGTTGCTGTCTCGCGATGTACAACATCGGGCTGATTGCCGACGAGGTCCCGCTCAAGGTCTTGACCAACTGCGGGGTCGATTTTGACCGGTGGTCTCGGATGCCGCTGCGGCTCGCGTCGTCGACCCAATTCATGCTGACTCATCGGCGCAAGCGTGAGAACTATCGTCGCGCGCTGGACATCACCTCTAAACGGTTGGGGTTCAGTTGCGGGCCGCTCGTCGGGGCCACAGTCTCGTGACCACAGCGATCAACGTGTGCGCTCGTGCGCTGAACATGTCTGGACAGTCTGGCGTCCGTAACCTACGATTGCGTAAGTTACGCGAACGTAGCCACTGCAACGGCTCGTTCGACCCTGACCATCCGCGACCAGTGAGGACGCCCGTGGCGATCACCGACATCCCGGAGTACGCACATCTGAGCAAGGCTGATATCGAAGCGCTCGGTCGCGAGCTCGACAAGATCCGCGCCGACATCGAAGCCGACCGGGGGGAGCGCGACGCGCGGTATCTGCGCAACACGATCCGCTTCCAGCGCGGTCTCGAGTTGGTCGGCCGCGGACTGATCTTCGGTTCGACGCGTCGCTCGTGCTGGTGGGCGGGCGCGACGGCGCTCGGCGTCGCGAAGATCGTCGAGAACATGGAACTCGGCCACAACGTGATGCACGGGCAGTGGGATTGGATGAACGATCCCGAGGTGCACTCGACCACGTGGGAGTGGGACAACACCGACCCCTCGGCTCACTGGAAGCACACCCACAACTACATCCATCACAAGTACACCAACGTGCTCGGCATGGACGACGACGTGGGCTACGGACTGCTCCGCGTGACGCGCGACCAGCGGTGGCGTCCGTTCAACTACGGCAACCTCGTCTACAACACCCTGCTCGCGCTCTTCTTCCAGTGGGGGGTTGCCGCGCAGCATCTCGAGATCGGCAAGAAGCGTCGTACACCGGAGGCCAAAGCTCAGTTCCGCCGCGACCTCGCCGACGTCGGCAACAAGATCGGTCGTCAGGTCGGCAAGGATTACGTGATCTATCCGGGTCTTGCGGCTGCGGCAACCGCCGCGGTGACCAAGGGCGACGTCCGGGCGTCGGCGCGCGCGTTCGGTAAGGCCGCCACCGCCAACGCGCTGGGCAATGTCATCCGCAACGTGTGGAGCAATGCGGTGATCTTCTGCGGGCATTTCCCCGACGGTGCGGAGAAATTTACCAGGCAGGATGTCGACAGCGAGACGCAGGCTGAGTGGTATCTGCGACAGATGTTGGGATCAGCCAACTTTCGCTGCGGATTCCTGCTCGCTTTCTTGAGCGGAAATCTCTCGTACCAGATCGAGCACCATATCTACCCCGACCTCCCGAGCAACCGGCTCGCCGAGATCGCCGTCCGCGTCCAGGCGCTGTGCGACAAGTACGACCTGCCCTACACGACAGGGTCGTTCCCGCTGCAGTATGCGAAGTCTTGGCGGACGATCGCCAAGCTGTCGTTGCCGGACAAGTATCTCAAGGCGACCGCCGACGACGCTCCCGAGACGGCGTCGGAGCGTCGTTTCAAGACAGAACTCGACGAGGGAGTGCGCCTCGAGTCGGTCGTCGACCCGGTAAGTGGACGTCGACGCGGCTTGCGTAGCGCGATCCGGTCGCTGCGTGATCGGCGTCGAGGGCGTGCGGCAACGCCGACGGTGGTCACAGAACGTTCAACGCGCGCTGCCTGATCGTGAATACGACGACCCCACGCTACCGGCGGTTACTCGCGGGTAGGGTGGGTGTTGCACACACGCGGCGTGCGACATAATGGAGTGCAATGGCTATCACCGACATCAATGAATACGCACATCTGACTGACGCGGATGTCCGAGGCCTTGGGCGCCGAACTCGACGCCTTGCGGCGCGAGATCGAAGCCGATCGCGGCGAGCGCGATGTGCGTTATCTGCGCAGAACAATTCTCGCTCAGCGCGCCCTCGAGGTCGCGGGTCGGCTTGCGCTTTTCGGTTCGCACCGTCGTTCACTGTGGCTGCTCGGCACCGGTTCGCTGGCGCTGGCCAAGATCATCGAGAACATGGAACTCGGCCACAACGTGATGCATGGCCAGTGGGATTGGATGAACGATCCCGAGGTGCATTCCACCACCTGGGAGTGGGACATGGTGTGCGCTTCGCCGCACTGGAAGCACTCGCACAATTACATCCATCACAAGTACACCAACGTTATCGGGATGGATCACGACGTCGGCTACAATACGCTGCGCGTCACGCGCGACGAACCGTGGGAGGCCAAGCGTGCGATCCAACCGGTAACCAACCTCTTTCTGGCTGCCGGGTTCGAGTGGGGAATCGGACTACACGATCTCGCGATCGCGGATGTCATCGCAGGCAAGAAGTCCAAAGACGTTGCGATACCGCAGATCAAGGAGTTCCTGCGAAAGATCGGCAAGCAGGTCGGGAAAGACTACGTGCTCTTCCCCGGGTTGACCGGCCCGAACTTCGTGCACACGCTCACCGCCAATGTGACCGCGAACGTGATTCGCAATGTGTGGGCCTATGTTGTGATCTTCTGCGGGCACTTCCCCGACGGCGCAGAGAAATTCACGGCCGACACCCTCGACGACGAGACGCCCGGCCAGTGGTATCTGCGACAGATGCTCGGCTCCGCGAACTTCAACGCCGGGCCGGCGATGGCTTTCATGTCGGGCAATCTCTGCTACCAGATCGAGCATCACCTCTACCCGGATCTGCCGAGCAACCGCCTCGCCGACATCTCGGTACGCGTCCGCGAACTCTGCGACAAATACGACCTGCCCTATACGACGGGATCGTTGTGGGTCCAATACCTCAAGACGCTGCGGACCATCAACAAGCTCGCACTGCCCGACCGCTTCCTGCGTGATACCGCCGACGACGCACCCGAGACCGCGTCGGAGCGACGTTTCGCCGGTCTCGACAAGGCGATGGGCCTCAAGACCGCCATCGGCGAGGTGCGTCGACGACGTCGGCTGCGTCGTCGGGCTGGTCGGGCCTAGCTGGTCGCAGCGTTCGCGCGCAGGCGGCTGTGTGCCGCGACGCCCTGCACCGGGTGGTCGCGTTCGACGCGGGCGAAGGCGGCCCACAGGATCATCCCGGCGATTGCCGTTCCAGCGCCCGCCGCACACACCAGCGCCCATCCGCCGGTCTGGTACGCCCAACCGCCGAACGCCGAACCCAGGACTCCACCTGCGAAGTAGGCGACCATGTACGCGGTCGTCAGGCGTGATCGTGCTTCGTCGTCGAGCGAGTAGACGGCGGCCTGGTTGGCGATCTGCACTCCCTGGACACCGAAATCGAACACCAGCAGCGCGATGATCAGCACGATCACCTGATGTGCTCCCCAGTAGAGCAATGCCCAACCGGCGAGTTCGACGGCCCAGACGCCGTACTGCGTGTGGCGTAGGTATCCGCGGTCGGCGAGCTTGCCGACACGTGGCGCGGCCAGGGCACCTGCCACGCCTGCCAGACCGAAGAGGCCGATCGCGGCGTCGGAGAAGTGATACTCCGAGCCGTGCGCGCCGGCGAGCAGAAACGCGATGGCCGTCCACATTCCGCTGAACGCGGCCATGTTCAGGCCGCCGAGAAGCATGCGGTGGCGCAGCACGTTCTCGCTGCGGATCAGGGTGACGATCGACCACAGCACACGGGGATAGCTGGTCGACGACGCGTTGACCGGGGTGCGCGGTGCGAACCACCAGACTGCTGCCGCCATCGCGATCTGCACCACCGCGGCGACTGCCAACACCGTGCGCCAGCCGCCGACCTGCGCCACCAGCCCGCTGAACACTCGCGAGAAGAGGATGCCGACGAGCAGACCGCTCATCACTGTGCCGACGATCGCGCCGCGCTGACCGGGTGCGGCCACCGCAGCGGCCCACGGCACCACCACCTGCGCGGCCGACGCTGAGATACCGACCGCGAACACCATGATCATCAGGACCGCATACGACGGTGAGAACGCGGCAATCACCAACGCCGCGCATGAGACCACGAGCAGTCCGCCGACGAGGATTCGTCGATTGACGAAGTCGCCGAGCGGAACTACGAGGGCCAGGCCGATGAGGTATCCGACCTGAGTGACCGACACGACGAGACCCGCCGCGGCGGTCGAGATGTGGAAGTCGTTGCCGACCTCGTGCAGCAGCGGCTGCAGGTAGTAGAGGCAACCTGCCGACGACCCGGCAGTGATTGCGAACAGCAATACGACGAGGCGGCTCAGGCGCTTGATTTCACCCGGCTGCGTGGTGGGCACACTTTTTCGCTGGTTGTCTGCCGACGATCCGGCCGACGTGGGAGACGCGCACTCTGAAGAGGACATACGTCCATGGTGGGCCGTCTCCGGCATGATGGAAAGCGATGGATTTCGATACGGACATCACGTCTGTTGATACCCGTTCTCGTTGAGTGCTGAGGCGCGTAGGGAGGCCGGCTATGGAACTGCGACAGCTCGAGTACTTTCTCGCGTGCTGCGACCAGGGAACTTTCACCGCGGCCGCGCGGTCGTTGCATGTGGTGCAGTCGGCGGTGTCGACGGGCGTCGCCAAGCTGGAGCGCGAGCTGGGCGTGAAACTCTTCGACCGAACACGCACCGTGCTCGTGCTCACCGACGCCGGCCGTGCGGCGGTGGCGCCGGCCCGCGAGGCGTTGCGTGCGCGGGACGAGGTGCACGACGCACTCGCGGGACTGCGCGGCGAGATCCGGGGCGAGGTGGTGCTCGGTGCACTCGTCAATGTCGCGACGATCGACCTCGCGGGGGCATTCGAAGTCGTGCATCGGCGTCATCCGGGTATCTCGATCGCGATGCGCCAGAGTCCGCAGGGCAGTGCGGGCAACGTCCGGCTCCTGCGCAACGGCAGTCTCGATCTGACCTTGACCGGCGGACTCGTCGACGACCTCTCGGGCATCACGGTCCATTCGTTGGCCGCGGAGCCGCTGGTGTTGGTCACCCATCCCGACCACCCGCTCGCGTTGGCTGGGCGATTCGTCGCGGCCGATCTCGCCGACGAGCGCGTCATCGACTATCCGCCGGGCTGGGGTACGCGAACCATTATCGACCGTGAGATCCCGAATCGGCATTCCGTCATCGAGGTCGCCGACCAGGTGTTCGGTATTCAGTTGGCGCGCAGCGGTTTCGGAGTGACCGCCGTGCCCGCCAGCGTTGCGGCCGCCGAGTCAGGTGCGGGACTCGCCCACTGTGTCGACCGTGATCTCATGTGGGACATACACGTCGCGCACTCGGAATCGAGAAGCCTCACGACCGCGGCGAGCGCGGTCCTCGACATCATCCGAGAGGTGTGCGGGCCGCCCGGCGATGTGACAGCGTGAGTGGCAGCAGCACGGTGACACAGCAGCAAGACGACAGGGAAGGTGTGCGATGAAACTCTCGATCCGCAATCAGCTCGCAGGTGAGGTGGTGTCGGTGACACTCGGCGCCGTCAACGCCACGATCAAGGTTCGCCTCGACGGAGGCGACCAGATCGTCACGTCGTCGATCACCAAAGAGGCGGCAGAGGAACTGGGCCTCGCCGAGGGATCGCGCGTGTTCGCGCTCGTCAAGGCATCGGAGGTCAGCATCGGCGTCCCCGACTAGCGCTACCCCGCTGGTCGAGCTTGTCGAGACCACCCACCCGCTGCTCGACCGCCCACCCGCTGCTCGAGCGCCCACCCGCTGGTCGAGCTGGTCGAGCTCACCCACCCGCTGGTCGAGCTCACCCACCCGCTGGTCGAGCTTGTCGAGACCACCCACCCGCTGGTCGAGCTTGTCGAGACCACCCACCCGCTGCTCGACCGCCCACCCGCTGCTCGAGCGCCCACCCGCTGGTCGAGCTTGTCGAGACCACCGCTGCTCGAGCCGCATGCCGCTACTCGAGCCCAACCCCGCTGGTCGAGCTTGTCGAGACGACCCCGCTGCTCGAGCCCAGCCCCCGCTGGTCGAGCTTGTCGAGACCACCTGCGCTGGCTCAGCCCGCCTCGCCCCGGGGGTCGCCCTGGGCCTCCGTGTCGCCCCCCGACACCGCGCGCAGCAGGTGCCGCACGGCCATGGCGCGCCGGTACGAGTGTCCGGTCAGAGAGTCCAGTGCGCATTCGGGGTCGGCGGGCGGCCCGAGGTGGGTGCAGCCGCGCGGGCAGTTCTCGATCGCTTCGTGGAGGTCGTCGAAGGCGTTGACGATGTCGTCGGCGCTGACGTGCGCCAGGCCGAACGAGCGGATACCCGGCGTGTCGATCACCCAGCCGCGTGGCTTGTCGTCGTCGCCCGGCAGTGGCAGCGCAACCGACTGCGTCGACGTGTGGCGTCCCTTGCCGACGCCGCTGACGACCCCGGTGGCCCGTTCTGCTTCGGGGACAAGGCGATTCACCAACGTTGACTTTCCGACACCCGAGTGTCCGATGAGCGCCGTGCGGTGATTGGTGAGCAACGCCAGCACGTCGTCGAGCGGATCGTCGCGGCCTGCACGCACAACCGGCAGGTCGAGGTCGGCGAAAGCGGCAGCGAATTCGTCCGAGGAGGCGAGGTCGGTCTTGGTCAGACACAGGATCGGCGACAGCCCGCCGACATACGCTGCGGCGAGCGCTCTTTCGACGAATCCGGTGCGTGGGGGAGGGTCGGCCATTGCTGTGACGATGAGGAGTTGATCGGCGTTCGCGACGACGATGCGCTCATACGGATCGGTGTCATCGGCGGTGCGCCGCAACACAGTTCGACGCTCCGCCACCTTCACGATGCGTGCAAGGCTCCCGGAATCGCCGGAGAGATCGCCGACGAGAGACACGTCGTCGCCGACAACCACCGGCGTGCGGCCGAGTTCGCGGGCGCGCATCGCAACCACGCGTCGGTCGGGATCTCCGTCGATCACGCAGCCCCAGCGGCCCCGGTCGACCGACACGACCATCGCATGTTGCGCATCGTCGTGTGTCGGTCTGGTCTTGGTGCGCGGTCGGCTGCCCTTGCCCGGACGAATCCGCACATCGGATTCGTCGTAGCTGCTCGCGCGGCGGCTCACCGGCATCCTCCGTCAGGACACACTGTGAAAGCCTCTGCCGCGCGGTAGATCACGGATGTCCGACCATCTGCTGCCACATTCCGGGGAAGTCGGGCAACGTCTTCGACGTGGTCTCGATGTCGTCGACGGTGACGCCGGGGACCACGAGGCCGATGATCGCGCCCGCGGTTGCCATGCGGTGATCGGCATACGAATCCCATTGTCCGCCATGCAGTGGCGCCGGTCGGATGATCAGTCCGTCGTCGGTCTCGGACACATCACCGCCGAGCTTGTTGATCTCGGTGGCGAGCGCGGAAAGCCTGTCGGTCTCGTGGCCGCGCAGGTGGGCGATGCCACTCAGCACGGATTCCCCATCGGCGAGTGCACACACCGCGGCGATCGTCGGTGTCAGCTCGCCGATGTCGCGGAGGTTGCGGCTGATCCCGGTGAGGCGTTCTGGCCCGCGCACCGTCAGCACGCCGTCGAAAAGTTCTACGGTGCAACCCATCTCGGCGAGAATGTCGGCGATCTGTGCACCCGGCTGCGTGGTCGTCGCGGGCCAGCGTGGGATGCTGACCTCGCCGCCGGTGACCGCGGCCGCTGCGAGAAACGCTGCGGCATTGGACAAGTCGGGTTCGACGGCGACGTCGACGGCTTTGATCACACTCGGGGGTACGCGCCAGGTATCGGGTTGTGACGTGTCGACGACGACCCCCGCGGTGGCGAGCATCTCGACGGTCATGTCGATGTGCGGCGTCGACGGTACCGGAGCGCCGACGTGTCGCACTGTGATCCCGTTGTCGAATCGTGCTGCGGCAAGCAGGAGTCCCGACACGAACTGCGACGACCCGGACGCATCGATCGTGACCGTGCCACCGTCGGCCGAGCCCGTGCCGTGCACCACGAACGGCAGGCTGTCGCCGTCGACGCCCACCCCGAGGTCGCGCAGAGCGTCGAGGATGGTGGTGAGCGGCCGCTGCCGGGCCTGTGGGTCGCCGTCGAATGCGACGTCGCCGGAGGCGAGCGCGGCCACCGGCGGCAGGAATCGCATGACTGTGCCCGCCAGGCCGCAGAACACCTCGCCCGCATGTAGCGGCCGAGGCTCGATCGAGACGGTCGTGGGATCGGCGGGGTCGACGCGGACTCCGATGCCGAGTTCGGTGAGCGCCGACAGCATGAGGTTGGTATCGCGACTGCGCAGGGTTCCGGTGATTGTCGACGGTCCGTCGGCCAGCGCCGCGAGCACCAGCGCGCGATTGGTGATGGACTTCGACCCGGGCAGGTCGACGGTGGCCTGAATATGGCCGTCGGCGAGGGGCGCAGTCCAGATGCTCATGCGTTCAGTCTCGCATGTCGTGCGTGCACCGCCGGATGCCCAACTCAGCGGTTGTCCAACCGCAGCGGATGATCGGCAGGTACCTCGACGAGGATGAGGGTGCGTCCGTCGGGGTCGACGACGTGCATTTCGATGAGGCCCCACGGCTCGGTCAGCGCCTCCCTGCGGATGTGAACTCCCAGTGCGCTCAGCTCGCGCTGGGTCGCGGCGACGTCGCGCACCTGAATCCACAGCGCGGCCCCGTTCGCGTGGCCGTCGGGCAGGTCGGTGCTCATGTGGCCGGGTACTTCGATCAAGCCGTTGCCCGCGTGGAAGACCAGGCCGCCCGGGTACTCACGCGCGATCGCGAGATGGAGTTTGTGGCGGTAGAAGTGCTGAAGAGCCTCGGGATCACGCGACCGCAACAGGATGCGACTACTCAGGATCTCCATGTCTTCAGTGTCTACACGGTTACCGACGAGTCGGACACCAGCCATCGCGGCGCGTCAGGACTTGCTGACGTGACCCGTTGTCAGGACGCCGCCGGCTGACGGTGTCACTGCCCCTCGGTGGTCCCGTCGCTGCCGCCGAGCGCGTGACCGCGATTGACGTCGTTGCCGTGGCGGGCGGCCTCGTAGATCGCCTTCTCGCGGGCGATGCGATCGGTCTCACCGATCGGTGTGGCGTCGCCGAAAGCGAACGCCGATTCGTGAGGTTGCTCGTGTGGGATGTCGGGATCGTCGACCTCGGGGTCGTCGGTGTCGGGGCTGTCGGGCTCGGGGCTGTCTGACATGCACCAACGATAGGACTCATCCGCTGGTGGCGCGGGGAGACGGCACAGCGACCCGTTACCGTCGAGGAATGCACCGCATCTTCACTACGAGCTTTGCCGACGTCTACCCGCTCTACGTCGCCAAAGTGGAGCGCAAGGGTCGCACCAAAGCCGAACTCGACCAGGTCATCTGCTGGCTCACGGGATTCGACGACGCCGCGCTCACCCGACACATCGAGGACGGCACCACCTTCGAGGAGTTCTTCGACGACGCACAGCTCAACCCGCGCGCAGAACTCATCACAGGCGTCGTCTGCGGCAAGCGTGTCGAGGAGATCGACGACCCGCTCATGCGCAAGATTCGCTACCTCGACAAGCTGGTCGACGAACTCGCCAAGGGCAAAGCCATCGAGAAGGTGCTGCGGTAGGTCCCAGCTCAGGCCGGTGTGTCTTGTCCGCGGCTGGAGAACTTGCCGTCGGTGACGTCGTCCCACTTGTCGAACAGGCTCGTCACCTTCGGGTCGCCGAGAGCCTTGATCTCGTCGCACAAATCCTTCGGTGCCGACGGGTTGGTGACGATGAACGGATGCAGTCCGGGGTCGTGCTCGGCCAGGATGCGTAGGGTCTGCGGACTCGTGTTCGGGTCCGCGGCGGCGAGTGCGTCGCGCGGATCGAAAGCGGCCCCGCGCGGAGCGTCGGACCCCGAGATCCCGACGTTGTCGCCCGCGACGTCGATTTCACCGGTGTTGTGGTAATCGACGGGATCGGTAGATGTGCTGCGCCAGTTGAAGACCAGATTCAGCACGATGGCGCAGATGGCTCCCGCCGAGATTCCCGAGTGGAAGATGGTTTGGAACCAGTCGGGGAACTTGGCGTAGAGGTCGAGCGCAACGGGGACCTTGTCGTCGTTGGTATACGACAGGCTCGCCTCGGTGAGCATCGCGACGCCGATGGAGATCGCGACGACCAGGATGTTGGAGTTGTTGAACTTCACCTTGGTCAAGGTTCGCACGCCGCTCGCGGCGACCATGCCGAACAGCGCGACACCCGCACCACCGAGGACGGGCTGAGGAATGCCCTCGATGATCGCGGCCATCTTGGGAACCAGCCCCAGGACCACCAGGATGACGCCCGCGCACGTTGCGACGTGACGCGACTTGACGTTGGTGATCGCCACCAGCCCGACGTTCTGCGCGAACGCGGTATACGGGAAGGTGTTGAAAATGCCGCCAAGTACGGTGCCTGCACCGTCGGCGCGCATGCCGTCGGCCAGACGCTGCGGCGTGATCTTCTCGTCGACGATCTCTCCGACGGCCACGATGTCGCCGGTGGTCTCGGTCATGATGACCAACGCGACGATGATCATCGCGATGATCGAGCTGACGTCGAAGCTGGGGAAGCCGAAGTAGAACGGTTCGGGTACGGCGAACCATGAGCTCGATCCGACGTGGCTCCAGTCGGTCATCCCGAACGGAATCGAGATGAGTGTTCCTGCGACGAGGCCGAGGAGGATCGAGACGCGTTTGACGGCGGGCGGCCCGAATCGTTCGAGCAGGATGATGATCAGCAACGTCAGGAAGCCGAAGGCGATGGACTTGGGAGCACCGAAGTCCTCACCCTTCGCGGTGCCGCCGCCGAACCAACCCGCGGCGACGCTCATCAGTGAGATACCGATGATCAAGATGATCGTGCCGGTCACCAGTGGTGGGAAGAATCTGATGAGCCGTCCGACGATGGGCGCCACGAGCATCATGAACAGGCCGCACGCGATCACCGAGCCATAGATCGCGGTGATGCCGTGGTTGAGGCCGATGGTGATCATCGGGCCGACGGCCGCGAACGTCACGCCCTGCATCAATGGGAGGCGCACTCCGAAGCGCCAGAACCCCACTGCCTGCACAATCGTGGCGATACCTGCGACGAAGAGGTCGGCCGTGATCAGATGCACGATCTCGTCCGAGCGCATCTGCCCTGCGCCGACCATCGCCCCGCCGACGATCAGCGGAACGGCTACCGCGCCCGCATACATCGCCATCACGTGCTGTAGGCCCAGGGGGAACAGTCGCGCCAGCGGTGGGATGTCGTCGACCGCGCGGGCGGCCTTCCTGCCATGTTTGATCGTGTCGAGAACGGTCACGGATCATTGTTCTACTTATCGGACGTTTCGGACACGACGCGATCGTGTGACGTCCCTGTTTCCGCCAGAATATATTGCGTGGACAAGCGCACTCCCCGACACAGTTTCGGGCTTCTGGTGTTCCGACGCACCGACGGGGCAGTGTCGAACGAAGCCGGCTCTCTCGGAGGAGTCGAGGTACTCATCGCGCACCCGGGTGGTCCGCTGTGGGCGCGCAAGGACGAGGGCGCGTGGTCGGTGCCCAAGGGGCTGCCGGAGGCCGACGAGTCGCCGCTCGACACCGCACGCCGCGAGTTCGCCGAGGAGATCGGGCACGCCGCTCCTCAAGGTGAGGTCATCGAACTCGGTGACGTGCGCCAGAAGAGCGGCAAGGTCGTCACCGCCTTCGCTGTCGAGGGAGACCTCGACGTGTCGACCGTCGTCAGCAACACCTTCGAGATGGTGTGGCCGCCGCGGTCGGGGTGTATGCAGACATTTCCCGAAGTCGATCGGGCGCAGTGGTGTGGCCTCGACGAGGCGCGCGTGAAGCTGAACCCCGCGCAGGCGGAGTTCGTCGATCGACTCGAATCGGCGCTCGGCAAGCAGTGAACCTCCACAACCAGTGAACCTCCACAACCACTGGACGCCGCCTTTCACCGTTCGCTGACAACCATTGTCGTTAAGGGTGTGGTGTCACTACGGTGGGTTGCATGACAGATCATGCGGCGGGTTTCAGGTTAATCGGCTTGTTCAATTCGATCGGAACCGATTTCGACGCCTTGCGACCGAGTCTGTGGGGCCTGCGGGTCAGGCTCTGGTCGACGAACTCGACATCCGGCCAGGGGAGCGCATCCTCGACATCTGTTCGGGGACCGGAGCGAGTGCGCTACCCGCTGCTCGGGCTACCGGATCGGCAGGCACGGTCGTCGCAGTCGATTTCGCGTCCGAACTACTCGACATCGCCGCTGCCAATGCGGCTGACGAAGGTCTGGAGATCGACTGCGTCGTCGCCGACGTCACGGCATTGAAAGCCGGAACATCGCCCTGCGTAACACCTTTCGACGTGGTGGCGTGTTCGTTCGGGATTTTCTTCCTTCCGGACATGGACGACGCCGTGCGCAACGTGTTGAGTCTGCTGCGCCCGGGAGGGCGGATGGGGGCGTCGATCTGGCACGCCGACAGCCTTCGTGAGTTCAGCGAGATCTACCGCGCATCGGTTGCGGAGGTGGCAGGCGAAACGTCACATCAAGGGCCGCGTAGCGGGAGTCGGATGCCGATCAGTCATATCGACACCGAAGAGTCTGTCTCGCAATGGTTCACGACGTTGGGCGCCCAGAAGGTCGACACGTCGGTGTACCGACTGCGCATCGAGTGCACGCCGGACTTCGCCTGGAAGTTGGTGGTGGGCACGGGGATGCGTGGCGCACTCACACCACTCGACGACGAGCAGATCGCACAGGTGCGGCAGGTGTTCCTCGAACGGCTGGCATCCGAGGGGCCCGCAGAGGTCAACTGCGACACACTGATCGCGGTGGCGACGGTTTGAATCGCCACCGCGGTCAATGGTTGTGTCGGGCGGTTGCGCGGGCGGTAGCCGATCTAGGTGACCGTGATTCCGCCGTCGACCGCGATCGTCTGGCCGGTGACGTAGCCGCCTGCGGCCGAGCTCAGCCAGATCGCCGTGGCCGCGAGTTCCGAGGGATCTCCCATACGTCCCAGCAGGACTCGCGGCATCTGCGACTCGATGTATCCGGGTGCGTAGGTGTCTGTCATCTCGCTCTCGAAAAACCCGGGTGCAATCGCGTTGACGCGGATACCCTTTCGAGATCCCCACTGTTGGGCCAGATCGCGGGTGAGGCCGACGATGGCAGCCTTGCTCGCCGCATAGGCGGCCTGGGGGAGACCTGCGGTGGTCAGGCCCAAGATGCTGGAGATGTTGACGATAACGCTGCCCGGCTGCATGACTCGGCCCGCGGCCTGAGCCATCCAGTACGAGCCGTTGAGGTTGACGTCGATGACCGAACGGAACTGCTCCGGCGTCTCACGCGTTGCCGGTACCGCGGTGCCGATGCCCGCGTTGTTGATGAGGATGTCGACGCGGCCGAAAGTTTCGACGGCGCTGTCGATCACGCGCTGGCAGTCCGCGGGGTCGGAGACATCTGCCGCCACGGTCAGGGCTTTGCGTCCGAGTGCCTCGACCTGTGCTGCGGTCTCGGTCAGCCGGTCGGCGCGTCGGGCGGCGAGTACGACGTCGGCGCCTGCCTCCGCGAAGGCCGTGGCGAAGCGTACGCCGAGTCCCGACGAGGCGCCGGTGACGACGACGACCTTGTCGGTCACGTTGAACAGATCGAGTACTGACATGAAGTCTCTCCTGAGTCGATCGTGCGGGGATGTGTTGTGGGTCAGAATATTTCGGGACGCGCGTCGAGCGTCGTGCGGTCGAGCGCTGCGAGCAGGTCGAACTGGGCGTCGACCTTCGGTAGCTCATAGGTGAAGAAGTACTGCGCTGCGACGCGTTTGCCGTCGTAGAAGTCTCCGGTCTTGTCTGCGACGGCGAGCAGTTGCTCGAGCCACATCCAGGCGATGACGATGTGTCCGGTGGCTTCGAGGTATGCGGTGGCGTTCGCGAGCGAGACCGCGACATCTCCTGCCGACCACACCTGCCCGGTCACGGTGACGAGTCGTTGGACGCGACTGCGCAATTCGTCGGCGAGAGCCGCAGTGGCGGGAGTGGAGCCAGCGCGGTCGGTGGTCTGGGTGATCGTGTTCGCGAGCAGTTCCAGGCCGGCTCCGCCATTCATGATGACCTTGCGGCCGAGCAGGTCGAGTCCGTGGATGCCATGTGCGCCCTCGTGGATGGGGTTGAGACGGTTGTCGCGGTAGAACTGCTCGACGGGGAACTCGCGGGTGTAACCGTAGCCGCCGTGAATCTGGATGGCGAGATCGTTTGCGGTCAAACACCATTGGGACGGCCACGACTTGGAGATCGGCGTGAGGACATCGAGCAGCAGGCCCGCTCGAGTTGCCTCGCTTGCGTCTCCGGTCCGCTGCAGGTCGACGAGCTTGCCGGAGTACAGGCCGAGCGCGAGTGCCCCTTCGACATAGGCCTTCTGCGCCAACAACATCCGTTTGACGTCGGCGTGCTCGATGATCGGGACGGGCTTGGAGGTCGGGTCCTTCTGGTCGACAGGACGCCCCTGCGTGCGAACCTTGGCGTACTCGAGGGATGTGAGGTAGCCCGCGTAACCCAGTGATGTTGCGAGGAATCCGACGCCGATGCGCGCCTCGTTCATCATGTGGAACATGTACTGGAGGCCTTTGTGCTCCTCGCCAACCAGGTAGCCGACCGCGCCGGGAACGGAGTGAGCGGGCGGGTTTTGTTCAGCGCCGGTGGATTCCGCGCCGGAGTTTTGTTCAGTGCCGTAGGTGCCGTCGCCGAAGTTGAGGAGGCAGTTGGTGGTCGCGCGCTGGCCCATCTTGTGGTTGAGGCCGACGAGTGCGACGTCGTTGCGGGTGCCCTCCGGCAGGTACTTGGGAACGATGAACAGCGAGATGCCCTTTACTCCCGGCTTGCCGCCCGGAGCCTTGGCGAGCACGAGATGCACGATGTTCTCACCGAGTTCGTGGTCGCCTGCCGAGATCCACATCTTGGTTCCGGTGATGCGGTAGGTGCCGTCGTCAGTCGGTGTCGCCTTGGTCGTGATGTCGGCGAGTGAGGATCCGGCCTGCGGCTCGGACAGGCACATCGTGCCGAAGTAGCGTCCCTCGACCATGGGGCGAACCCAGGTGTCGATCTGTTCTGGTGTGCCGTACTCGGCGATCAGATTGGCGTTGCCGATCGTGAGGAACGAGTACGACGACATGCCTGCATTCGCCGCCTGGAACCACGACTGCGCAGCGAGACTCACGACGCTCGGCAATTGCATGCCGCCGAGCGATTCGTCGAACGAGCCCGCGCCCAGGCCCGCCTTGATGAACTCGGCGATGCCCGACTGGATTTCGTCGGGCAAGACGACGGCACCGTCGTCGCCGACGTAGGGCTCCTGGGTGTCGCCGAGTCGGTTGACCGGCGCGAAGCGTTTGGTCGCGAGGTCGGCGGCGAGTTCGAGCACGGCGTCGAATGTGTCTCGGGAGTGTTCGGCGAAGCGTTCGCGCTCGGTCAGTGACTCGACGTCGAGCCACTCGTAGAGCATGAATTCGAGGTCGCGCTTGGAGATCGGTTCGGCCATGACACTTTCCTTGAGGCAGCGGATTGCTGGCTGCTCGACACGACGATCGGGTCACACGATCCGAAGTCCGACGTGACGGAATCGTCGTCCTAAGCAGTCGCTCATTTTATGAGCACTCGCTTATACTGCCTGGTGTGCCGGTTTGGGTCAACCATCAGGCGGGAATTCGACGAGCGAAACGGGGTGACGGCGACGTGACGACGCGGGAGTCGGCTGCAGCGCAGCGCATACGCGATGCGGCAATTGTGTCGTTCGCCCAACTCGGCTATGCGGGCACGTCGACGCGGCAGATCGCTGCCTCGTTGAAGATGAGCGCCGCGGCGATGTACCCACACTTCCGGTCGAAAGAGGACCTGCTGTACTCGATCGCCCTCGACGGACACCGCAGCGTCTACGAGGCGCTACGCGAAGTCGACGATCCGTCTGACCCGTACGCGGTTCGTCTGGAGAACGTCGTGAGTGCCTTCGCGCGGTGGCAGGCGGAGCACCACGAGCTGGCCAAGGTGGTCCAGTACGAACTGGGTGCGCTCACCGCCGATCACTACCGTTCGATCAGCGCGGTTCGACGCAAGACGACCGCAATTCTCGCGACGATCGTCGCCGGAGGGGTCGCGGCCGGGGAGTTCGCGGCCGACGACCCGGACGATGTGGTGCTCGCCATCTCATCGCTGTGCGTCGACGTGTGCCGCTGGTTCCCCAGTCGAGATCACCGCGACCCCGGCACGCTGGGCACCGCGTACGCGCGTATGGCCCTGCGCATGGTGTTGGCGCGCGAGGGTTGATTCGAACAGGGTTGATTCGACGCCCAACCACGTCAGCCCCGCCACCGGATGTACGGTGCGGGGGGCTGACGGGTTGCTGACGGGTTGCGGTGCAACAGGATTGGCGGCGACGCCGCAGCCAGTCAGGCTGCGTCAGACAGCGGCGGGTCGACGCCGCCAGGCGAGTCGGGTGCGGCCGGCGGGTCCGGTTCAGGTGACGCGCCGGGGTCGGATGGCCCGCCGGGGTCCGTCGGCGGGTCCGGGTCGAGTTGGAGTGGTCTGGGTGGGTTCCACGTGAAGTCGACGCGCTTCTCGCGGGCCGGGGTGTCGTCGGTGAGCATGCTCGCCACCAGTCGCAGTTCGACGCCGGTGAAGATCTGCTCATACGCGCTCGGCGTATCCGTTTTCCGGCGTGGCGATACAGCAGCGCCGCCAACGCTGGGTTCGCCTGCGCCGGTCATGCCGCTCGAACTCGCACCGCCGGCCGTTGTAATTCCTGCAGGATGCCCGGTGGTGTCGGTCGCGGTGTGTTCGGCGTTGATCTGCTCGGTGCCGGTGTGCGCGGTGCCGGTGTGCTCGGAGGCGAGGTAGTCGCGGAAGTCGGCGGCCACGTCGGCCATTCGGTTCACATGTTCACGATTGGGTGGCATGCCGGGACTGGCGTTCAACCGCCACGCCACTCGTCCGGTGTCGGGACCGTCGGTGATCATTCGCGTTGTGTACTGGCCGATATTCGGTCCGACCTTGCTGTTGTGCACGTCGCATGCGGGCACCAGTTGGTCGATATCGGTGAGTCCACCCTTCGCCCAGTCCTTGGCGGCGTGATGCATCTGTACTCGCGACGCGGGTTGGGTACAACCCGGTGCTGAACACATCCCGCCGCCATCGGAGGCGAACGAGGCGAAGCGTTGTCCGAGGGTGGCGATCCTTTTCGATCGACCCAAATACAGTGGCACGCTGGTGTGTTCGGCGAACACTGCGAGGAATGGCTGCGCGCCGCTGGTGGCAGCCATCTCGATCAGATCCTTGATCGGCAGTAGCGCTCCGGAGGCGGTCTGCGCCAAACCAGCCTGCTGCTCGAGTTCGGTGAGACTGGTTTTGACGATCACCTGGATCGGCAGCCCGCGATGAGACTTGCCGAGCATGCCGGAGTCGAGCACACGAGCCAGCAGCGCAGAGAAGGCGTCATGATTGCGTTGCGCTGCCGATCGCTCGTCACGTTGTGCCGCTGCGCGGAGCAGGTCGGGATCAGCCGAACCGACAGGTCCTGACGGCGAGTCGGGATCATCGGGATTGTTCATACCGGGTTTGCCCCACGCATCCAGCACCGCATCCAGACGCGCGCGTGCGGCCGGATCGAGATCGGCGGTCAGCCGTGACATCAGTTGCGCATCTTGCCGATTCACCCAGAACGCACGACGACGCTTGCGGTCTTTGGCGTCTGTCAGTGAGCCGTCGGGATCGAGATGGGCCAACAATCGTGCCCCGAGACTGCTGATTTCAGCCGGAGTGTATGAAGTCGCATAATCTGCCATCTGCACCTCGGCTGCCGCACGCGTCTCTGCGGGAACGGCGCGAGGGATCTTGTTGAGCACATCGATGACGGCCCGTGCATGTGCGGGCGCCACCAATCCCTGCGCCACACGCTCGGCCAGGGTTGGACACTTCGGGGCCACTCGCTCACCCAGTATCGAGGTGAACGTGCCGGTTTCGGCGATCAGCCAATACCTGGCCGCAGGGTCACCGACGTGCAGATGACTGGCCAAAAACCCACTTAGATTGCGGTAGCCCAGCCTACGGTCGGCACTGCGATCAGACACCTCGACCACCAGACGGTCGGTCACAGCTCCCGAGGTGCGCCGAGCCAGCCGCTCGGCAACCTGCGCAGCTTCTACGAGGACTCCGTCCGACAGCGCCGACGCATCAACCTCAGCCAACGTGTCCAAGGCTGCTGACAGACGTGACAGTTGCTCAGCCACCGCGGCATCGGCCGAACCTGGCACGGTTGAAGCCAAAGCGGAAGGCGTGCTGAGGTTTTCGTCGATCTGCTCGTCGTGAAATTCTGTGGCCATCTGTTCTCACCCCCGCCCGTGAGTATCCGTTACAGAGAATCGGCTGCCGAGATCGAGCCGATCAGCCTCTTCGAATATGTGTTCTATGCTACCTGACGAAACGGGCATCCGCCAGGAGAATCCGAACAGTCTTTCGATGAGAGACGGTGTCCTCTTCGGGTGTGATCTCATCTCCCAGAACACCGCGGAGACGCTTCAGCTCGCAAGTCCCCGCACGGCTGTGGCGCGACTACAGAGCGTCGCGAACAGGCCAAGCTGAGCGAACGGGGTGCGGCAGAACCGTTGCATCGCCTTACGTCCCAACCTGCTTACACTCAATTGTCACGTCGAGCTGGGGAGTCATCCGGTCGGAGCTTCATCGTTTCCGGTGGGCCGCAGCGCATACGACGGGGGCACCGTGCCGTTTTTGTAGTAGTAGAACCAAATGTCGGCTGCTTCGGCAGCAGCGAAGACCTCGTTCGGATAGACCCGCGTCGGGTACTCACCCACGTGGATGGTCACTGATGGTGGCGACGTCAAGTCCGCTGCCGGTGGCCGCCCTACCGTGAATAGTCCCGTACGGCCTTGTCCGCCCGGTAGTCGAACCTCGACAGTCATTTCCTGAGCGCTGCCGCCCACTTGTAGAAAAGCTGTCTTGGCGTCATCGATTTCTGCGTCGGTGAAGTCTTGTTGCCAACCGGGACGGGGCAGCCGCCACATGACTCGTGCGTAACGCGTTCGACCATCGAGCGCATCGAGCGGCGTACGAAACGAGTAGAGCGTCTCGTTCGGTCCCAACCACATCTCGTAATCCATCGCGTTGACCACGTGCGTCGGAACTGCCATGGCTAACTCACCTACCCCTCACCGCTCCCGATTTCAAACGCGACGCTGCGCTCGTGTGCGGATTTTTATCCTGCGCTGTCTAGTCGGATGAGGATTCGCCGCTTGTGAACGGGCGCAGCACATAGGAGTCGGGGACAGTGTCGTGCGTGTAGTAGTAGAAGCAGAGGTTTGCTGCTTCGGTGGCATCGAAGACTTCGTTTGGGTACACGAGTGTGGTGTGGTCGGCAACTGCAATCGTTATTGACGGGGGGCTGGTTGTGTCCGCAGCAGGGGGTCGTCCAACGGTGAACAGTCCCTCGATCCCGCGTCCCCCTCGGAAGCGAACTTCCACTGTCATTGCGGATGCGCTGCCTGCCACTTGCAGGAATGCTTCCTTTGCGTATTCGATATCGGTCTGAGTGAAGTCCTCCGACCAGCCGGGGTGGGGCAGCTTACAGATGAGTTCGGTGTATAGCTTGTGGCCATCAAACTGTTGCAGAGGTATGAGAAAGGACCCCAAGTCATCGTCAGGACCGATAAAGGACCTTAGTCCTGGGCTGTCGATCAGATGTGTCTGCATTGCCGAATTCAGCCTTCTCCCTTTTCGCCTGGAACCTCGATGTCTCGAAT
>NZ_BAFC01000010.1 GCF_000248055.1 Gordonia sputi NBRC 100414 | reverse complement strand
ACCGCCGTACTGGCGGCGCCAGTTGTACAACGTCGCCGCCGACACCTCGAGATCAGCGGCGATCTCCTCGCCGGTCTTGCCTTCCGCAGCCAACTCATCGGCCCGGCGCAATTTGCGCACGATGTCCTCCGCCGAGTGACGCTTGCGTCCTGCCATGATCCTCATCGTCCCTTCTCCGCCCTCATCAGGGCAATCAGGACTCTAAAACAACCCGGACCGGCTCACGGGGGACACGCCAAATACGTCACAGTGACGCAATGGGCAGACGGCGAAGCCGTTTACGTCAGTGGCGACAGAAGCTGAATCCCAAAGCAGCACGGCCGGTTACAAGTGCATGCGTCGCCACAACGAACGATAAACGCTGCGCAACGCTGTTACTCAAGCGATGGACGCGTAGTCAAACTACGACAGAACAGACTGACGACTCGCCAAATGGATGACAATTCCGCCAATCCCGGTGATCATCAACAGTCGTCGTCGTTGTGAACGAGCAAGGGGAGTGGCGAGCGTCGAAGCTCTGACCTGCGGCTCGCCATCTCGGGTGAAAATCGCGAGCCCAAATTCTTGTCAAAGTCGGTGGCGAATGTCCGGCGACTTCCTGACCAGCGAGTTTTGGGCCCCGTTTGGGACCTCGCGGCAGTTGGTAACCGTCATCGGGCTGGCGGACATCCTGTCGGCAGTGTGACCGGCGATGTCGCCAAAGCTCGTTCGGAGGCCGCCTACCGCCCGACCCCGAGCGGGCCGAACGGGGCATCGGCTCCGCCAACCCGCGGTACAGCTGAAACTCCCACAATCATGCCGTGCCAACCTCGTCGCACGACCCGGTCACGAGAGGCCGAGAACGCCTCCCGGGCCGTCGGCACCCGCGAGTAGCGATCCATCTGACGCGCCGCCACCTGCGGACTAGATGTCAGACCCAGACGGTAGAATTGACTTTCAATACTGACGAAAGTGGGTGCCCAGATGACGGAACGTCGCGACGAGGTCTCGCGCCGTGTGCGCCGTGTCCGCGCAATCCGGCGGACCACCGCACTCGAAGGTGTCCGCAGCACCGACGCCACTCGCGCCGACCAGGTGGCCTATGCAAAGGGCGAGATCGACTTGACCCAACTCGGCCAACTCGTCCGTCAGCGCTACAACCTCCCATAGGCCGCGCGCCGTGACGACGCGGCCATGGGATACCGGCGACCTCGATCGCAATTGGACGGGATACTTCATCCCCGCATCCTCGGTGCTGCGCAACCTTGTTCACGCGACCACGCACGACGAGCTCACCGACGCTGAGGTCGACCTGAGCGAATACCGACTCCTCGAGCTTCGCGAGAACCCGGTGCTCACAGGTCCACGCAGTTACGACCTTGCCCACCTGTGCGCGATCCACCGCCAACTTTTCTGTGACGTATACGAGTGGGCCGGCGAAGTCCGCACCGTCGGACTCAACAAAGGCGGTGTGGCGTTCTGTCCGCCGGCAAATATCGGTCAGCCGATGAACCACGTCGCCGACGAGATCGCTCGAAGTGATCAACTCCGGGCAGTGACACCAGACCAACTGCCCCGAACGGTCGCCTACCTCTACGACTACGTGAACTTCGCCCACCCATTCCGCGAGGGCAACGGGCGCAGCACCCGTGAGTTCTTCGACCAACTACTCGCCGAACGAGGTTGTGGACTCGACTGGGAGCGCACCGACTCGACCGAACTCCACACCGCATGCCACGACGCCCGCGACACCGGCGACCTAAGCGGCCTCATCCACATGTTCACCAACATCATCGACGATCACCCCGCGTATTGAGGCGAATCGCAGTCGCCGGCGCCGAGAGTGCCCGCTACCCACTGCAAAACCTGTACCTGGCGGGAGTTGAGTAACTGTGTGAGGCCACAACTCACGCTATAGCCACCATCGAGGTGAAGCACCGGACAATCGGGGTCTCAGATACTGGAATCACTACATTCGCGCACTTGCGCACCGCTTCCCGCGACAATGCGACTAGGGCGCAGCATGACACGCCGACGGTGAAAACTGGCACTGGATTTACTGAAGTGAGCGTACCTTAGGTGTATGACCGCAGAAAGCGACGCCATCGGGAGCCTCCGGACTTCGGGCCTCATCGATGTCCTGACATGGGCGGCGCCCGTGGCGTTCAGAGCAACGGATCAGCTCTACGACGAGGACCAGGGCCACGGCCAGGGTTTCGTCGGCTACGTCAACTTTACGCACTTCAGGGATCTCGTTGATCGCGCTACGGCGAATGGCCGCTTCAAGCTGGGCGATGGGCTCGACAGTCTCGGTGAGGACGTGCTCAAGCGTGGCATCACACCAGAAGCTTTCGAGTCGATGCCGAGACTTCAAGCAGGTGCGGTTGTGCGCTGCGACTACAAGCAGTCACCAGGCTGGTCGATCGATGGTTACCGGGTTCTGTTGCAGTCGTGCGAATTTGGGAAGGTTGACGAGATCAAGTGGGTGCAGCGTAGCCACGCGAAGAAGCGCGTCGCCGACCAACTGTTCCTCGAAGATGACGCACTCTTCTCCAAAGAGGAACTCGGTCTCGAGACCATCTCCGGCATCCCGGACGACGACAACTTCGCCGGGGTGACGCTCATCGCGGCGCATGCATTCAACCCGACAACAAAGCAGTTCGAACTCTACCTCGGCCAAAGCAAGAACCCCGCGTATGCCGACGACTCCTGCTGGCACTGGAAGAGGCGGCTGCTCTCGGGTGGCACCCCGGTCGGTGGACCCGGCCTACCAGTCACGCCCTCGATGCCCACCGGCGGCGCCTCGACCGACGTCGAGGACGTCCCAGTGCGGATGAAGCGGACTGACGCAGGCGAGGCACCGGGTATTGCGGATGGCTGAGGTATATCGTCCCTCCCACACGCTCGCGGCCGCAGCGTCGTTCTTCAACGGCGAGCGCCTCACCATGGCACGTCAGCTCAAGGGACTCAAGAAGTCTCACCTCGCCACACTCATCAAGATGTCACCTGCCTCGGTGACCGCATGGGAGAGCGGAGCCAAACAACCCAACCGAGCGACGGTGGCGAAGCTGGCACTGGCACTGCAGGTCGAACCGCAGTTCTTCGCGGGCGGCGCTCCGCCGAAGACCGACAAGCCCAACTTCCGCTCGCTGCGCTCGACGCCGCAGATCGCGCAGGACGAGGCGGAGGCGTATGGCCGGTTCGTTGCTGAGATCGCAGGGATGCTTGAGAACGCCGTCGAATTTCCCGAGGCACTGCTCCCAGATCTTCCGATTGATCCCGATGAGCGGTCGATGGCACCGGAGGAGGCAGCCCGAATAGCGCGGGAGTACTTCGATATTCCGCCGGGGCCAGTGCAACACGTCATACGACTCGTGGAGCGGCGCGGCGTGGTGGTCGTGTTCAGCGAACCCGGTGTGGCCGCCATCGATGCCTATTCACTGCAGTCAGCAACCCGCCCGATCATCGTGCTGAACCCCGTGAAGGACGACTACTACCGTCAGCGATTCGACGTTGCCCACGAACTTGGGCATCTGATCATGCACCACGACGCGGAACCGGGCGGCAAAGTCGCGGAGGACCAGGCCAACCGGTTCGCGGCGGAGTTCCTGATGCCAGCCGCGGAAATCGCCGCGCTCCTTCCAAACTCGACTGCTGGCAAGGCGTGGGCGCAACTGGCAGATCTCAAGGAGTACTGGGGTGTGAGCCTCGCGGCCTTGCTGTACCGCGCGCGTGCACTTCGAGTCATGAGCGATGTCTCGTACCGCAACGCAGTCATCCGCATGTCGCAGAATGGCTGGCGGCGAGCCGAGCCTGGACGGATCTCCTCGTTGGAGATGCCTTCGATGCTGCCGCGCGCACGTGAGGTGCTACGCGACGCAGGCGTCGACGAAGAGTCCTTCCTCGCCGGGTCGGGGCTGCCCGTGAGCCTGTACGAGATCGCGGCGTCGCGGGTGCCAGTCACGGTCGTGAAGGAGCCGAGGCAGTGAGCGTGTCCTCACCATCGCCGCAACTGGAAGCACGGCATCATTTCCACCGCTATCACTCGGAAGCACCAGGGCCTCAAGATCTCCTCAAACCCCAGAGCCACAAAACCAATCCAGCGGAATGGTCGTAACCGAGAACGTGAGGGCACTGCGCGCGGCGTGGCGGCACTCCAATAGCCCAGCGGCTACATATGCAAGGCGTGCGGAATTGCTCCCAGAACGAGGACCGACACTCCACATCGAGAGAGACCGGATGGCACAAACGAAAGATCAGCAACTCAAGGCCGTCGTGATCGGCATGGCACTTGGTGTGCTCGCACAGGACGTTGCCGCTGTGACAAGCCGCAAGATGTCACTGGAGTTCGCGTTCAATCACGCATGGCGTAATTGGCGTGCGGCGAGACACTTCCCGAGCATCAAGGGACACGATCCCGGAAACCTCTTCTGGATCGGTCTCGGCAAGTCCGAGCGGAGATCAGGCGCATGTGCCGCCTGGAAACACGGCACGTGGTGCACGCCCTATGTCACCCTCGACGACTGGACAGTTGCAGAAGCCCTCGACCTCCACGCCGACTCAAATGTGACCGCGCAAGACTGGATCGAACTCGGCCGACTCTTCGTGGAGTACTTCAAGCCCGAAGACGTGCGGCGAGCGCAATGAGCGATCGGCCGGTCATCGACCTACGCGCGTTGAGGAGTGCGGCGAGCGCGCGGCCGTCGTGCTTGTCCATCGACGGCCACGGATGGGGCCGTGGGGCGGCGGGTTCTGGCGTGCCTAGCCGTGGATTGCGCATAGCTCGGGGTTACGTTGCGCGACCCGGCGGGTCGTCGGCGGCCCCAAATCTCCTTCGTCGTCTACGTGCCGACGTAGATGCAACATATGTCTTCGACCCAGGTGTGTCGGAGAGGTGCTTGGCTTTCCGGGTGTCGCAGATGAAGTGGGTTGAGGTTTCATGAGGATTCGGCGGATCGACATTTCCCACTTTCGGGGGATTGAATCGTGTGCGTGGGTTCTTCGGCCCGATCAGAGGTTTGTGTCCCTCATCGGACCGGGGGATGCAACGAAGTCGACGGTCCTCACCGCAATCGAGCGGTGCCTGACTGATCGGTGGCGCGTCGAGTTCCGTGACACCGACTTCTTCAATGCCGACGTCACGGTTCCGATCGTGATCCGCATTGCGGTGGACGATCTGACCGAGGACCTCATGTCGCTGGATGCCTTCGGCTCGATGTTGTGCGGCATCAACAGCGACGGCCAGCTGACCCACGATCCAGCGGACGCTGAGGATGCGTGCGTCGCTATCGAGTTGCGCGTCGAGGATGATCTGGAGCCCCAATGGACGGCCGTCCGACCCGGCGACACTGAAGGGCAGCCCGTCAAGTCGAGCCTGCGTAGCCGTTTCGGGGTGTACCGCGTCGACGAGCGCGTCGATGCTCACCTGCGGTGGTCACGAATGTCGGCCCTGGGCAAGCTCACCGAAAGTCGACATGGCACCCGCAGCACCTTGACCGCGGCCAACCGCGCGGCACACAAAGCGGTGTCGGCACATGTCACCACCGAATTGGCCGATCTCGCGACCGAAATCCAGCACAAAATGAAGGCACTCGGGAGCGCCGACTTCGTCGAACTGAAGCCCGGTTTGGATCTGTCGCTGACCAACTCGCAAGGCAACCTTGCGCTGTTCGACGGCTCTGTCCCACTGATGAACTTCGGGTTAGGCACCCGACGGCTCGCCGGCGCGGCGGCCCAGCAACTGGCACACGCCGGCAGCGCAATACTGCTGGTCGACGAGGTCGAATACGGACTCGAACCGCATCGCCTCGCGCACCTGCTCACCACCCTCCGCACACCCAATGCGTACGCGCAGGTATTCATCACCACGCACTCACCGACCGCGCTTGTTCATCTCGATGCCCAAGACCTGGTGACGGTCCGCACGACGTCGGGCGTCACGACGCTCCAGTTGCTGGGCGATCCCGCCTCCCTACAGTGCACTCTGCGCTCCTCCCCGGCGGCGTTTCTGGCCAAGCACGTCATCGTCTGCGAAGGCAAGACCGAACTGGGGATCGTGCTCGAAGCTCTCGAGCGCTGGGACCGACTGCGGAGCAGCGACAACCAAGCACCCAGTGCCGCACTCGGTGTAGTGGCCGTGGAAGGAGGTGGCGGCGCGGCTCCGAGCAGAGCTCAATCACTGTGTGACGCCGGGTATCAGGTCACGCTGTTCGCCGACAGCGATGACCCCGTCACCAGTGCCAAGTATCCTGGTCTCTCCGCAACCGGGATTCAAGTCATCGAGTGGGGCAACAGTTTTCATACCGAGGCTGCGATCTGCAACGACCTCGATGCGCCGGCGCTGACAGACCTCATCGCACTGGCGGTCAGCGTCGCCGACGATGCCGAAACCGCACAACAGTCAATCCACTCGCAACTCCAATCCAGAGGCGCGCCGCGCACCACATCACCGACCGACGTCGAGTCGTGGATCGAAGCCAACACCACTCTTGAGAAGGCCCGCGAGATCATCTCCCGCACCGCCCACGAGAAGACATGGTTCAAGAACGTGGAGAAGGGCCGACGACTCGTCGGATTTCTCGCGACACAACCCGGTGATCTGCTGTCCGACGGGCCCGAGGTCGGCATATCCCCTCTGGCCCAGGGATTGGCGAGAATGCAGCATGCAGTGTATGGAACCCGCGTGGTCGAGAAGGCAAGTCATGACGAATCCGGCACCTGACCTGGCGGCGGTGAGTTGTGCGTTCTCGCAGGCACTCCCCGCGTCGGTCGAGATGCCGGCCGGGACGGGGAAGACGCAACTCCTTGCCGCGACCGTCACCGCACTCACTCGTGCGGGTTCGACGGTGTTGGTCCTGACCCACACCCACGCCGGTGTGGACGCAATTCGCCGTCGGCTCAAACACTTCCACGCGCCACCGCTATTCACGGTCACGACCATCACAAGTTTTGCGTTCCGTCTTGCGCGGGCGTACCCGACACTGGCCGGGGTCACGGTGCCCGCGGTCCCGGCGTGGAATGACTCGGAGGCCTACTTGCAGGGAGCGGTTAACACGTGCTCGTCTCGACACATCCGCCGCGTCCTCGAAGCTTCGTTCGCGGTCCTGTTGGTCGACGAATACCAAGACAATTCCCAGTTGCAGCATGAGTTCGTCGTCGCGCTGTCCAGAGCTATCCGACGCATCGGTGTGCTCGGCGATCCGTTGCAGGCAATCTTCGGGTTCTCCGACCCTCTGGTGCCGTGGCCCACCGTCACCGATACGTTCCCACCGTTCCAGGCCTCGATCAAGCCGTGGCGGTGGCACGAACACAACAGCGCGCTCGGGGAGTGGCTCCTCGCGATCCGACCACTACTGACCGCCGGTGCAACACTGGACCTTTCACCACAGTCGCTGCCGCCCGGGGTCACCTTCGTGGCCACACAGCACGCTCGTCGCTCGATGCAACTGAGAGACGCCGTCAAACGAATCCCGCGCACCGATTCGGCTGTTGTCATCTCCGGGCCTCGGCCCGATCAGGCCCGAAGAATGTCAGCAGACCTGACGGGCGAGTACACGACGATGGAAGACATCGCCGGCAACTTCATGAACGAGCGGCTCACGCGCCTCGCAGCGACGCCTCCCGAACAGTACAGCCTTTGGCTGGCAGAGACGATCAAGAAGTGTTTCAGCGGTCACAGTGGTATCGACAGGCCGATCATGGACAAACTCCGCCACGGCAAAGACATTCGGCACCTTCGACGTGATGGACTCGCCGACGCAGTCGGTGCCCTCGCCACTCTGACCACCAACCCATCCCTGCACGAACTTGTCGCGGCGATGGACGATATCAGAAACCATCCGGGGTGTCTTCGTCTCCACTCACGCGAAGCGTGGGCTGACATGCGGACCGCGATCCTGGAATCCGCCGCCGCGGAAGATGGATCAGTCGATCTCGTGGACGCGCTCGCTCGGACCCGCGATCGACTACGGCATTTGGGTCGCGGTAATCGACGTCGTGTCGTCTCGCGAACCCTGCTTGTCAAAGGGCTTGAATACGACCATGCGATCCTCGCCGACGTTAGCGCGATCAGTGACGCGCACAATCTGTACGTAGCGCTGAGCCGTGGACGTAAGACCGTGACAATTCTCGGCGAGAACGACCACATCACGGTCACACCAACCCAACTCGCCCCGAGACCATCCGCACGCGGTTCGGCTCGCGCAAAGAACGGCCGAGGCTGACGGGCGTCACCAACAACACCAGTGGCGGAGGTCGTCAACCGGCGGTCGCCCACCGCACCCGCAAGGGCCGCTATCCATGTGGAGTGTGCGGATCGGTCGAGAAGATGACGAAATCGCATGTGCCGCCTCAATGTTCGGGTAACACCGATGCGGTTACCCGATCAATGTGGATGGCACACAACAGCCGAGTCGAACTCGGCCGCCCCGACCAGGGAGGAGTCTGGTTCCGCGGGCTGTGTCGAAAATGCAACACTGCAGCCGGCCAGTTCGACACCGCCTACGCCCATCTGGCCGACATTCTCAGACCACTGTGGCTAGCGTCGCTGAATCAATCGTCACCGCAGGATCAGGCCACCCCACACGACCCGATCAGGCCCGGTGCGGTCGCCAGGTCGATCATGCTGGGCATGTGCGCAACAACTCCGATAATCCGCTTCAACTGGCCGCAGGTCCGACAGCTGCTCTCCAGCAAGCGGGTTCAGCTTCCAGACCAGTACCGTCTCTATCTGGCTGCCGCACAGGGCCGCAGCGCGTGGGTGTCGGGGACCATCGCAGGCCACTACTCAAATGCGAACACCACAATGAATAGCCCGGCCGTGATGATGTCGATGTCAGCGGTCTTCTTTCCGCCATTGGCGTGGCAACTCGTGGCCACCGATGGTTGTCAACCCGAACGGTGGGCCGACGTCAGTTCCTGGTGCGAATACCCACCCGACCGCGAGATTGATCTTCACGAACTCGTCGATCGAGTCAGATTCGACTGCCACCCACGCCACAAGCCGAACGGCGACACGAATTGGATC
The DNA here is from genome assembly GCF_000248055.1 of Gordonia sputi NBRC 100414. GTDB lineage: Bacteria > Actinomycetota > Actinomycetes > Mycobacteriales > Mycobacteriaceae > Gordonia > Gordonia sputi. Next base: position 411 of record NZ_BAFC01000010.1, on the reverse strand, counting down.
GACCACATCCAATCCGACGTGTCATCGATCATCGAATCATTCGACATCACCGGGAGCGACCCCTACATCACCGAGGCGAGACGACGCCTCATGCAACGACGACTGGTTCCAACAGACGAAGTGTTCGAGGCACTACGCCGGAACGGCTACGACCTCGAAGACGTTTGACGCACTCGCCAGGGTCCTGGGCATCGCGGTGGCCTCGCCAGACCGCCCGAGTGCATCCGTAAAATTCGATCGCGTCGGAACCGCAGCGGCGGACAATCCGCGTGTGAGTGACGAGGTGTCAGCGACGAACTCGGGTGCTTGACAGCAGAGATTCTGCACGCGCTCAACCTGCTTGGGACCATCCCCCCCAGCAACGCTTCGTCGGTGTCAACGGCGAGGTTAACGGGATCAGTCTCAAGGAAC
>NZ_BAFC01000011.1 GCF_000248055.1 Gordonia sputi NBRC 100414 | reverse complement strand
CTAGCGACGACTTGGTTGCGGTCACCCTGCTCAGCGTCGATATCCCCGGTCAGGCGGCGTTGCGGATCACAGGCGATAACGATTCGTCCTACGCAGCGAGCGTCGGTGAGCAGTTGCGTCTGCTGCCCACTGATGTCGAACTCGTCGACGCCGACGACGAATTACTAAGCACTGCAGAGAAACTCTGGACATTGCTGCGCGATAACCGCGGCGTCGGCACCACAAAGACCAGCAAGCTGTTGGCGCGCAAGCGGCCTCACCTGCTACCCGTCATCGACTCGGTCGTGAAACGAGCTGTGGGTCACAACCCCCGGCGGCACAACTTCTATCGAAACCTCCGAGCTGCGCTGACCGCCGACGACCGTCGACTCCATGCTCGTCTGATCGAAATCCGCGACGACGCCGAGATTGGTGACGACATCAGCGCGATCAGAGTGTTCGACATCCTTGCCTGGATGTGGGGCAGCGGTAGGACTCTTCTTGATCCCGAGCGTGGCGAGCTGTCTGCGCGACCTTCAGTTGAAGACGGAAAGTAGCGATGAAGACTCTGTAGGTTCCATCGGAGTGTGTCAGTAAGCACCCGCAGTGGCCGCAGTTTTCCAGGCTATGTCATACGCAGATTCCATCGCGATGTGGCAGTTTCCTTGCCCGAAGGAAGGGCTTCCAGCCCGCGCGTCGGCGCGTTGGGCCACTTCGCGGCTCGAGGTGTCACCGCTGAGAACACCACACCCGTCGACGGCTACTTCATTGTCAGCACTCGCGCTGATGCCAGCGCAACCGATGAGGTCGGCCGTGTCGATTCCGTCATCTACGACTGGATGCGGTGAAATACTTACCCCACCAGAAGCATTCGATTTGCACGGACCAAAGTAGACGTCGGTCGCGGCGACACGACGTCGACGCGGAAGGCGAGGTCGGCGATGTGGCCTAAGCCGCTCAGAGTGACATTTGGCAGTCCTGCGGGACGGAGAGTGTGACAGATCCCTGCGCGGAGAACAGCCACGCCCGAGGGAGGGTCAAGCCGTGGGGTTGTGGTGCGGCCGAGATGATGTCACCAGTTCGAAGATCCACGTTTGTCGGGATGACGGTGGTCGTTGCGACTGCCCACGCATCAACGGTGAAGCACAATCCTGCGACTGCGACCACCACCATCAATGTCGCTAGCGCCCGCTACACCTGCAGCCCGTAACCGGAAGTCAGCCAGTAAGCTGCCAACAACGCGGGCTCTCCCGACCACCGTGCTGCGGCTAGGCGCCGCATTTCCATTTCGCCGTAGTAGAAGTTGGCGGCGCCGGGCCCATCTTTGCTGTCCTCGAGCGCTTTCCGCAACGCCCAGTACGTGGTTGACACCTCACGAGCCGTCACCGTCGGACGTCGCGATGACACGTCGGTCAATGCGCCACCGCGCGAACCCTGTGCCCGCGATTGCTGACCAGCACGTCGTCGCCGGCGATTACTGTTCTGCAGGACTGAGGATTTCATTGGCCCAGGACTTAGTGGGCTACTCTAATGACTCATGGTTGATACCACCGCGAACGTCGATCCAGCTTCGATGGCGATGCTGGGATTCGCCGATTTCGTTAGCGAAACTGTTGACTTTGCCGACTCCGCGACTAAGGGCATCAAGCTAGCGAACAAGCTCCACAACTTCGGACGCTCGATCGGGGTGAACCAGCGCGCTCAGCGCCATACGTCTGACCAGCAGCATGTCCTGCATGGGCTTCTGCTTATCGCGACGTGGGGGGCATTTGAGGCATCGTTTGACGACTACTGTATCGGCGTGCTCCGCGCAGACCCTGCGGTATCGGATGCAGAATCTGAGTATGCGCGGCTGATACGAAAAACTCGCCGTGAAAAGGCACCGATAAAATTTGAAAAGGTGTTGAGGCCGCTTCAGCGCGATGGGGAGATCCCAGAAGGCCTGCTCACGGCCCTAAAGAGCGCAAATCAGACCCGCAACATCTGGGCGCACAATCGTGGCGTTGCGGACGCAGAGTTTGTGGAGCGTGCATCACATCTCGGGCACACCGTGGGCGAGAGGGTGATCATGGACAGCCGTCTCTACACGCGCTACGCCTTCGCCATCGGCACGTACGCTGTGTTCCTCATATCGAGACAGTTGCAAGCGGCAACTGGCGCAGAACGGGCGTTGCCCACCTCAGTAATGGATAAAAACCCCTTCCGAGCGGACTACATAAGTGTATTCGGAGACAATCCTGTATCGTCGCCAATTTCTGCCGCGATGCCATTGCGCCAGGAGAATTGAATCTCTTGCCGTTCCAGGCCAGTTCGGTAACCACGCCGCGACAAATGATGTTGGCGTCTACGTGGAATACTCTTCCGGTCACCGAGTGCGGGCGAGTATGTCGACCACAAGAGGAAACTGTTTCAGCCCGCGCGTCGGCGCGTTGCACCACTTCGCATCTCGAGGTGTCACCGCCGAGAACACCCATCCGTCGACGGCCACTTCATCGCCCGCACTCGCGCTGAGGCTACCGCAACCGATGAGGTTGGCCGTGTCGGTTCCGTCATCTACGAGTGGATGCGCGGTGAGACACTCAGCCCACCACAAGCATTCGATTTGCACGGACCAAAGTAGACGCCGCCGGGGCGCCACGAAGTCAACGCAACCAACGTGTCAGCGTTTAGTGCGGTTGCAGATAGCCAATACCGCTAGGGCGAGCAACTCCGGCCCGATGACGCGGGCGGCGAGGTCGACGATGTGGCCGAAGCCGCTCAAGGTGAGACCGGACAATCCTGCCAGCCGAAA
>NZ_BAFC01000012.1 GCF_000248055.1 Gordonia sputi NBRC 100414 | reverse complement strand
ATACAGACAGCCAGAAGTCTGGGGGCTTGCCTAGCGCACCCGATGACTGCGCGGTCGGCTGCCCTGTGCCGCCGATTTCCACAAAGCTGCATCACACCGGGTCGGATGCGCTCGCGACAGCCTCTGGCGCGGGGCGTGACGCCGTGGTCAGATGAGCGAGCTCAGCACCGCGACCGACCGGTATCTGCGAACAATTCTCGACCTCGACGATGATCATGTCACTCCTCGCCGCGCGCGGATCAGCGCGAGGCTCGGACATAGCAAATCGGCTGTGTCACAAAAGATTGACCACATGAGGGGCGCTGGGCTGGTTCAGATGACCGATGACCAACGTGTGGTCTTGACCGACGATGGATTACGGTCAGCGATAGCGCTGACACGTAAGCACCGATTGGCCGAACGCATGCTGGTCGACATTATCGGCATGAGACGTGTCGACGTACACGAGATCGCCACCAGGTGGGAACACGTGATGGACGACAGCGTCGAACGGCACCTCGTTCCACTGCTCGGTTACCCGGCAACGGACCCGTGGGGTAACCCCATCCCCGGTCTCGACGCGATTGGATTCACCGCTGCGCCGATGGCGCAGAGCACTCCAGTGACCGAGATTCCGCTCGGTGTCGCGACGAGATGCGTCGTTCGTCGATTCACCGAACACGTCCAGGAGCAAACAGCCCTTGTGAAGTTGTTGTTGAACAAAGGAATCGAACCAGGCGCTCAGGTCACGGTTACCTCTTTGAGAAAGTCCGTCACGCTAGGGACCATGCGCGACAACGTCGACTTGCCGACTGCGATCGCATGCGGCATCCACGTGGATGCACACTTCGCGAGGTAGGCACTCTTAGCTACCCCCGTCGGCGGCCAGGCGATAGCCGACACCGCGTACTGTCTGAATCGCCTTGCACCCGAACGGTGTATCGATACGGCGCCGCAAGTAACTGACGTACACCTCCACAACATTCTCGTCACCGCGATAGTTCACGTCCCACACGGAGTCGAGGATCTCTGCTCGCGTGACCACCTCACCCTTGTGCCGCATCAAAAACTCCAGCATGCTGAATTCGCGGGGCGTCAGCGTCAGTTCGGTCTCGCCTCTGTGCGCGACGTGAGCTGCTGGGTCGAGAGACAACGTTCCGGCAGTGAGTACCGGCGGTCGCTCAGGGGCGCCGCGCCGGGCAAGGGCGCGCATTCGTGCGATCAACACGACGAATGAGAACGGTTTCGTCAGATAGTCGTCGGCGCCAAAGTCGAAGGCATCTGCCTGGTCATACTCGCCGTCCTTCGCTGTCAGCATTAGAACCGGTGTCCACACACTAGAACGCCGCAATGAGCGCACGACCTCGTATCCGTTGAGTCCGGGCATCATGATGTCGAGAACGATCACGTCGAATCGCTCAGAGATCGCCTTCTCCAGCCCGACCGCGCCGTCGTGGACAACATCGACGACCCAGCCTTCAGCCGCCATCATCCTGCGGACAGTCTCAGCGACATTCCGGTCGTCATCGACTACAAGTATGCGCACGCATCCACCTTCCTCACCGAGGACAAGTGTGCGTGATCAGCGCTGTGGAGACACTGAGTACCGAACCGAAAGCGCGATGGCCCTAGCAACGCGCGCCGTCTCGGTGCAGTCGCTACACCTACCCGAGTTGGTCCGAGGGCCGCAGAAGAATCTCATTGATGACGAGGTGTCGGGGGCGTGTAAGCGCGAACGTGATGACTTCGGCAACCTCAGCTGGGCTAACCGTGGCTGCGTCGTACATTCTCTGCACGCCTTGACGTGTCGCTTCGTCGGTGATGTGTGTCGGCAACTCCGTATCAACCACACCGGGCTCGACGAGGGTCACACGCACCGCCGGTAGCAATTCCTGGCGCAGCGATTCCGACCACCCGTTGATGCCCCACTTCGTGGCCGCGTACACGCCGTTGCCCGCTCGAGCGGTGCGGCCAGCTACCGAGCTGACGTTCACGATGTCGCCGCCACCCTCGGTAAGTTGGTCGAGGAACACCTCTGTCGCGGTGATCGCACCCAATAGGTTGACCTCCACCATGTTTCGGTAGTCATCGCGGCGGTCGGGGGAGAACGGGCCGAGCAGCATGACGCCTGCGTTGTTGATTAGCACGTCCGCGGTGCCCAGTTCGGTTGCGATGCGCTGAGCCGCAGCGATGAGACTGGGTCGATCGGTGACATCGCTTTCGATGGCGAGCGCATTGTCCCCGAGTTCCTCCGCGAGGGCGGTGATCCGGTCAGCGCGGCGGGCAAGCAATGCAACCTTGTAGCCCGCGGCGTGCAAGGATTGTGCTGTGGCTGCTCCGATACCGGAAGATGCGCCCGTTACAACTGCAACGCGGTCTGTTGGTCGATTCATGGCGGGGCACTCTCACTTCACTGTGTGGCATCTGGTTTGCTGTTCGGCACGGTCGCTCGATGTCTACTTCTGATCTCCACATGCATGCCGTTGGCGACCGCGCGGGTTAAGTTCACCGCAGATCGCCGGTTGTGAACAGTGTCCAGTCTTCTGTGTACTGGCAGTACACCCCACAGCGCGTACCACCGGGGCTGG
>NZ_BAFC01000013.1 GCF_000248055.1 Gordonia sputi NBRC 100414 | reverse complement strand
TTAGCTCCTCGGCCACCTGGTCTGCGGTCACGTCTTTCATCTCGTCCTCACGATTCATCGATTGAATGGCGGAACTCTATCGCTTGGCTGTGACAACAGGAGACTCGTTTGCATCAGGCTCAACTTTCTCGCCCCTCGGGAGGTGCTCGCGCGGCGTCGAGTCGCTGATCGCGTAGTGGCCGTGCGGCGAGGGCATCCGGGAACTAGAGCGGCAGGCGAAGAGAGTTGCGACATTGCAAGTTGAGCTGAAGAATCCATGAAGCCGGTCTCTTGCCAGCTAGCCGTGGTTCACAGTCACGTTCCATATCTCCGGGGGCCAACTCGGCCGGAAGCTCCCCGCCGAGATTCACGACGCGACGATGGGGCTTCGTCGTTGCCCGTCAAGTACCCTCCGACGGACGCTCGCATCAGCCAATGCTGGCCGGAATGGTGACATCATCTCGGCCGCACCACAGCCCCACGGTTGGTCCCTCCCTTGAGCGTGGCTGTTCTCTGCGCAGGAATCTGTCGCGCTCTTTC
>NZ_BAFC01000014.1 GCF_000248055.1 Gordonia sputi NBRC 100414 | reverse complement strand
TAGTTGCGTCGCAGGAAGTCTATGAGTCTGCGGGCAAGGCCAGAACCCCTCGCTTCAGCACACACCACAAGATGCGCGATAACGATCTCGTTCCTCGGCGTGCGGTATGCCGCATAAGCGAGCGCCGTGTCCGGCGATGTTTCTTCGACCATCGCACAGATGTGTCCTGCTTGTGCGTACTCGGTCCACGCAGCGTGCGGAAGTAGCCCCAGGTACTTCCTATTGTCGTCGCCGAGCGCCTGCACCGCGCTGAATAACACGGAAGCAGGTTCTACTATCCGTGGGACGATCGCCATTTCTGGATGGTAGCCATGCGGGGCAGTGCGTAGTCGACTGGCGCGCCGAATGGGATTCTCATGTCACCGCGATTGCTCGCTGGTGAGCCGCACGAGCTAGATCGGAGACACCTCCATATCTGCGCCCGCATCAACTTCGGGGCGGGCTGCAGGTCGGTGAGGCGGCCGGGTTTGCTCTCGCTGAGTGGTCATATCATCCCGGCTGCGCGTGCGGCTTCCACCAGTTTCTCGCCTGTCCGATTGAATCGCGTGAATCGGCCGTTGCTTCGGCGGACGTACACGGTTCTTCCCAGAAGTTGTTCAACCGGCGCCGCTGCGCGTCGAAGTTCTTCGTGGTCGATCGCGCCGCCCCCCAGCGCGCTTGTCGCGCACTGAGCAATGAACGCGATGCTGCGTTCAAGATCTTTGACATCACCCATTGCTCGCGCGATCAACTCGTCAATCGGGATCGTCGAGTCGATGTGGACTTCGGTGATGTAGCTGCCGGCTAGCAGGAAGCGAGCGGGATCGTCGTCGGTCGATTCCAGTGTCGCCAGTTCCGCGTATGCATGCGAGCCGAATGCAGGGGTGTACATGAGTGGCTCGTCTGTGATGGCGTGTGCCCGCAGGATGCTCAGAGCCTCGCGAGCGAGTGTCTGCCGTTGTGTGAGGTCCATCAGCTCGACGAATTCTGCGTAACGCGCAGCCAGGAGGCCAAACGATGTGCCCGTTCCGGCGCTGAGGAAGGGATCACCACCCGTCAGAAGCTGCCATACGTAGCGCGAACTCATCTGTTCGAGAATCGACACACGGCGATTTCGGGGCAGGAGGCAGTGGTGTGTCCGGAACGCCGTGCGGCGGCGGTGGTAGTCGATTGGTGACGGGTGTGTCAGAAGGTGGTCTCGGAGCGCCATGACGTAATTGAGGGTGTCGTCGCCGGACGGGTGGTCGAATAGCGCGGACATATGATTCTGCATGACATCAACGGACACGGTCCAGCGGAAGTAGCGTTTGAACGTGACGGTGTCCCCGATGAACCCCACTCCAGCTAACGACAGAATCAAAGTTGTAGGCAAGATCGGTCGTGCTCGGTCGGTGCATGGCGGCGGCGTCTGCAGTATCGGCGCCCACACGCGGCCGGGAAGATCCCGCATGGGTACGGGATCGCCCGGCGCAGTCACCAAGGCAGGGCTGCGCCAAATGTGTGCGGTCGGTGATCCTGTGCGCACAATGTGAGTTAAGAACAGCTCCCGTACCGGCCTCGATCGAAGTCGTCGCTGAACGTCCGAAGGTGGGCGCGAGTTGGCGAATCGTTGCGCTGTACCGACGGGTACCTGAGCAATGAGCGAGAGCGCCGTTTCGACATCGTCAACGGTGAGAGCTTCGGTGATCAGAGTCATCGCCACCACGCGCTCCCACATAGGCGGCATCGACTGTGGTTTGTCGATTACCCAGCATTCGTTGACGATGGCTGTCGCCTGAGCCTGTGCTCGCCCGAAGAGTCGGACTGTGCTTGATTGGCTGTCGAAGCTGATTTTTTTGGCGCTCGACCCGATGAGCATTGCGATGTCATGCAGGAGGGGTTCGCAATCGAGGTCGCCGCTACGGTTTCGGGCAAGGGCGTCTATCTCGCCCCTGATGACCCGCTCGATCCATTGTTGGGCAACGATTACGCGGTGACTTACTCGTGCGACGTGCTGTGCGGATGCTGCCTCTACGAGGTTGGGTGTCGCCGCTTCGGTGAGGACGCGTTGGTGGCGGCTACATACGTGGGTAACCGACAGTAGCCAATCAAGTTGCCAGGCTCTGTTGTCGGCGGCCACGCACTCTGGGCAGAATCTCACCCGTCGTCCCGTCAGGAGCACGGAATCGATCGATGTGCGCCTCTGTATAGGAGCCACTCCGTCAAACGCCTGAAGTGTGGCACGCCGCAGGACCTCGGGGGCGCTTCCGGTCGCCTGGGCGAGGCCTGCGAGAACGCTCGGATCAACGCCGCGCGCGAGTGTTCCAGTCGGCCACGGTTTGGGCAGTCCGATCAGGTCAAACATGTCCCGCGCGCATGGTGCAATCAGCGCCGCAACGTAGTTAACCCACGAGTCGAGTGTCTCGTTCGGTAGCGGAGCAGACGTGATCGGAAGTCGTCGCGTCATCGCTGTGTCATCGAACTTCGTGCGCGGCGGCAAGAGTTCGTTGCGCTATTGCACCGACATCGGAGTGGGGCTGCCTGAGCGCTTCGAATGCGATCTCGTTCAGGAGGTCGGTTGCTATGCCTGGTCGACCAGCAGATTGACGGAAGAGCTCCGTCAAAACCCCAGTCGTCCGCAGCGAACCGAGTCTCAATCTCGGGATACGTTCGAGCTGGCTGACATAGGTGGTTACGAAGTAGCTGAACTGAGGTGGAGGCGCCCCGTCGTCGGGCACGCGTTCGGGGACCATCGGTCGCCACTTCATCCGGAGCTTGAGCTGTTCAACCGCCATGTAGCGCGCGGGAGTTCGCTTCGAAGGTGTTGCTGTACCTCGAAACTCCGGTGACTTTTCCGAGGGCACGTGCAGAAGTGCGCTCTCTCTGAGTCCAGCGCCGACAAACACCCAAGTGACGGGGATCTCGGTGAGGATTGACTTGAGATCGTCAGTGAGGTCTCGCCCTCCATTCATTCGTTTGATGAAGTGTCCGTCATCAACGACGATCAGCAGCGTGCCGAAACGTTCGAGCATGTCCCGGACTTTCGCTATCAGCTGCGGCAAGCCCCCTCGCGTCGGAAGTACGAATCCGCAGAAGATGGCAATTTTGTCGAGCAAGTAGCGCGCATGCACAGTTGCAGCAGTAGGTGCGCCGATGAAAACCACCGGAATGTGGTGGTACGGGGCCACCACATCGTCAGGCTGGTCGACGACTAATGCATCAGCGATCAGGAGTGCGGCAACGATAACTGAGTAAGTTTTGCCCATTTTCGAATATCCGTCGATAGCCATCCACTTCCACCCACCGTTAATGGCTCTGCCGTTGTCTCTCATCAGGCGAATGATGTCGCGCTGAAGGCTAATTATCGTCGGCGTCATTATCGGACCAATGCCTTCGATCCAGTCTTTCAATTCGTCGAAATCAGCATCAGGTTCCGTCGGAGGACCACAGTAGTCTTCGAGACGTCGTCTACCCGCATAGAATGATTCCCGCCGGTAGGAATCTTTGGGTCTCGTTATGTGAAATTTAGTCTCCTTTGTCATGTTTCCATATCCCTTCATCTGTAGTCGATGTCATTTGTTCGAGAATTTCATTCTCGTCCTGTTGATAGCGGGCAACGTTGAGTTCCTCGTGTTCAAAGTCGTCGATATCGATAGGAAACTCTTCAGGAGGGCGTTTCCGCTTGCGTCCGGGTGCCGTCCGTTCCCCGGGGACCCGGGCTCCGGGTGTGCCAGACGGGCTAGGGAGCCGGGTGCTTACATTGGCCCTATCAAGAGCGAGAAGACCTGGCGTGGACTTGGCTTGCTCCATGAAGAATATCTTCCACCCCAGATCGGCGTCATCGGTTTTGTTTCTAGTCAAACGCCCCTGTTTCCTGAAATTTATCCACGGATGAATTAAGATATCCGACATTGGAGGGACGGCTTCGCCATAATCGTCAATAGCTTGAAGTTCACACCACGATTCCGTCTTACCCATAAAGAAGAATATTCGAGATCGATCGGCGTAGTCATAGTAGAGGCGAACGGGAACGCTTGAAAGTGAATCTCCGACAAGCTTTTTTAGCTCAGGCCCCACATAAGCGATTCCATCGAACTCTACGCGACCTTGGGTGGCTCGCCGCTCCTCGGATTCCAATAGACCGTAGACGTCGTCTGGGTGTATGGACGTTTCGACAAGTCCGCCTCGCGTGATCGACTCCGCGAGTTTCTGCACCGGACTCATGAACACCTTAGATGATAAATCGGACCGTAGGTTGGGACTCACACGGCCAGGATACTCACGACTCGCGAAGTCTTGCATCATGAAGTTGAGGCCTTGAAACGTGAAGATGGGTTGAGTGTCTTTTCCTCGGTATTCAGCATTACGTCCGACGTACCCCTCAGGAAATAGCTGTTGCAGCAGATCCAGACTTCGATTTCTGGATTCGACGTAGGGCTTGTCTGAAGGTGTGTGCGTACGGCAAAATTCTACATCAATGCCAAGGTCTTTAACGATGTCCTTGCTGGTGATGGGCATCATCTGAGACCCGTTGTCGATGACAACCGTGCCAATTTCGTCGGTCATGCGCAGGATGAGCTTCTCAGGTAGACCGATGAGTCCAGAGCGACTGGCTTTGTCCACCACTTCAGGCTGGACGATCGGAAGAAGCATGTCGAAAAGCAGAAGACGCACGTCGCGCGCAGTGGGCATCGACGGCGTGAGGCGGCTTTTGTAGAGCGTCGATTGAACATCAACGGCAATCAATGCGTATGGCCTGAATTGAGCCCCCGTAGCGATATCGCCACACACCTGATTCAACGGCGTGGCATCGATTTCAACGCGTTCAAGGTAGCGAGTGGGCCTGGGACGTCGATACCCGCTGATCCTTCTCGACCGACTGTTCTCCCGTGTTCGAGTAGTGTCTTTAGTTATCTCGTTGCTAAGCTGTTCGACAAGCTTGTCCAGTCGATGGTGCGTTAGATTCTCATCAGAGATTCCCCACTCGTGCAGTTTGCCACGAACGTTGATGACGAGGGACCGGTGACCCGTCGCTCCCGTCGATTGGGCAGTGAGTTCGGTGATTGCTGACCGCACCGATTGCACAGTTTCTGGCCGCAAAGTGCTTTCGGGATTGTAAACCTCTCTAGTCCCATACCGAACTAGCGATTCGATCCGCTCCCCACTTTCCTTGAACCGCTTGAGCAGTTTGTAGATGTTTTTTGAAGAGTATCCCGGCTTGCCTTTGAGCTCTTCTATTTTGTTCTTGATCCGGTCCGATTCGTTCGTCACCATGACGTCGTATCGAGAATCCGGGCGCGTTCCGTCCACTTCACAAACCCTGCCGTGGACCATGTCGCGCATGTGAGCGAAGCGCTCACGAGCCAGATCTAGGTCAGCGGGCGGAACGTTCTCAAGATCGGAAATCCTGCCACGCTCAGGCCGAACCTCAACGTTGTGACTTCGGAGCGCATCAATCAATCGAACTGTAATTTTTTCGCAATTCTTTTCATCAAAAAGGGTAACCATTGGCTCATCGGCGAATACATTCACCGATTTTGCCTGGACACGCCGTCCATCGTGCACCCATTCGCTGCCTAACCCGAAAGCCACGTTGGGATTGATCATTCCGGTGTTCCATTCCAATCTTGTATCGAGCGTGAGGGTGCGCGTCAGATCCGCGTGGCATTTGCATTGCGCCAGCGTTCGGAGTGCACGCGAGATGCCGATGGGTTCGTCGCCTGCGATCTCAGCTAGTGCCCGGATCGTCTCGGGGCGGGCTCGATCAACGGCGGTCCACCAATCGGTGTCCTCGACGCTGGTACCCCACCGACTCATGGCCAGATTGTCTAGATTCTGTCGATGCTGAGGCGACATGCTTCCGGCGATGTGATAACGGACTCCCGCGAGATCTGCAGTAACGGTCATCAGGGTCGCCATCAGCTGTCCGCCGGGCGTATCCATCAGCGCGTCCGGTCGCACGTCCAGCAGCCACGTGTCGTGGCCGCGATGCGAGACGAGCATGTCCGGCAGATGGATGATTGCCTTCGAACCTACTGTCCACCGCACGATCAGCGGTTGGCCAATGTAGCCGACGAGTCCGTTTGTCCGATCGAGTGCCTTCATCCACATGCCTTCGAGGATGGATTCGCCCAGAACCGAGTGGGTGTATCCGTCGAACCGCGTCGAATGAAGGAGCATCTTTGAACGCGCCTGTTGCCAGGTCCCGAGCCTCCGCACAGGCTCAAGCGTCGCCGGATCTAGATCGGCGATCGTCTCTAGTTCGCCGAAAGTGACTGCCGAACCATCCCAGGAGTACACGCGGGCTGTGCCAGCCACTTCGTGTACACGCTCCGCATCGCGCATGATCCATTGCGTGTCGTCAACGCTGAGCAAACCAGAGAACAGTTTTGACAGTCGACGATCGATCCGGCGCGCGCCGGCGCGCGCGGGTATTCGAGACGACCTCGGAGCACCCATCAGGCACCCCAAGAACGCGAGCCGTTGAGGCTCGCATTCGGATAGACTTGCAACGCGTCTCCCAATCGACAGGGCAACGCAAGCTCGACGAGCTATAGGTGGGGGCCGAGTGCCAGCTCAGCCCTCACCGCGTCCTGCATGTTGTGCAGGTGCTTGCATGAGACGTCGCCCGCTTACGGGCGCCTACAAAGAAGTTGTGACGCTAAGGTCCGCAGATTAACGCTCGACCATTCGAGCACCCCCATTCACCGAGTCAATCCACTTATGGATGTGTGGAATCGCCCGAGTGATGCTGTGTGTGGGGAGCCGTCACTAGACTGGTGATCAGGGTACCACCATTTTGAGAATGAGGGCGGTGAACGGTGTGGGACTAGCGCGACAAGCAGATTCGGCGACTGGGACGTGCGAGGATGCGCGTCGTAACTGTGGTGGAGATCGGTCGTCTTTCGTCCACAGTCCATCGGAAGCTGCGCGTAGCCTAGCCGAGATCCTCGGGATGAAAGTCGCGAGCGAAGCCGTAGGTATGTCCGAGACCAGGGCACTCCGGCAGTGGATCGACGGCAGCCGTTCCATTCAAGCGCAGGACACCCTTGCTCGGCTTTACCTCGTTCTCGACCTTGCGCTGGCCCTATCCGAGTTGTTCGAAGTGGACGCGGTTGCTCGATGGTTTCAGCTCTACAACCGACACCTCGACGGCAAGACGCCGATCCAGTTCCTCAACACGGTAGCCATCGACGACGCAGGGCCAAGACTTCTCGCACTCGTTTCGTCGTATTCCGCCATTCCACCATCCGCTGCTCGCGATGCGGGCACACAGCTCACCCAGTAGCGCAGTGCTGGTCGCGACCCAGCGCAATTGCCGTCAACGGCGGCTGAAGCCTCCCTGCAGCTCGGGGGTCAGTTTTCGGGCGTACCAACAGTCGTCGTTCCGAGCGGCCGCCTCCGGCATGGCCAGAAGCGCAGTGAAAGCAACTACCGTCTCCTCGTATCGCACGAGCGTGCAACTCAAGTGATGTATCATTTATGATACATCACCTAAGTTGGGGTTTCTCGCAAGGGACACCCCGGGTCCAGACGGCCATCAGCCCGATCACGACAGAAGCAGAACAAGCACCGGGTAGTAGACCGATGTCGATCGGTCTAGCCAGGGACTCAGGAGACCGAGCGCTCCCCTTGACGTGCTGCAGCCCCATCGACCTACATCGGCGCCCTCGACGTGGCCGACGACTCGTGAGTTGCCTACGTCGAAACACAGCTTCATGTGCATCGGCAGAAACAATCCTGTAGAAGCCTTGTATGGGTAGTCGCGGTGGGCAGGCGAACGAAGCAGGAAGCTCGTACCGAGCTGGGGTTGCGACCTTGATCGCAGTACTGGGCCTCGTGGGACGCCCTATTCTTGCACTGGAGTATGCCAGCAATCAAAGCCCGAACTTGTTCGAATTCGAAACCACCGACCCGCTCGACGACATCGCCATGACAGATACGGACGGGTCAAGGGCATTCTTTCAATGCAAACGTACATGCGGTCGCGATGCGGCACTACGCAGCGCGCTACACCAAATCATTACGCACACCCAGACAGTGGGGTTCGACGATCGCCTCATCATCGCCTCTGCTGATTTCATCGGAGCGATCCGCGAGCTGCCGACTGCGCTACGGAAGCGCCGGAACGGCGGCGTACTGACTTCTCGTGAACGGAATGCGATTACCGCTATCCGCGAGGAGCTCAGCCAGCAAGATTGCCAAGAAACCGAGAGGGTGCTCGACACTTTGTACGCCTGGCGTGTTGACGCTGCGGACACAGTATCCCCCGAATACGAACCGGCTGCGGCGTGGATGAGTACAATCCTCGCGTCTAATGTACAGGCGGATTCCGCGCTCGCCGTGATCAGAACACTCGTTCATCGATTGGCAGCTTCGGCGGGAACGTGCACTGTCATAGAATCGTGGGAAGCACTATTTGCTGGTGGAATAACGCTTAAACCAGATCTCGCGGGTGCGCCTGCACAGCAACTAGAGGCGCACAAACGACGCATTGAAGAATACAGAAAGCTCCTCGCAGCAAACCAGGGGATCGTCCGCACCCCGATCAAGTGCAGTGTCCCTGAACTCAACGTCACAGGGCTCATCAACACGATACAGGCACTTGTTGACGACGAGGATGCAAAATCTCGCTCAACGAGCACGCTACTGAATATTACTCGAAGACTCAGGCGATTTATCCTGCATGCTGGCCCAGGCGCAGGTAAAACCACTACCATAGAACAGCTCGCAGCGCATTACTCAGCGACCCCCGACACTCCAGTTCCAATAATAGTGCGACTCCGCAAACTGGCACGTAAGGCGGAATTTCCGACCGACATATCAATGAGAGTCCTACTATCGTGCGCAGATCATGCCGAGGCCGAACAAGTCTACGATTCGATCCGGGCGTTAGGAGACCTTGGCAAGGTTATCTTCATCCTCGATGGATTGGACGAATGTCGCACATCTGTGCACGACGTTTTGTCAGGCCTGAGGAGGCTAACAACTGGACCGATGCGAGAAGCCGGGGTGATCGTTACGACGCGTCCGAGTGTTCTGGATCAAGCTCGTCAACTCGATCTCCCCACGGTGAGTCTCAGCGAACCGAAGAGCCCCCGCTCGATACCGCTCCAGCTGATTGGCAAGATCGCACAAGACCGACCTTCAGATGGCCGAGCAGAATGGGTTAGGCAGAAGACAATCAGTTTCGATCAAGTACTGGAGAGGTCGCGGGATATCTCCGGCGTGCCACTGTTATCGATGATAGTAGCGATTCTAGTTGCTGGTTCCGATAACAGTGAAGCGACATCATCCGCGGCGGACGTTCTGGAGCGCGCTGTACGAACAGGCGTCGACGAGCACGAAAGGCGGCGCACTAACGGCGAGTTGATACCCTACGATAATGGACTGCTAACGGCGCCTCGGCTGTTTGATGCTTACGTGTCAATTGGCCGTGCGCTCGCCATCTCTCAACCACTCAGTCTTGCGGACTCGACGCGTTCTGTAGCTGAAACCTTCATGCAGGCGTGGGGTATCCCGCCGCGTGACGCTGAAGAGTTGGCTTCCGCCAGCGTAGTGTTCTGGGACGAAACCATGAGTATTTTTGTGGCCAACAGTTCCGGTATCGTCGAAGCACGCAGCCAACAGTTCGTCGAGCTGGCTGACGCCTTGTGGGTTGCATCAGCCAGTTCCGATGATCGGGATGCTTGGATCACGAACGCCTTAAGAGATGCGTCCATGATCGACACGGTGTTGCTTGCCCTTAGCAAGAGCACGGAACTTGCCGACGCTGCTCTCACTGCTGAGAACTACTGCGAAAGAGCAGTTCTGTGGGTAGCGCGCTACGGCAGCGAGAACAGCTTGCCCGCCACGACGCTCGAAAGGTGCCTCTCGCTACTTCACTCGAATGCGGAGGAGAAGCACCGGACTCAACGGTACGAGGAAGTCGACTGGGACAGCCTCGATCGCGATGCAAGCGTCGCACTCCGGGATGGACCACAGTGGCAATTCGTGCTTGCTGCCGCCCGCCTCCGTTGCCCTGCTAAGTTACGTGCGCTTCGCAACTCTATCCTCAGTCTCGCTGAATATCCCGATGAAAAGATCATTGCAGATGCCTTTGCAAGAGTCACAGACGCATCCGTAGACAACCGTAGTATGACCGAGGAGGACTTGGATGCATTCGTTTCGGCTCTCAGTCTTCCCCTTCCACAACACGGTGAGCCATTCACTGAGGAGACACGTCGTGGTAGCATCTTCCACCTAGTCTCCGGAGAACCCCTATTAACAGGGCGTGTCGAGTTAGTTGGCTCCGCACTGAGCTTCATCTCGAATTTCACATCCGAGATTGCGCAACTGATGGAGCCCTACGCGTCATTCGCCTCATTCTCATCCGGCCTGGAAATAAGAATTCTCAGCACTCTCCGCGCTGCGGGTTATCCCGTTCAACAGAATCACACCATACCCCCCTTACATCGAAAACTCGTCGAAGCTCCCGATGGACGCAGATGGGGCGTGCACGAAATAGAGGCGATAGGGCGAGTCACGGATAAATCCGTAAACCTTCGACCCAGTGAACTATGGTGGGCTACCGAGATTTTCGATCTAATAGACGCAATGGACCTAGGCAAGGCATCCTACCAAGAAATGACACGCGAGCTGTGGACCGCTGAAATCAGCGACGACCTAACTCGATTGACGCGCTTGTACTGCGTGGCACTCGATGCCGACCCAGCTAGGGTAAGAGCCATCGTGGAGAAAGCGAAAGCAGGCGGCGACGACGAACTACAAGAGTTGATCTCTATCGGCTATATATCGATGCCGCCACCCTATCAGCGATCAGCCATTCTCGCGCCCGATTCAGCCGATCAACTTCAGGACGAGATCTTGTACTTGATGAGTTCTCCTTCTAACTTTATCGCACGCGCAACCTGCCGAATTATCTGGAACATTAAGTCACAGGTACTCAGCGAGAAACTACTGTCCATGATGAAGAGCGACGAAGCACCCCACCGATACTTGACTTCCATCATCGCCTTCCAGACTTCAATTACTCCAGATCGCATGTTGCGTCAAATATCCGAGATGAAAGACCCGGAGTTCATTCATCACGCAGCACGAATATCGAGCACCGTAGATACAGAAGGTCACATGTCAACAACAAGGTACCTATGGGCCAGCGACGACCTTACAATCCGCATCCTGTCTGGCGCACCTGAATCTGAAGACCACACAGCCATATACTGGAGTTGCGACCGCTGCTGGAACCAGAACAAAATTCCGGAGGAAGACTGCCAGCACTGTCCAAAGGGATTCCTCCCCGACCGCACCTCACGCTCGAAAACCCATAACCGAGTTTGAGCTACGTCGGAATTTGTCGGACACGATCACCTCAATTGGATCGGCAATGCATATCGCGAATCCTGACCGAACCAGCCCGCTTCTGTCAGCCAGGCTGCAGTGGGCGCACACGCTGTAGCGCTGTCAGTCTCAGTTCCAGGGGCCGCTACCTGGGATCAAGTCGCACTTGGTTCCGTAATGACGCTCCGCCTTCGACCGCAGCATCGCTGACTGCTCCGTACTCGGACCACGACGTGAACTACCAGCAGACTGTAGACCCACGCTCTCAGCGCAGCAGAATCGTTCATGTCGCTGAGCGGCCACCAAGAGGTACGCCATCTGCTTGGCGTTTCCGCAGGTAGGCGGCGCGTTGTCACACATTCTCAACATTCGTTCCAACGCCTGTCTCAACATTCGCAGTAACTGCTGATCAGAAGGCGCCTATTTCTCCACTTTCGTCCGCGTCAGCATGCTGGTGCTGGCGCGAACGAATGTGGAGACTCAGACGCTCGGTGTTGAGAAGTTGAGAATCCATCCTGGGCTTTTGAACGAAAGTGGAGAGACTCATGGATCGCCGTCGCATGCGTTTCGTGCGGCGCCGGGCGTGCTCCGCCCGCCTTGACGGGGCCACTCAGTGTCTCCACAGCGGCAATCACGCACACTGTGTTCGGAGAAGAGAGGCTCGGAGAAGAGAGGTTAGGAGAAGAGGGCGGTGAATGTGGCGTGCGCATCCTTGTAGTCGACGACGACCAGAACGTCGCCGAGACGGTCCGCAGGATGATGGTGGCCGAGGGCTGGGTGGTCGACGTCGTGCACGACGGTGCGCTCGGCCTGGAGAAGGCCACCTCTGAGCGCTTCGACGTGATCGTGCTCGACATCATGATGCCGGGCCTCAACGGATACGAGGTCGTGCGGTCGCTACGACGTTCCCAGGTGTGGACGCCCGTGTTGATGCTGACGGCCAAGGACGGCGAGTACGACCAAGCCGACGCCTTCGATTTCGGCGCCGACGACTATCTGACCAAGCCGTTCTCGTTCATCGTGTTGATCGCGCGCATGCGTGCACTTGCCCGCCGTGGTGCACCCGAGCGACCAGCGGTGCTCACCGCCGGCACCCTGTCTCTCGACCCAGCGGCCCACGTCGCGTCCCGCGGCGAGACCGAACTCACCCTCACACCAAGGGAATTCAGCATGCTGGAGTTCCTGATGCGCCACAAGGGTGAGGTGGTCACCCGAGCAGAAATCCTCGACTCCGTCTGGGACGTGAACTATCGCGGCGACGAGAACGTCGTCGAGGTCTACGTGAGCTATCTCCGCAAGAGGATCGATACCCCGTTCGGGTGCAAGGCAATTCAGACTGTACGCGGCGTCGGATATCGCCTGGCGGCCGACGGGGGCGGCTAGCCACGTACAGGCTAGTCCAGATCCTGCTCGACGCTCAGCCGAAAGCCGACTGCCGCTCCCCCGCCATCAGCATCCGTGATCACCACGGTCCCACCGTGGGCGCGCACGATCTCCGAGACAATGGCCAGTCCGAGACCTGAACCACCTGACCCACGCTGCCGCGAGGCGTCGAGGCGCACGAATCGCTCTGTGACACGGGCTTTGTCGCCGTCAGGGATACCGTCACCGTCGTCGGCAACCATGATCGTGACCGTGGCATCTACGACGTCTCTCGACATCGTCACCGACAGGCTACTCGAGGCATGACGCGCAGCATTGTCGGCGATGTTGCGTAACGCGCGTGCAAGCTTGTCCGCGTCACCGCGAACCCGAGCGGCAACGATTCGAGCGTCGACGATGTGATCGGTCATCGCGTCGAGTCGGGTGACTTCTGCGCTGACGATCTCGTCGAGGTCGACGTCGTCGAGATGTAGTGGTACTCCGCTTTCATCTGCACGGGCGAGAAGCAGGAGATCGGCAACCATCTGTTGCAGGCGCAGAGCGTCGGGCAGCATCACGGAATCGACCGTGTCCGGATCGATGGGCTGACGTTTGACACTCGAAAGATCAAGCAGCCCAACAAGTGTGGTCAGTGGACTGTTCAACTCGTGCGATGCATCGTTGACAAATTGCAGCTGCTGCGTTCGTGACACCTCGATACGGGCGAGCATCTCGTTCATGGTCACGGCCAGCGCAGACACCTCGTCGCCCGTAGCGGGTACCGGGACCCGCTGGGTGAGGTCACCACCCGAGATCTCCTCGACACGTGCCCGGATATCGTCGACCGGGCGCAGCGCACGCCCCACGAAAACGTAAGTGAGGAAGGCCATTCCGACAACGACGAATGGAAAGACGATGGAGCACAGTATCCCTAGCGCGACAACGGTGGCGTTGATGGGCGCCTCCTCCGCGCCGACCTGGATGGTGAAGACTCCCTCGGGCGTCTTCACCCCGTAGGCGCTCGCTTGGAATTCCTGCTCGGTGTCGGTAGCGTGCGCACCGTGAATCGTCAACCGCTGCCCGGCGGCCAACGGAGGCGACATCGGTCGCGAGTAGACGGGTTTGTTGACCAACCTCAGAGCACCCGACTCGTCAGTGATCTGTATGACCGCAACGTTCTGGCCGCTCGCCAGTAGCGCCGGGTCGATACCCCCGACACCTTCAGCCGACAACGTGCCCGCTATCTGCTCTGCGCGCGCGAACGTGGCGGCATCAGCACTGCGCAGCAACACGTGATGTAGTGCTTCGACCATCACCACCGCCGCGATTGCCAACGCGCACGCGACGAGACCGGTCGCGAGAAGCGTGAGCCGCATGCGTACGGGACGAGTCCAGCCGACAAGTCGACCGAGAATCGTCCTTGCACGCTGATACACCTTCTGAAGCCTAGTCGGCCGTATGTATCCACACTGACGCTACTCAGCGTCCCCTAAGCTTCCACAGGCAAGGATGCCCTACATGTATGTCGGTCCTCCTGAGTCGGCAGACGGGGCCACTGATCGACCGGATGAACCTGGGCGGCAGTCCCCCCGATCTGCCACACCACGGTTGTCCCGCCGGACCGTCCTGGGCGCGGTGGGCGTTGGCGCCGTAGGTCTCACCGCTGCGGCAACCACAGTCGGGGTGGTGGCGACCCGACCGGATCGACCAAACAACATAGTCGAGTTTCGAGGCGATCATCAGGCGGGGATCACCACAGCTGCGCAGGATCGCCTGCACTTTGTGTCGTTCGATGTGATCACCACCGACCGCGCGGAATTGACTCGCCTCCTGCGTGATTGGACATTGGCCGCCGAGAGAATGACCCGCGGGCTTGAGACCTACCCCAACGGTGCCACGGGATTAGGACAGTACGTACCGCCGAGCGATACCGGCGAGGCGTTGGGTCTCTCTCCCGCAAATCTCACGCTCACTATCGGGTTCGGCGCTTCTCTGTTCACATCAAACACTGCTGGTGACCGGTTCGGCATCTCCGTGCATCGACCCGAAGCGCTTGTCGAGCTCCCTGCATTTGCCAAAGACGAACTCGAACCCGGCCGTAGTGGCGGCGACATCTGTGTTCAGGCGTGCGCCGACGATCCCCAGGTGGCTGTCCACGCGATCCGAAACCTAGCCCGAATGGGCTTTGGGGTGGTCAGTGTGCGGTGGTCACAGCTGGGGTTCGGCAGGACGTCGAGCACAACCACAACCCAGCAAACCCCTCGAAACATGTTCGGTTTCAAGGACGGTACAGCGAACATCAAGGCAGAGGACACCGACCTGCTCGACAAGTGGGTGAGAGTCACACCAAATGACAACCATCGTCCCGCGCAGTGGATGACGGGCGGAAGCTACCTCGTCGCCCGCCGTATCCGGATGCACATCGAACGCTGGGATCGGGCTGCTCTCTCCGAGCAGGAGATCGTCGTCGGGCGCAGCAAAGATGAGGGCGCGCCCCTCGGCCAAACCGGCGAATTCGATGCGCCCGACTTCCATATCACCAACGGAAGTGTTCCCGTCATTGCCAGAACGGCCCATCTCCGGTTGGCCCACCCGGACAACCTCAACGGAGTTCAGATACTGCGGCGCGGCTACAACTTCACTGACGGTTCTGATGGCTTCGGCCACCTCGATGCAGGACTGTTCTTCATCGCGTATTGCCGAAATCCGCACACCCA
>NZ_BAFC01000015.1 GCF_000248055.1 Gordonia sputi NBRC 100414 | reverse complement strand
GCGCACCCACTCCGGCTGGGTGTACTGCCCGGGGACGTTGATCAATCGTGAGAACGGCGGCTGGGTGCCGCAGGCCGTGTGAGGACGGTGCTGGTTGTAGTAGTGCAGCCAACCTTCCAGTTCCCCGCGCCGCTCGGCCTCGGAGGTGTAGCAGCGGGCGTAGGCCCAGCCATCGGCCAGGGTGCGGTGGAATCTCTCGATCTTGCCGTTGGTCTGCGGCCGATACGGCCTGGTGCGCTTGTGCCTGATCCCGAGCTCGGCACAGGTGTCTCCCCACAGGTGTGAGCGGTAGGCGCCTCCGTTGTCGGACAGGACCCGCTCTACGGTGACGCCGTGGGCGTTGAACCACTCGACGGCCCTGACCAGCACTGCGGCGGCGGTGAGGGCGGTTTCGTCATCGTGGATCTCGGCGTAGGCGACGCGGGAGTGGTCGTCGATGGCGGTGTGGACGTAGGCCTTGCCCATCAATGGGTCCCGGTACTTGTTGCGGGGCTTGCCGGGTGTGGCGGCACGGTTCTTCTCGCCTTGCCGGCGTCCGACGTAGCGCCAGCCGCCGCCGTCGGGGATGTTCCCAAGCTTCTTCACATCGACGTGCAGCATCGCCCCAGGATGGTCGTGTTCATAGCGCCGGACTGGTTCGCCGGTGGCGCGGTCGACGTGGGAGAGCCAGTTCAGCCGAGCGTCGGCCAGGATTCGGTGGACCGTCGACGGAGCGATCCCGAGCCGGCACGCGAGTTGGACTGGCCCCTCGCGCAGGCGCATCCGGAGCTGGATGCAACGTTTCGCAGTCGCGTGGCTGGTCTTGTTCGGCGACCGGTGCGGCCGCGAACTGCGGTCCTGCATGGACTGGCCGGCGCGGTAGCGGTCGGCCCAGCGCTTCACGGTGGGCCAGGAGGCCTGGAACCTTGCGGCGACCTCGCTGATCGGCCAGCCCTGGTCGACCACGAGCTGGCCGACGATCAAGCGGTGGCGTGGCGTGAGAGCGGCGTTGGGGTGTGACATGGGGACCTTCCGAGAGGGTTTGAGCGGGGACGGCGTGAGTCGTCCCCGCTCTTGCTGCCGCGCTCGTCACGGCCGATCAAGTTGATGCAGCAGCGCCAGCACCGCGGCCGTGTCGGTGGGTGAGAAGAAGGCCGCGTCAGTGGCTTCCACTTCTTGTACTGCCCTCTTGGCCAGGTCACTGCCGGCGCTCGTAACGGTGAGAATTTTGCTGCGGCCATCGTTCGGGTCTGTGTGACGCTCGACGAGGTGCTTCTCTTCCAGAGTGCGCAGGACCTGGGAGGTCATCATCACGTCTGTTCCGGCGAACTCGGCGACGCGGCGCTGGCTGGGTTGCTCTCCGCCTTCGCTGGTCAACCACCACACCGACGTGAGCAGCACGAACTGCACATGCGTCAGGCCCAGAGGTTTGAGCACCGCCGTGATGCGTCGCTGCCACTGCAGCGTGACACGCCACAGCAACAGCCCGGGACTGGACTCTGGCAGCAACGACGCGCTCATCGGGCAGCGGCCGCACCCAGGGCGGCGATCACCTCATCGAAGTCGCTCGACACCTGCCGGCCCACTTCCTCGCACATGGCGTCGCTGGCGCCGTCCACCACGCACCGGTACGTGATGTGCGTACCGTCGCCCTCCGCCCGCACCTCGTGTCGCACGCGCACCGACACTCCCGCATCCGGAACCTCGGTCAGGTCCTCGTACCCGAGGCAAGGTTTGGCCCATGTGATGCTAAACGGCAGTTGACTCCCGTCGGGGAAGTTCATGCGCGCCGTCGTCCCTGCCTCAAAGGGGCCGTCGATCTCGATACTCGCCACCCCCTCGTTCCATGCCGGCCACGTCGAGACGTCCGACAGCAGCGCGTAGACCTGGTCCGGGCTGGCCGTGGTGCGCCCCTCATGTGTTGCTGACCACATGCATCCTCCTAAGTAGTAAGTGCACATATTATATCAACCAACGTCCCCGGCCAGTACACCTAGGGGCTTGCGGCCAGCGGGCTTACGAGCGCCAAGTGGATCCATTCCGGCCGTCAGGTCGGCGTGGGCTTACGGACGCGATCACAACTACGAACCTCGCGAAAAAGACGACACCGAGCGAAGCTACTCACAGATCTGTCCGTCAGTCCGAGACGTCCGCACGTGCACCGGTGAACGACCGGCATACGGGACATTGCGTGCGGCGTGAGGCTCATATCGGTCGGTGACCGGATCTCGCTGCACGCCGCCATCAGGACGCTCATCGAGTCAGCGAGGACCCACGCGGACGCGTGATGAAGAGTCTCTCGGACCGTGGAGCGGAGTGTACTTGCTCCAGGCTGCGCTCACCGAATGTTCGGATGAGGACCCGCGTGGGAATCGGGGGCGCTGCCCTTACTGTGGTCCAATCGGGTCGCGTTTGCGATTGTCGTCACGATGGTCTTCGCGGCCTGCGGGGTTCTGGCGCAGCGAGACGGCTCGACAGCAAGGAGGCGTCCACAGCCTCACGGAAGGCCGGTCCTCATGCCCGCCATCACTTCCCACTGCGTCCCGGCTCCGTACGTCCAAGCGGGTACCACACCGACACCGCTCGCGGTTCTGCCGACTGAGCGGCCCTGCTAGAGGCTTCAAAACGAGCGTCGCAACGGCGGCGTCTCATCATCACCGGGTTCGCCTTCTTGGCCACGCTTACCTGCCAACTCATTGCGTTCACGACGACATCTCGGCGTCCGCAAGGTGATCCTGCGATGCTCGGTGCGCCGGTGAGCGTCCGTGTACCGCCTCGGTGGACCGGTGAGTCGCCAGCTAGGCGGTGGCCCGCGGTGCGCTCCGGCCGACGCCGTACGCAGCCTGGGGAGGGTGGCCATACGGCAACGCCCCCCTCATCGGTGGGGGCCGTTGTCCGCGCGGACTTTGAGGCCGTCAACGGGGCACAGCACAAGCTACGCCGCCGAGGCTGCAGGAGCCAGCGGGGCCTACCAGTGCGGAAAAGGCGGGTTGTCGAACTCGATGCGGAGTTCGGCGATCCGCCACACGTCCTCCTGCAGCGCCAGGCTGAACCGGGCAGTTGCCGTCGCAACGACCGTGGGCGCAGCGCCAATCGCGGCGATCAGCGTCAGGTACGAACTGACCTGGACGGCGGTGTCGGTGCTGTCCGAGCTGAGGAGATTGTTGAGCACGTGCCGCTGTCGAGCAGGCGCGCCCTCCGTGGGGGTGGCAGCGAACTCCACAATCGTGTCGCGGCCGCGCAACGGGCCGACGATGACCTGCCCGCCAAGGGCGAAGGACCACGACGCGTCCTCCGTGTGGATGTTGGAGAGCAGGTCGAAGTCGCGGGTGTCGAGCGCGGTTGCGTACTGCGCGAGGACCTGCTGAGCGTCGAACGAAGTGACGGTCATGCGACGGTCAGCACGATCTTGCCGCGGATGTGTCCCTGGGCGGCGCGCTCGTGAGCGGCCACGGCGTCCTCAAGTCGGAAGGTGCTGTCGATGGCAATCTTCACGATGCCCTGATCGATCAGTTCGGCGAGCTCACCGAGCTGGGCGCCGTTCGCGCGCACCTGGGTGCTGGAGAAGTAGACGTCGCGCTCCGCTGCCTGCTCGGGGTCGATGGGACCGAAGAACACCGGGAACAGCGCTCCGCCGCGCTTGGTGAGGGGCAGGAACCGGCCTGTGCTTGGACCGCCGACACTGTCGAGCACGAGGTCGTACTCTCCCTCGGGAGAAGCCACCGTGTAGTCGACCACTTCGTCAGCGCCCAACTCGCGGAGGAAGTCGCCGTGGCTCCCAGAGGCGACAGCGGTGACGTCGGCGCCCTTCCACTTCGCGAGCTGGAGTGCGATGTGACCCACCCCGCCGGCGGCACCGTTGACCAGGACGCGCGTGCCGGCGTGCAGCGGCACCGGGTGGTGAAGCTCCGGCTGGAACGGGGGTACCACGTCGTGTCCGCGCTCGATGAGGAACTGCCACGCCGTCAGACCCGCCATCGCGGATGCCGCCGCGTGAACGTGGTCGATGCCGGCGGGCTTGCGTGCAAGGTCGGTAGCGGGCGCGGCGACGAATTCCGCGTACGCGTCTGCCATCTCGTCCGGGAACCGGACCATCCCGAAGACCTCGTCACCGGGAACGAACTGGTCGACGTCGTCGGCGACGGCTTCCACCACGCCGGAGATGTCCGAACCGAGGATCAGCGGGAATTTCAGGACCGGACGCATCTCGGGCGGCAGCACCGTCATCCCTTCGCGGACGTACCAGTCCGGCGGGTTCAGCCCGATCGCGTGCACCTGGACGAGGACCTCGCCGGCACCGAGCTCAGGGCGAGCCACCCGCTCGTACTGCAGGGCCTCGGGGCCACCTGGGGCATGAACCTGAACTGCGTGCATCATCTCGGACAACTGTGCTCCTCTGAACGTCTATACTAACTGAATCAGTGATCCGAATATATGGACCACTGATCCAGATGTCAAACGAGGTGATCATGCGAGCCGACGCCCGCAAGAACTACGACCTGGTGCTCGATGCCGCTGCCGTCGTCTTCGCTGAGGAGGGCGCGGAGGCGTCGTTGCGCACCATCGCGCGCCGCGCGGATGTCGGGCTGGCCACCCTGCTTCGGCACTTCCCCACCCGTGATGCCTTGCTCGAGGCGCTCCTCCGGACCGGCTTTGCCGAGCTCGCCGCACGCGGGGACGCCCTTCAGGCCGCGGATGACCCTCGGGATGCTCTTCTGACCTGGTTGACGGAATTCGTTCGGTGCGCCGACAGCTACCAGGGTGTCGTCTCGGCGATGGCCGCCGCCATCGAAAGTCCTGAGTCAGCGCTGCACGCTGCGTGCGTCGAGATGCGGGCAGCGGGCGGGTGCCTGCTTGATCGGGCCCAGAAGGCGGGTGTGGCCCGGTCTGACCTCGACGGTGAGGAGCTGTTCGTCCTTGCGGGGGGAATGGCGTGGACGTGCGGGCAGGTGTCATCGCCGGCGCAGCGGCAACACGTGCTCGACGTGCAGTTGGGTGCGATCCTCCTCTAGCGCCTGACTGCCCCGATCCTTGTTCGCGGGCCCGGAGACCGGGCCGCGGCAGTGTCCCGTGGAGCCGTCACACCGCACTGTGAACGGCTCCACGGGACTGTCTTCGGTCAGCCGAGCTGCTTCGCCATCCAGGCCCCCGACCTCGGCGATGCGGGCGTCTGCCTTTGACGGCGGCCTCGACTTCGCGGCGTAGTAGCTCGACGGGGCGAGCTGCAACGTCCTGCAGATCGGCTCGACTCCGAACTCGTGCTTGTGCTGATCGATGAACTGGGTCATCGACTGGACGGGCGGTCGAGCTCCGCCGCGAAGACAGCCGACGCCGACCTCAGAATCTGGTTCGCACGCCGCAGCTCGCGGACCTCACGCTCCAACTCCGCAATCCGCTGCGCGTCGTCAGTGGTAACACCACCCTGCCGGTCGCAGGCGTCGATCTCGGCCTG
This sequence comes from Gordonia sputi NBRC 100414, assembly GCF_000248055.1. Taxonomy (GTDB): domain Bacteria; phylum Actinomycetota; class Actinomycetes; order Mycobacteriales; family Mycobacteriaceae; genus Gordonia; species Gordonia sputi. The sequence continues at coordinate 4,144 of NZ_BAFC01000015.1, read as the reverse complement.
CTGCACCTACCGCAGCGTTTCCGGATTGATCCCCAGCTGCTCACCGATCCGACGCAACGCGCCAGCTCTCGTGTTCGGGTCGCGGCGGGCTTCCACCGCGAGCCGGACCGCTCGGTCCCGAAGCTCATCCGGGTACTTCCTCGGTGCTCCCATGCTCGCGGGTGTTGAGCCGCATGACGCTGTCAGGTGCCTGGCCGATGGTGTCCCATGTCGGAAGCCCCGGGCCGTTGGGTTTTCCGGTCTTGATGAAGTTCAACCAGTAGCTGCTCATCGGGTCTGCCGTGAGTTTGGTTGACATCTGATCTGTGGCCCCGGGAGGGGTTGCTGGAAGGATGTCATCATGCCCGCTGCGTATCCGAAGGAGTTCCGCGACGATGTCGTGGCTGTTGCCCGCCGGGGTGACATGAGCATCAAACAGGTCGCGAAGGACTTCGGGATCGCCGAGTCCTGCCTGCGCAACTGGCTCGCCCGCGACGACGTCGAGGCCGGGACCAGGCCCGGTGTCACGAAGGCCGAGAACGAGGAGCTGAAGGCCCTCAAGCGCCGCAATCGCGAGCTGGAGATGGAGAACGAGGTCCTGCGCCGGGCCGCCGCCTATTTGTCGCAGGCGAACCTGAAACTGGGCCAGTCCCCAAAATGACCTTCCCCGTCGTCACGGACCTGGCCGGCGACGGGGTGCCGGTGAAGCTCTCGTGCCGGGTGCTGGGGTTCTCCCGTCAGGCCTATTACCAGTGGCTCGCCGACCCCGTCAGCGAGCGGGAACGGTCCGACGCGCAGGCCGCGAACGCCGTGCTCGACGCGCATGCCGATGATCCGGAGTTCGGCTACCGGTTCCTCGCCGAGGAGCTTCGTGACAAGGGCTTGGAGGTGTCGGACCACCAGGTGTTGAAGGCATGCCGGCTGGTCCGTGTCCGCTGCTGCCACTCGATCCGGCGCGGGGCTGGGAAGCGGCCCGGTCCGCCGGTCCATGACGACCTCGTGCGTCGTGAATTCACTGCTGACAGGCCCAATCACCTGTGGCTGACGGACATTTCGGAGCACTGGACCGGGGACTCGAAGCTGTACTTGTGCGCGGTCAAGGACGTGTTCTCGAACCGGATCGTCGGGTACTCGATCGACCGTCGCATGACCTCGCAGCTCGCCGTCGACGCGTTGCAGATGGCCGTCGCCCGCCGTGGCGGACGCTCGAACGTGGCCGGTTGTCGGGTCCACTCGGATCGAGGATCGCAATTTCGTTCCCGCCGCTATGTGGAGACGATCCGCGTCAACGGACTCGTGGGGTCGATGGGCCGGGTCGGCGCCGCCGGCGACAACGCGGCGATGGAGAGCTTCTTCGCGTTGCTGCAGAAGAACGTCCTCAACCGGCGCCGCTGGACAAGCTTCGAGCAGCTCCGGTTGGCGATCGTGACCTGGATCGAGCGGACCTACCACCGTCGCCGCCGTCAAGCCCGTCTCGGCAGGCTCACACCCATCGAGTTCGAAATGGTTCAATCAACCCAGGCGGCTGCCGCCGCCTGAAAACCCGTGTCAACCAAACACGAGGCAGACCCGGCGGCCCCAAGCTTGGGTACGCGTTCGTGCACACCGTCATTGACGACCACTCCCGCGTCGCGTACACCGAGGTCCACGACGACGAGACGGCCGTCACCGCCGTCACCGCCGTCGCCGTCCTTCGCCGGGCGGTGCAGTGGTTCGCCGGCCATGGCGTCACCATCGAGCGGGTGCTGTCGGACAACGGTGGGGCGTACCGGTCGCACCTGTGGCGCGACACCTGCGAGGCCCTGTCGATCACGCCGAAACGGACCCGCCCGTACCGCCCGCAGACCAATGGGAAGGTGGAGCGCTTCCACCGGACGATGGCCACGGGTGGGCCTACGCCCGCTGCTACACCAGCGAGCAAGAACGCCGCGACGCGCTCGAGCCGTGGCTGGGGCACTACAACGAAGTGCGGCCGCACACCGCGTGCGATAACCATCCGCCACTCACCAAACTCAGAGCGGCTGGCTACTCTTCGGCGGCTTCGACGCCCACGCCAGGCGGCTCCTCGGTGAAGAACTCGGGGTCCGAGTAGGGAAGGATCGTCCAGTGGAGATCCTCCGCCGAGTCGATCCGGCTGGGAACGGAGGCGTCTTGTTGGCGGGTGTGGTCCTGGATCAGATGCATCTGAACTACTTTGGCCGCTCGACGAATCTGCTCCACGATCCCCCCGGCGGGTATGTCCAGCAGCGAGGCGATCTGGTCGGCTGCACGGTCGACGTAGAAGCCAGCCTGCTTGTCGAGGTTCCGCTGCCGCGCCAACCCATGGAACGTCTCCAAGTCCGACAACTGGTAGTACTCGATCCGGCGGTCGGGGTCCCAGAAGCCACCCAGACCTGACGCAAACTGCTCCGCCACCTGCAGCTTTTCTGCATGTGGTGCGCGGGTGGTGCGTAGGCCGTCCGGAACCCGAACCAGGCCAGGTTCGCGAGGTTGCACTCCGTAGAGGCCCAAAGGTGCACTCCACTCCCACTCGGCGGCCTCGTACAGCCAGCGTGCCTTCGCCACTTCCTCCATCGCGAGCACCAGGAGCGCCTGAGCCCGGCCAGCACTGCCCCGGTCCGCCAGGGCGTGGGCATCCTCCACAAGCGCCACCGCGTTCGCCATCAGGGACTTCCACCATCGGCGCGCGAAGTCTGCGCTGACCTCTTCAACCTGCGGCTCGCCCATTCAGCGAGTATCTCGCGTCACCGGCCAATCCTCGATCAACGTGTCCGGTCAGTACACCTAACGCACCCGTGGCGCCTCGGAGGTGCCACGGGTGCGCCCGAGTCAGATGGAGGCTGTCGCCCGGTCCGTCTCGTCGGAATGTGTGGAGGGCAATGCGCGTTGTTCGTCCGCTCCGTTGAGCTCACGGACGCCGTCGAGTGCCCCGGACTGCGGCACGAGGGTGTGCGTGGCATGGATGGTGGAAATTGCGGTGTTGACGGGCGTGGTACGGCGCTGGTTGAAGTTCAGCGACAGCACATCCGGCCGTGAGTAGTGGCCCACGGGGTCGGCGGCCTGCTTCGCCAAGGTGATCGCAGACAGATCGATGTCGGCGTAGAGGATCCCCTCCTCATCTTCGGCGAGAGGAGTTGCGAGATCGCGGCCGTCCGGCCCGATGATCCGCGCGAAACCTCCACCTCGGCCGATCAGCTTTCGCTGTTCGTCGTTGTCGCAGAAGAACTCGTGAGCCTCCGGTGTGACCACCTGGGTGGTGCAAACCACGAAGGTTTGTCCCTCGAGTGCGTACATACGCGTGGCCGTGAGCTGGGCATCGACACCGAAGGCGGGGACCTCCGGCTGGTACAGCGACATGCCAGGCCAGCCCGCGACGTGCACCTGCTCGTGCATCGAGTACATCGCGTACTTGGTGAGCGTCTGGAAATGCTCCCAGCAGTTGAGCGCGCCGAGCCGTGCGAAGGGCATGTCGTATACGGAGATATCCGAGCCGTTTCCTTCTCCGTATACCGAACGCTCGACGTGGGTGGGCTTGAGCTTGCGGCGCCGGGCGACCAACTGCCCATCGGCGTCGATGACGAGCTGGGTCATGTACAAGCTGCCGCCATCCCGCTCACTGATTCCCACCACTACGGCGATGTTGTGGTCGCGGGCGGCATCGAACAACCGCTGTACGTGCGGGCTGTCCATCGTCAGAGAATTCTCGTGGTAGCGCACAGCGAACTTCGCCATTCCGGCGAGCGGGCTGTCCACCCAGATGTGGTACGGGTACCCCGGGATAAATACCTCCGGAAACGCGACGAGCTCGCACCCGTTCCGGGCCGCCTCCGCGATGATGGACACGGTCTTGTCGACCGTCTTGGCCGCGTCGAACCACACAGGCTGTGCCTGCACCGCAGCAACTTTGAATGTGTTTGTGTATTCGACCATGTCCGTACCTCCGTTGCTTGTGTTTGGTAGGACAGTACGAGGTGAAAAGGCGCATGAATTGACGTGGAATGACAAGGGTCCTGGCATTCTGTGCCACCCGCATAAGGGAGTTCGCCTAGCGGCTCGGTCGGGGGAGTCCCGTGGTGCGTTCTTCACACCGCCGGCGCTGCGACTGTCCGCAACCATCGATCATGCGCGCCGGTCCAGGCCGCCCCACCGTCGTACACCATGCCCC
>NZ_BAFC01000016.1 GCF_000248055.1 Gordonia sputi NBRC 100414 | reverse complement strand
GCCGCCCAAGACGCGCAACTTTCTGCGGGCTGCGGCGCGCAGCGGCCGCCTACCGCACGCCCGACCGCGCGCCCGACCGGACCAGGGCCCTAGAACCGGCCCCCGACGCCGATGCGGCCCGAGCTCGACGACCCGCCGAACGAGCCGGGGCTGCGCCCGCCGCCGCTGGTGTAGCCACCGCCGCCGAAGCCGCCCCCGAACCCTCCGCCGTAGCCACCGCCGCGCATCGTCCCGCGCAGGAAGCTGTCGACCAGGATGCCGCCGAGTACCGCACCGGTGGCCGCCGATCCGGTGCTCGAGCGCGGCTGCTGACTCTGCTGCCAGCTCACCACGTCGCCCTGTGCGGCCATCAGTGCCTGGTCGGCGAGAGATCCGGCTCGACGCGCGGCATCGGTCGACGCGGTCGGGTCGCTCTCCGCGGTCGTAGTGGCCGACTGCAGTAGGCGCTGCGCTTCGGCGAGTCGGGTGCGTGCGGTCGAGCCGATGGCGCCGCGTCGAGTTGAGATGAAGTCCGACGCCGCGGTGACCTTGGCCTGCGCGCTGGTCAGTGCAGCGGTGAGTACCTCGGTTCGTTGCTTGCGCTTTGCCAGCGCGCCGCGGGCGGAATCGAGTGCATGGTCGAGGTCGGCGTCGGCGTCGACCAATGCGGTGAACACTCCCAGTAGGTCCTGGTCCGTGCCGGCTTTGGCGCGGTCGAGCGCCGTGGTGGCCGACGCCACCGCCGTCGCCAGCTCCGGCCCGCCATCCGACGACAGTCCGGCGGCCTCCTGCAACTCGCCCTCGACCTCGGCGATCAGCGCGGGCAGCTGCGTGTGCGCGGCGGCGATGTTGGTGTCGGCGTTGTCGATCGCGTCGAGGAGCTTGTCGGCCTGGGAAATGGCGCCCTCCGCCGAGCGGATCGCGGCAACGGCGGCGCCCTGCTCGCCGACGGGTCGCGCGATCGCCGCGCGACCTTGGTCCGCGCTGCTCTCGGCAAACCCGACCTCCTGGGCGGCGAGGTCGACGTTGTGCTCGATCGAGCGCAGCGTCGGCGCGCCGTACTTCTGCGTCAGCGTCGCGAGTTGGCCGGAGGCACCCTCGAGGCGTGCCCGCAGCGCGACGAGTTGCTGCGTGATCTGCGCGAATCGGCTGTCGGCGTTGATCAACAGATTGCGCATCTCGTCGAAGGCCGAGACCTGCTCGTCGAGTGCGGCGTCGACGTCGGTGCAGGTTGTGATGATCTGCACCAGCATCGAGCGTCGTTCGTCGGATGTCTCCGGGATGTCGTCGTCGAGTCGTTGTCGCAGCGAGAACGATGTCGCAAGACCACGTTTCGCGGCGTCGAGTGCCTGTGTAAACGGTGCGGTCTGGGCCGGACCGAACTCGTCGACGGCCAGCCGCAGCTCCTCCTCGCTGGTGCGGATTGCGTTGTCGGTGTCGGTCAAGACCTCGCGCGACCAGGGTTCGAGGACCTCGATCGGCTGTGACAGTAGTTGGTCGCCGGTGAGTTCCTGTTCGCGAACGGAGTCGAGTTGCGACTCGAGCTTCTGCTTTCGACGCCGCCGTGAGTAGAGGTAGGCGCCGCCGCCGCCGACGACCGCGACACCACCGACCGCTCCGGTGACGATTGCGGCGGTGTGCGACGGCGTGAGTGCCGAGCCGAGACCGTTCGCCGCGCCGACGGCCGCGCCCGGCCAGTCCGACTTCTTGAGCGCGGGCACGATGTTGTCCTGGGCGATCGAATCGAGCTTCGACCGGTCGAGGCCGTCGACCGAATCGGGCGCGTCGAAGCGGTACGCGCGGTCGTCGGTGGCGACGGCGAGGAGCACGTCGTGCTCGCCGAGGTCGCTCATCTGCACGGTCTGCGAGCCCCACTGCTCACTACCCAGCCCGTTGAATGTCTTGACGTAGACGACCCACAACTGCACGCCGTGGTCGCGGTAGAGCCCCTCGACCGCGTGCTGCACCCGCGTGCGATCCGACGACGAGAGCACGTCGGCGGGATCGGTCACCTGGTCGGGTAGCCGCATCGGCGGCTCGGCCCGGGCGGTGTCCGCGGCCAGAGAAGTACCCACCAGCGCAAGCATGAGGAGTGCTCCGACAATCACCACGCGCAGGAGAACGCGAGGGTCCGGGATGTTCTTTCCGACAGTGAGCGGTCTGAGCATGTCATCAAATCTAGGCGGTCGACGGCCTCGAGCTGAACCCAGCCACGCCCGTCTCGCGCCGGTTGTCCCGATCGCTGGGCGAACGTCGCGTGAACAGGGTTGCGGCGCAGAGGATCGCCGCTCAGGCAGCCGCCGTCCGACGTCGCTTGGGCGGCAACGGGATCTGCGCCGACGTTGTGTGTTGGTAGTCGGCGTATTCGGGGTACTTCGACAGTGTCAGTGACTCGGTGAACTTGGTCGAGCCGACGAACAGCAGGGTCAGCAGCACCGCGCCGACGATCGTCGGCTGCAGGATCGACCCCGCGGCCACGGCTCCGAACAGGTAGATCACCCACCACTGGGCCTGCTCGAAGAAGTAGTTCGGGTGCCGGGAGTAGTGGAACAGCCCGGTGGTGCAGAACCGCGTCGACGTCTGGCCGGAGGCCTTGCGTGCGTGGAACTCCCACTGCTGCTGGTCGGCGGTGGCCTCCCCGGCGAGGAACGCCAGGAAGGCCACCGCGAGCACGACGTCGAGCACAACGAACCCGCCCGGATGACGCTGCGCGGTGTAGCCGGGCAGCGTGATCAGCACCAGCAGCAGGTTCTGGTAGATCACGATGAAGAACAGGTTGAACAACCAGAACTGCCACTTGCTCATTCGGGAGCGCAGCACTGCCCAGCGGTAGTCCTCGGTGCCGGTATACCCGCCGTGTCGGGCGAAGTTGAACGTCAGACGGATACCCTACGCCGTCACGAGCACAGCCATCACCGTCGTGCGGGCGTCGAAGTGGCTGTACGCCGCGAACACCCAGAGGTAGATGACAGGCGCGATCGACCAGATGCGGTCGACCCACGACGTGTCGCCGGTGATCAGCGACGCGACCCAACAGCCAAGCGAGATGACACCCGCGATGATCGCGACGACGGCCAGGCTCGACATATCGACTCAGTTCACCCGCGCCAGCGGCACAGCGCTTCGACGGCCGTCAGGTCGTACTCGGGGCCGGTGGTGCCGACGGTGATCAGCGAGACGCCTTCGGCGCTGATGGCGTCGGCGGTGCGCACCAGTTCCTCGACGTCGCCGGTGAACGGGATGCCTGCCGACCGCTCGATGGTTTCGGGGTCGCGGCCGATCTCCTCGCAATAGCCCGACAGCACCTTGGTCTTGTGCCGGTAGGTCTCGACGTCGTTGAAGCCGTGCCAGGCGTCGGCGTACTTCGCGACGAGCGGGAGGGTCTTCTTCTCGCCGCTGCCACCGATGAGGACCGGAATGTGCCGGGTGGGTTGGGGATTGAGCTTCTCGAACCGTGAGGCGATCCGCGGCAGTGCCTCGCCCAGCTCGCCGATGCGGCTGCCTTTGGTGCCGAAGTCGTAGCCGTACGCGTCGTAGTCCTTCTCGAACCAGCCCGCGCCGATGCCGAGGATGAGTCGGCCGCCGGAGATGTGGTCGACGGTGCGTGCCATATCGGCCAGCAGGTCGGGGTTGCGATACGAGTTGCACGTGACGAGCGCACCGATCTCGACGCGTTCGGTCTGCTCAGCCCACGCGCCGAGCATGGTCCAGCACTCGAAATGCGCGCCGTCGGGGTCGCCGTAGAGCGGATAGAAGTGGTCCCAGTTGAAGATGATGTCGACGCCGAGGTCTTCTGCCCGCAAGACCGCGTCGCGTATCAGCGAGTAGTCGGGGGCGTGCTGCGGCTGGATCTGGACTCCGATGCGAATGGGAAATGCCATGTCTCCCAGTCTGCCCCTCCACAGCCGCCGCGTCGATGACCAACTTCCGCCGGTCGAGCGCACCCACCGCTGGTCGAGCGCACCCACCGCTGGTCGAGCGCACCCTGCCCGCTGGTCGAGCGCACCCACCGCTGGTCGAGCTTGTCGAGACCCCCGCCCGCTGGTCGAGCTTGTCGAGACCACCTCGCCCGCTGGTCGGGCCCCTAACCGCTGGTCGAGCTTGTCGAGACCACTTCTTGCCTCCAACGCAATGCTGCTCGACGCCGCGCGGCGGCGGTGTCAGGCTGGACCGATGAGCCACGACCAGAACCCGCACACGGCGGCGGAGTGGGACGCGAGGTACGCCGACATCGAGCGCCTATGGACGTCCAACGTGAATCCCTCCCTGATCGCTGAGGCCTCCGACCTCGCGCCGGGCACCGCGCTCGACGTCGGAAGTGGTGAAGGTGCCGATGCCCGCTGGCTCGCCGAGCGCGGCTGGCAGGTCACGGCGATCGACATCTCGCAGGTCGCCGTCGACCGCGCACGGGAGAGCTTCCCCGGACCCGAGATCACTTGGCTGCAAACAGATCTCGTCGTCGACGACGTACCGGGTGGTGACTTCGCTCTCGTCGCGGCGCACTACTTCCCGATCCTCACCGAAAACCGTTCGGTGGCAGAGAAACTCGTCGATGCTGTCGGGCCGGGCGGCTCACTGCTGGTGGTCGCACACGCGCCAGAAGGCGTGCGCGCGCACGGATTCGACCCCGCCGACTACGTGCAACCCGACGACATCGCGACCTTGCTCGAGAGCCGGACCACGGACGGTGAATCCAAAGAAGCTGGCTGGGAGATCGTCACCCACGAGACCCGCCCGCGCGGCATCCCCGCTGGCGGTGGGCACCACATCGACGACGTGGTGCTGCTGGCGCGTAGGTTGCCCGCCCTGTAGCAGCTAGCTCTAGCTCCAGTCGCGTTGCGACCGCTTCGACCAGTAGTCAGCAGGCGTCTCGGGGTGCGCGACTAGTTCCGCGAGAACCGCGGGTTCGAGGGTCACCGTGTTCGCGGCGACGTTACTGTCGACCTGCTCGACGCTCACCGCGCCCGACAGCACATGTGCCGCCCACGGCTGAGCCAGCGCCGCCGCCAACGCGACCTGGTCGGTGGGTACGCCCAGTTCGTTTGCAGCGAGGTCGACGGCGCGTCGGGCGTCGGAGTCGTCGGCGACGCCGGGCGCCAACCGTCCGTTGGCCATGCCTTCTTTCACGACTACCGACAGCCCCGCCTCCGCGGCCTCCGCCAACGCTGGGCCCACCGACGTCTCCAGCAGATTCCACGTCGACTGGACGACCCCGAAGAGCGGTGCCCCGCCGACTTCGATCGAGATCGCTTGTCGCACAACGTCGGCCTGCGACAGACCAGACGTCGAGAAGCCGACGCGGTAGCCGTCGTCGCGCAGTCGGGCGAGCGCGTCGAGGAGTGCGGGGTTGGTCAGTGCCGGGCTGTCGGGTGTCAGCGAGTGGATCTGGTAGATGGAGAGTGCTTCGCCGAGTATCGAGCGGCTTGCGGTCCACTGGTCGACGAACTCGCCGAGACTGTGGTCCTTGACCTCGTGAACCGCGGCGTCGAGTTCCCATTCGCCGACGTAGCGGTAGCCCCACTTCGAGGCGACGACCACGTCGTCGACGTCGGGTCGATCACTCAACCAGTCCGCGAGGAACTGCTCCGACAGCCCGTACGACCGCGCGCAGTCGAGGTAGCGCACCCCGTCGGCGTAGGCGGCGTCGAGCACCGCGTACGTGCGCGCACGCATGTCCTCGATGCTGCGTTCCTCGCCGAGGTCGTCGTCTCGTCCGGTCGTGATGTACGCCGGACGGCCAACGGCTGCCAGGCCTAGTCCGATTGTGGCGCTTGGTGTTGTCACTTCTCGACCTCGTAAACCCCGTCGACCGTGTTCGCTCGTGTGATGGCCTGCATGCGTTCGAGTCTATCGAGCCGCGCTGCTCACTTGATGAGCGCGGCGCGCACCGAGTGAGCAGCGTCAGCTTCGAGGCACCGCTCGACGAGCCTGGGATTGGTGGTGGCCTCGATGCCGCGTACCGCCTGTTTGACCGGCGGGACAGCGCGGGGAGCGACGCTCAGCTCCCGCACCCCAAGCGCAACAAGGAGATCGGTTGCCGTCTCGTCGGCCGCCAGCTCTCCGCAGACTGCGACCAGGCGGTCGGGTCCCGCACCGCGACAGACCCTGTTGATCAGTGTGACGACTGCGGGATCGAGCGGATCAGCAAGCGCCGCAACGGAAGTGTTGCCGCGTTCTGCGGCCAGCGTGTACTGCGTGAGGTCGTTGGTACCGATGCTGAAGAAGTCGACGTACCGCGCGAAGGCGGCGGTCTTGAGGGCTGCTGCGGGAACCTCGATCATGATCCCCACCTCGAGCCCCGCCGGTTCGCCACGTCCGACGGAAGTGATCGCGGCGTCGAGATGCTCTCGGGCGGTGAGTAATTCGTCGACGGTGGTCACCATCGGGAACATGATGCTGATCGGGGTCTGGTGTGCAACGGTGACGATGGCTCGGAGCTGGTCGTCGAAGAGGGTCTTCTCCGCCAGTGCGAGGCGGAGCCCACGCAGGCCGAGGAAGGGGTTCTCTTCCGCGGGTTGCGGCACGAACGGGAGCGGTTTGTCGCCTCCGACGTCGAGCGTGCGTAGCGTGATGCGTTGGCCGCCAAGGGCATCGGCCATCGCGAGGTAGGTGTCGATCTGCTCGTCGACGGAGGGTGGCTGCGCACGGTCGAGGTAGAGGAATTCGGTACGGACCAAACCCGAACCGTCCGCGCCGCTTTCGGCTGCGGCGCGCGCATCCTCGACGGAACCGAGGTTGGCTGCCACCAGTATTCGCGTGCCGTCGGCGGTGCTCGCCGACTCGTGCGCCGATGCGCGGGCGAGTTCTCCGCGCTCCGCAGCACGCGATGCCTCGCCGCGCAGGCGTTCGAGGGTCTGACTGTCAGGGTCGACGATGATCTCGCCGGTCGATCCGTCGAGTGCGACTGTGACACCGGGTTCGATGGCCAAGATGTCGGAGCCTGCAGCGACGACCGCGGGGATCCCGCGCGCGCGGGCGAGGATTGCAGCGTGACTTGTCGGGCTCCCGCCCGCGAGGATGACGCCCGCGACCTTCTCGGCGTCGAGGACGGCCGCCTGTGCGGGCAGCAGATCGTCGACGACGAGGATGCCGGTGCCATCGATGGTCGCGTCCGGGATGCCTGCCAGCTTGCGGAGTACCTGCTGTCCGACCGCGTGCACGTCGACGGCACGTTCGCGCAGGTAGGGGTCGTCGACGGCGCGCCATTCGGCTTCGACTGCCGCCACTGCCTCCGCCCACGCGCGCGACGCGGGCACGCCGGACTCGATGCGCTCGAGGGCTGCGGCCACCAGGTCGGGATCGTCGAGCATCACCAGGTGGGCGTCGAAGATGGCGGCGTCGGCGGGGCTGTGCTGCGCCGTTGTGGCGCGCAGGCTCTCGATGTCGGCGCGTACATCGTCGATGGCGTCGCGCAGTCTGGCGGACTGGGCGTCGGCGGAGTCGAAGTGCTCGTCGGGGGGCTCGACGTCGACGACCGCGGGCGTGAACACCGGCCCGATCGCGATCCCGGGCGACGCGGGCAGGGCGGGGTGGTCTCGACAAGCTCGACCAGCGGGGGAGGCAGCTCGACCAGCGGTGGGGCGGCTCGACCAGCGGTGGGGCGGCTCGACCAGCGGTGGAAGCTCGATCGGCGGTGGGGTGGTCTCGACAAGCTCGACCAGCGGGGAGGCAGCTCGACCAGCGGCAGTTGACTCTCGACCGGCGGGGAGGGGGCTCGACCAGCGGTTGGGGCTCGACCAGCGTCGGGACCAGCTCGACCAGCGGTGGGGGCGTCGGGACCAGCGGCCGCGTCCTCCTCGCCAAACCGATTGCGCGCCAACGCAGTCAGGTGCTCGATGGCGGCCTGTGCGTCGGGGCCGCTCGCGTCGATCTCGAGATGCTGGCCGCACCGCACGGCGAGGCCCACGACCTGCGACATGCTGCTCGCCGACGCCGGGCCGGCGCCGGTATCGAGGTTGCGCAGCGTGACCTCGGCGTCGAATTGTCTTGCCTCCGTGACCAATCGGGCGGCAGGTCGGGCGTGGAGGCCATGCGGGTTCTCGACCTCGACGACGGCGGACTCACCGCCGGGCGACATATTCTCACCACTCGCCGGCACATCCTCCTCGCCGACGCCCAGCGCCGACCGCTTCGGCGTCAGCGCCTGCGCCGCCTCGGCGGCGACGTCGGAGGGTGAAGCCCCGGAGGCGGCGGTCACGGCTGCGGCCATGAGTCCCTCGACCAACGGAGCCGCCGACAGCACGGTGCGCTCGCGGACCTCCGGGTCGATCAGTTCAAGCGCGAGTTCGGTTGACAGAACAGCACTTCCGAGATCCATCAGGACCACGACGCCCTGTGCGTCGTCCGCCTTCTCGATCGCGTCGACGATGGCGGTGGCATCGGTGCCGAAGGTCTCGGCGTCGAGTCCCGCTGCGACGGCGATGCGCGTCGTCGATCCGTGGAGCATCTCCGATGCCAGTGCCACCGCGGCGTCGGCAAGCGCCCTGCTGTGAGAGACGACCACCAGCCCCGTCATGGTGTGCCGGTCGCGTTCACGGCTTCGGCGAGCGCGTCGACGAGCATCGCCGCGCTCGTCGCTCCCGGATCCTGATGTCCGACGCTGCGCTCACCGAGATACGACGCGCGACCCTTGCGGGCAACCATGTCGACGGTCGAATCGCGTCCGGCGGCGGCAGCATCGGCGGCGACCTGCAGTGCCTTCGGCAGTGCTGCGCCGTCGGCGAGCGCCGCATCGAGGGCATCGCATGCGGGGTTGAGCGCATCGAACATGGTCTTGTCGCCGGGCTGTGCGTGTCCGCGGTCGACCACGCCGGCAAGGCCGGCGCGCAGTGCCGCGGCGAGCGTCGTGCCGTCGATCTCGCTGCTGTCGCCGATGGCGCCCGCCATCCGGAGCAGCAGGGTGCCGTTCAGCGGCCCGCTGGCGCCGCCGACCTTGCTGACGAGTGTCATGCCTGCCTTCTTCAGCATCGGTCCCGGCAGGTCTGGACTATCGGCGAGTCCGTCGACGACGGCGGTCATGCCGCGTTCCATGTTCGATCCATGGTCGGCGTCGCCGATAGCGGCGTCGAGTTGGGTCAGGCCGTCGACGTCGGCCACCACGTCGCTGGTGAACAGGCGGAGCCAGGTGGCGATGGTGTCAGTGGTCAGGGTGGTCATGACGTGCCCTTTGGATCAAGCCCAGTGCAGGTTCGGTGTGTCGACCGGAGCGTCCCACAGATCGGTGAGTTCGTCGTCGAGTCGCAGGAGCGAGACCGAACATCCCGCCATGTCGAGGCTGGTGACGTAGTTGCCCACGAGGGTGCGCGTTGCGGTGATGCCAGCGGCGTCGAGTAGTCGTGTGAATTCGGCGCACATCAGATAGAGCTCGATCAGGGGTGTTCCGCCGAGGCCGTTGACCAGCAGGACGACCCCGTTCTCGCCGAGGGTGAAGTCGAGGTCGGCGAGAACCGGATCGATCAGCATCTGCGCCATCTCATTCGCCGAAGGCAGTTCGACGCGTTTGCGGCCCGGTTCGCCGTGGATGCCGGCGCCGAGTTCGATCTGATTCTCGGGGAGGTCGAAGGTGGGGTGGCCGACCGCGGGGACCGTGCAGGAGGTGAGAGCGAGGCCCATGGTGCGTGCGTTGTCATCTGTCTTGCGTGCCAGCCTGGCGACTTCGGCGAGGTCGGCGCCGCGCTCGGCGACCGCCCCGGCGATCTTCTCGACGAAGACCGTGCCGGCTACACCGCGTCGACCGACCGTGAAACTGCTGTCGGTGACGGCCACGTCGTCGTCGACGATGACAGACACCACCTCGACGTCGGCGAGCTCTGCGGCCATCTCGAAGTTCATCACGTCGCCGCTGTAGTTCTTCACGATGTGCAGCACGCCAACGCCACCGTCGACGCCGCTGGTGGCGGCCAGGATCTGGTCGGGGACGGGCGATGTGAAGACCTCGCCGCAGGCGGCGGCGTCGAGCATCCCTTGGCCGACGAATCCGCCGTGCAGGGGCTCGTGGCCGCTCCCTCCGCCGGAGACCAACCCGACCTTTCCGCGACGTGGTCCCTCCGCTCGGAAGATCACCCTGTTCTCGTGGTCGACGCGCAGTCGGGGATGAGCGGCCGCAACCCCGCGCAGTGCGTCGGCCAGCACATCGGCCGGCTCGTTGATGAACTTCTTCATGAGCCACTACTCCTACGGGACACATCTGCGGGTACGCACGGTGAGGCCGAGCAATTCATTCGACATTATCGAATGAAATGTCACACTACGCCCCGCGCGATGTGACGGGCAATACTTTCCGAAGATGGAACAGGCGAGATCTCTCCCCGGGGAGATCGCTGAGACGATTGCTGCGAGAATGTCTGGATGATTCAGTCCGTAGACCGCGCGCTCCGCGTGCTCACGGTGCTGGCGGGCGACCACCGGATGAGTCTCGGACAGATCGCGGAGAGGCTCGAGCTGCCGCCGTCGACCGTGCACGGCATCGTCCGCACGCTGCTCGCACACCGCATGGTCGTGCAGGAGCGCGATTCGGGGCGCTACCGCCTCGGACCTGCGGTTCTCACCTTCGGAAACGTGTACCTCGACAGTCTCGAACTCCGTGCGCGGATCGCGCCGTGGGCTGAGGATCTCGCACGACGCAGCGGACTCGCGGTCCGCACCGCGGTGATGTTGATCGACGACGTCGTGGTGGTCCATCACCAACCCAGACTCGACGGTTCGCGGCAGATGCCCGAGGTCGGAATCGTCATACCCGCGCATGCGTCGGCGCTCGGCAAGGCGATCATGGCGTTCGACGCCAAGCTGACCGACGACATCCTCGACGCCGACCTGCGCGACATGACCGGATCGACCCTCACCGATCCGAAGGCGCTGCGCGCAACCCTCGCCGATGTGCGCGCGACAGGACTCGCCGAGTCCGTCGAAGAGGCTGTTTTGGGTGAGTGCGAACTCGCAGCCGTCTTGACCGACCGGATGGGCGGTCCGATCGGTGCGGTCGGTGTCGTCGCCACCGCGGAGCAGTGGCCGCTCGAGTCGTCGGTCGCCTCGATGTTGCGCGACGTCGCGCGCAATACCTCGCGCGAATTGGGCGCTGCCACTTGGCCTCCCGCAGTTCAGGACGACCGCGCCACCGACAAGGACGCCTGGCGGCGGAGGTCCCGCACGGGTTGATCGGGGCAGCTCGGGTGTAGAGAATGTCAGACTCGCATGCGAACATGTGTTCTATGCGGATCGAGCGACGCGAGCGGCACGAGGCGTCGATACTGCATGCCGATCTCGACTCGTTCTACGCGTCGGTCGAGCAGCGCGACAATCCGGCGCTGCGCGGGCGGCCGGTGCTTGTAGGTGGTGGTGTCGTGCTCGCGGCCAGCTACGAGGCCAAGGCGTTCGGCGTGCGGTCGCCGATGCCGGGCCACGAGGCGCGGGCGCTTTGTCCGCGCGCAATCGTGGTGCCGCCACGCTTCGACGCCTACGTCGAGGCCAGCCGCGCGGTCTTCGAGATCTTCCACGACACCACACCCATCGTCGAGGGCATCTCGGTCGACGAGGCGTTCCTCGACGTCGCGGGCCTGCGTCGAGTGTCGGGAACACCGGTCGAGATCGCGGAGCGTCTGCGTAGACGCGTAAGCGACGAGGTGGGACTGCCGATCACCGTGGGTCTCGCGCGCACCAAGTTCCTCGCGAAGGTCGCGAGCGCCGTCGGCAAACCGGACGGGCTGCTCGAAGTGGCGCCGGGAACCGAGCTGGCGTTCTTGCATCCGCTACCGGTTCGGAGGCTCTGGGGCGTCGGGCCGGTGACCGAGGCCAAACTCCACGACGCGGGCGTCACCACGGTCGGCGGGATCGCCCGGCTCGGCGAGCGCTCACTCAAGCACATCGTCGGACCGGGCTCTGCGCGTCACCTCTTCGCGCTGTCGATGGCCACCGATCCGCGTTGTGTCGAGACCGGGCGTCGACGCTCGTCGATCGGTTCGCAGCGGGCGCTCGGCCGTCGACCCAAGAGCGAAGCCGACCTCGAGGCGACCGTCGTCGCGATCGTCGAACGCCTCGGACGTCGCCTCCGAAATGCCGAACGAGTCTGTCGCACAGTCGTATTGCGTCTCCGGTTCGACGACTTCTCGCGTGCTACACGGTCGCGAACACTGTCCGACGCCACCGACCGCACCGACGTGATCATGTCGTCGGCGCGCGGATTGCTCGACGACGCCCTGCCCGTGATCCGCGACCGGGGGTGCACGTTGATCGGCTTGTCGCTCACCGGACTCGACGAGCGCGACTCGATACAGCTCACCCTGCCGTTCGACCAACCCGACCCTGCCGACCGCCGGGTGCGCGCGGTCGAGGCGTCGAGTCCACTCAGCGGTCGTGGCGCGCACCTCGACACCGCGATGGACGATCTGAGAACGCGATTCGGCCGCGACGCCGTCACCCGCGGCGTACTCCTCGGGCGCCACCACGGCGACGACGCCCCGATGCTTCCGGACTGAACGGCAGCCCGTTTCCCGTGCGCAGAACGCGCAAAACGTGCCTTACGCGCACAAGCTTCACTGTGATCTGGACTACCCCGACACTCGATCAGTAACGGGCAACACACCGCTCGCGAACGACACGAGAAAGAGCACGGAAATGTTGGTAGCACTCGGGTTGGGCATGGTCGCCACGTTCATGTTCCTCATCATCACCAAACGCGCGACACCAGTGGTCGCGCTCATCCTGGTCCCGGTCGCGTTCGGGCTGTTCGCCGGCGCAGGCCTCAGCATCAGCGACATGATCACCGACGGGATCAAAGAACTCGCCCCTACGGCGGCGATGCTGTTCTTCGCGATCATCTTCTTCGGGATCATGATCGACGTTGGGCTCTTCGACCCCATCGTTCGGCTGGTGGTCCGGATGGTCGGGCACGATCCGGCGCGGCTGGTCGTCGGCACCGCAGTGCTCGCGATGGTCGTCTCACTCGACGGCGACGGCTCGACGACGTTCATCATCACCACCGCGGCGCTCCTACCGCTTTATCTGAAACTACGCGTCAGCCCCGTCGTCCTCACCGTCGTCGCAGGTCTCGCGAACGGCACGATGAACATACTTCCGTGGGGAGGCCCCACGGCTCGTGCGGCGAGTGCGCTGAAGATCGATACCAACGACATCTTCCTGCCCATGCTCCCCGCGCTCGGGGCTGCGCTGCTGGTCGTCCTGGCTTTCGCCTATCACCTCGGCGTGCTGGAGCGTCGTCGGATCGGGCGTCTGGAAGTCGACGACGCAGTGCTCGTGCCGCGCGGTGAACTGGTTGCCGCTGGAGTCGGCGGGTCCGGGACGACATCGAACAACCGACCAGCTCTCTCGACTGGTTCGGGCGGAACCGACTCCAGCACAGGCGATGTCGCCACGCCGTCGGATGGCGACGGGGAGTCGGCGTTCACCGGGGTTCTCGATCCGAATCGAAAGACGTTGCGGCCCAAGCTGGTCTGGGTCAACGCGACCCTGACGGTCGCCCTGCTGGCGATCCTCGGAGCCGACATCGTCGCGATCCCCGTTCTGTTCATGATCTTCGCGGCTATCGCGCTTGCCGTGAACTTCCCGCACATCAAAGATCAACAGGAGGCCATCACCCGCCACAGTTCCAGCATCGTCTCGGTGGTCGCGATGGTGCTAGCCGCTGCGGTGTTGACCGGAGTGTTCAGTGGGACCGGGATGGTGGACGCCATCGCACATTGGATGGCCGACGGGATTCCGAGCGCGATGGGTCCGCACATGGCAATCGTCATCGGGATCGTTTCGATGCCGTTGACATTCCTGATGAGCAACGATGCGTTCTATTACGGTGTGCTTCCGGTCCTCTCGGAGACCGCCTCGCGGTACGGCATCGATCCCGCAGAGATGGCACGCGCCTCGATCACCGGCCAGACCGTTCACATGCAGAGCCCGCTGGTGCCCGCGATCCTGCTGCTGGTCGCGCTCGCGGGGGTCTCACTGGCCGACCATCACAAGAAGGTCCTGTGGCGAGCAGCACTGGTATCGGTGACGATGCTTGCTGTGGGCGTCGTGGTCGGCGCGATCCCGTTCTGAGAGTTCGAACTCCAACCGCCGCACTACTGCCGACGCCTAGGCTCTACACATGCGATTACGGACGCAGGTTCTTCTGCTGCAACTGTCCGTCATCGCGGTGAGCCTCGGCGTCGGTTTCGGCGTCGTGCTCGCGGGTACCGACGACCGTAGCCGCGACGAGTACGCGCAACGCGCGCTCGCGATCGCGCAGTCGGTGGCGGCCGATCGTGAAACGGTCAGCGAGGTCGCGGAAAGCGACCGCAGCGACCTCGACGTCAGCCAACTGGCGAACGGTCCGATTCAAGCCCAGGCATCCGCGGTGCGTGAGCGCACCGGAGCGTTGTTCGTCGTGATCGCGAACGCCAACGGCATCCGGTTGTCGCACCCCGATCGGGGCGAGGTCGGGAAGCACGTGTCGACCGATCCCACCAAGGCGCTGTCGGGGCAGGCCGATATCACCACCGATCGCGGCACGCTCGGCGAGTCCGTGCGCGCGAAGGTGCCCATCATCGACGACGGTCGCGTTGTCGGACTGGTGAGCGTGGGTGTCTCGACGGCCGACCTTGCGGCAGCGACGCGTCGGGCAATCGGGACCACGGTGCTGATCGCTCTGGCGGCGCTCGCCGTCGGCGCGGTGGGATCAATCCTGCTCGCGCGTCGATGGCGTCGACTCACTTTGGGTCTCGAACCCGACGAACTGGCCGAACTGGTCCGCGATCAGGGCGCCGTGTTGCACGCCATGGCCGACGGCGTGCTCGCTGTCGACGCGACCGGTGTCATGCGCGTCATCAACGACAAGGCACGTCAGCTGCTCGACATCACTGATGAGGTCGGTGCCAGCGTCGACGATCTCGAGCTCAGCGACCGGATCCGGGCTGTGCTGCGCACCCCGACCCCCGATCCGGTCGCCGCGACCGTCGGCGACCGCATCGTGCTGGTGTCGTCGCACCGGGTCGATGTCGACGAGCGCGACCTCGGTATCGTCGCGTCGATCATCGATCGCACCGACGTCGAAGAGCTCACCCGCGAGATCGATTCGATGGGCGCGATGAGTACGGCATTGCGCGCACAGCGCCACGAGACGGCGAATCGGCTGCACGTGCTCGCCGGCCTCCTGCGTCGCAGCCACGTCGACGAGGCGCGCGCATACCTATCCGAATTGACGGGCAGCGCAGGTCATTTCGGTCTGGAAGGAATCGAGAACATCGACGAGCCGCATCTGTCCGCATTCCTCGACGCCAAGGCCTCGCACGCCAGAGAACGCGGCGTCGTACTCGGTCTCGGCGATCAGACGTGGGTGCGCGGGACGCTTCTCGATCCGATCACGGTCACGACCGTCGTCGGAAATCTCGTCGACAACGCGATCGATGCAGCAGCGCAACGCATCGGAGAGTCCGATGGCGACAACGATTCACGGCCACACGTCGACGTGGACGCGATTACGGAGGGCGACGAATTGCTGATCACCGTCACCGATTCGGGGCCGGGAATCGGATTCGACGATCCCGCAACGATCTTCTCCGACGGTGTCACGACAAAGGACGCCCCGTCGGTGCCGGGAGGACGGGGAATGGGTCTGGCGTTGTCGCGGCAACTCGCCAGGCGACTCGGCGGCGACATCGTCGTCGTCGATCCTGGTGGAGAGCGTCGGAGCGACGTTGAAAACCGTTGGGGTGGTGCGGTTATCGTTGCACGACTACCCGGCGTGTTCGATTCGACAGCGGTTGTCCGATGAGTACGCCGACGCGTGAACTCGGGGTGCTGATCGTCGACGACGACTTTCGCGTCGCCGGACTCCACGCGGCAATCGTCACCGCGCTACGAGGTTTCCGCGTCACCGCGACGGCGGGGTCGGTCGCGCAGGCGCGCGAAGCCCTCGCTTCGCACCCCGACACCGACCTGGTCTTGCTCGACGTTCATCTGCCCGACGGTTCCGGCATCGACCTCCTTGCCGAGTTGGAGTGCGACTGTTTCATCGCCGGTGCAGAGACCGATGCAGCCGCTGTGCGTCGCGCGCTGCGTGCCGGTGCCCTGACGTACCTCATCAAACCGTTCGACGACACCGAACTCGCACGACGTCTTGCCGGCTACGCCCACTATCGGCGTGCACTCGCCGCTGAGCACATCGACCAGGCGGCCGTCGACGCCGCGCTGTCGGCCATGCGCACGGGTACTCGACCCGTCCCTCACGCCGGCGACAGCGGCTCGCACACCGAGCGCACGATCCTCGACCAGTTCACCGAGGGCGAGTCGATGTTCGCCGACGAGGTCTCGGCACGAATCGGGGTCTCGCCCGCGACCGCGCGGCGCCACCTCGCGGCGCTCGTCGACAGTGGCAGGCTGCTCATGTCGCTGCACTACGGCAGTACGGGTCGCCCACGGCAGGTGTATCGGCTGCCGGGGTGAGATCTCCGGGCAAACACCCCTTCCGGGTAACACCTTGGGCGAATTTACGGTGAAGAGCCGCGCACGCGGCTTGGTGTCCGCGTAGAACTGATGGAAGGGGGAATGGACAAGAGCACCATCAAGAGTCGACGAGTTCGAAGGGAACCCGCATGACCGAGGTCTCCACCCAACAGCGCGCGTATCAGCAGGCGGATCTCGACGCCGACCTGCGATGGTGGGCGGCGGCGAATTACCTCACCGTCGCCCAGATCTATCTGCAAGACAATGTCTTGCTGCGCGAACCACTTTCGCGCGACCACATCAAGCCTCGTCTGCTCGGCCACTGGGGGACCAGCCCGGGACTCTCGGCGATCTATACGGTGCTGAACCGGATCATCAAGGAGTCCGACAGTTCGTGGCTCTACATCACCGGTCCCGGACACGGTGGTCCCGCGCTTGTCGCGAATACGTACCTCGAAGGCACCTACACCGAGGTCTACCCGAAGATCTCCCTCGACGCCGACGGCGTCAAACGTCTCTGCCGTCAGTTCTCGACGCCCGGCGGCATCCCCAGTCACGTGAGCGTGCAGACCCCGGGAAGTATCCACGAGGGCGGCGAGCTCGGATATGCACTGGTACACGCGGCGGGCGCGGCCTACGACAACCCCGACCTGACCGTCGCCTGTGTCATCGGCGACGGTGAGGCCGAGACCGGGCCACTCTCGGGTTCGTGGAAGATTCCGGCCTTCCTCAACGCCGCGCGCGACGGCGCCGTGCTGCCGATCCTTCACCTCAACGGGGCGAAGATCGCCGGTCCGACGGTCCTCGGCCGCAGTACCGACGCCGAGGTGACCGACTATCTGCACGGGCAGGGCTGGGTTCCGACATTCGTCGAGGGCGACGATCCCGCCCAGGTGTTCTCCGACCTGCGCGCCGCGATCGTGGAGGCCCGTCGTCGGGTCGGTGAGATCCAATCCGAGGCGCGCGCAGACGGCGCCGATTCGACGTTGCCCGACACCCATTGGCCCGCAATCGTATTGCGCACACCCAAGGGTTGGACCGGACCGAAAGAGGTCGACGGCAAGAAGATCGAGGGCACGCACTGGGCGCATCAGGTGCCGCTCTCGGGCGTCCGGGAAAACCCCGAACACCTCGCGATCCTCGAGGAGTGGCTGAAGTCGTACAAGCCGGAGGAGATCTTCGACGACAACGGCGCCATCGTCGAATCGATTGCCTCGCTTGCGCCTGCGGGCGATCTCCGGATGGGTGCGACGCCGTATGCCAATGGTGGTCGGTTGCTCTCGCCGCTGCGGCTGCCGCCGATCGAGCAGTACGCGCTCGACATCCCCGAACCGGGCGACGTCTCATTCGAAACGACCCGCGTTCTCGGTGAGTTCATGCGCGACATCTACACGCAGAACTCCGACGCCGACGGCGGCGGCACGTTCCGGCTCTTCTGCCCGGACGAGACGTCGAGTAACCGGCTCGGAGCGGTCTTCGAGGTCACCGACCGCGCGTGGCAGCTTCCGGTCACCGAATACGACGACAACCTCTCGCCGTCGGGTCGTGTGATGGAGGTGCTCAGCGAGCACCTGTGCCAGGGCTGGCTCGAGGGCTACACGTTGACCGGTCGGCACGGTGTGTTCGCGACCTATGAGGCGTTCGCGATGGTGAGCGCGTCGATGGTGGTGCAGCACACCAAGTGGTTGCAGCACGCGGCGACGCTGCCGTGGCGCGAACCCGTCGCGTCGCTGAACATCCTGCTGACGTCGACGTGCTGGCGAAACGACCACAACGGGTTCTCGCACCAGGGTCCCGGGCTGATCGACCTCGTGCTGCCACTCTCACCCGAGGTGGTTCGCGTGTGGCTGCCGCCGGACTCGAACTCGCTGCTGTCGATCTCGGATCACTGCTTCCGCAGCCGCGATCACGTGAACCTGATCGTCGTCGACAAGCAGCCGCACCTGCAGTACCTGTCGCTGGAGGAGGCCAACAAGCAGGCCGCCGCCGGAGCGTCGATCTGGGATTGGGCGGGCACCGAGAACGTCGAGGGCGAGCTACCCGACATCGTGCTCGCCAGCGCGGGCGACGTCCCTACGCAGGAGATCCTCGCCGCCGCGCAGTTGCTGCGCGAGTGGGTGCCGTACCTGCGTGTGCGCGTCGTGAACGTGATGGACCTGATGGTGCTGCTGCCGCAGAACGATCACCCGCACGGACTGTCGGACGAAAAGTTCAACGAGCTGTTCACCCGCGACGTCGACGTGGTGTTCGGATTCCACGGCTACCCGCGCGCGATCCACCAGTTGGTGCACGGGCGTACCCATCCGGGACGCTTCCACGTGCGCGGCTTCTCCGAACAGGGCACGACCACAACCCCGTTCGACATGGTGGTGCTGAACAAGATGAGCCGCTACCACCTGGTGATCGAGGCGCTGCGTCGCGCACGCCGCGCCCCCGAGAAGGCCGAGGAGCTGGTGGCGTACTGCAACAACCAGCTCGCCCGCCACCACGACTACGTCCGCGAACACTTCGAGGACCTCCCCGAGGTGCGCGACTGGAAGTGGTCATCCCCGAGCGGCTCGCGGGACTAGGCGCGCCGGGGTCGGGTGGACTCGGCGGGCTCGGCCGGCGGGCGGGCCTCGTCGGCCGGCGGCCGCGCGGAAAGTAGGGGAAGGGTTCTTTCCCCTACTTTCTTGGGGCGCTGGAGGTCGAGTAGTCGTGTGTTCGACGTCGCGCTGCCCCTGGCCCGACGTCGGGACGCGGCACCGGGGTGCAGGAACTAGGGGAGGCGTTCTTTCCGTGGGTTCCTTCGGTTTCTCCGCACAGCTTCTGGGGGAGAGGTCAGTAACTCGAGGAAGGGTTCTTTCCCCTACTTTCTGTCGGGGCGCACGCCCCGAGCGGTCGTGCGGTTCGACGTCGGGACGCGGCACCGGGTGCAGGAACTAGGGGAAGCGTTCTTTCCCCGGGCTTCTTCGGTTTCCCCGCGCAGCTTCTGGGGGAGGGGTCAGCAACGCGGGGAAAGGTTCCTTCCCCTACTTTCTGCGGGGGCGTTCGACGTCGAGCCGCCTAACCCCTCGCCCGACGCCGGGCTCCAGGACGCAGGAACTAGGGGAAGCGTTCTTTCCGCGGGCTTCTTCGGTTTCCGCGCGCAGCTTCTGGGGGAGGGATCAGCAACGCGGGGAAAGGTTCCTTCCCCTACTTTCTGCGGGGGCGCTCGACGTCGAGCCGCCTAACCCCCGCCCGACGCCGAGCGCCGAATCGGCCCGCGGCGCTGCCCGCCCGCGGACTAGAGTGTCCGCATGACGATGCACGTGGACGCAAGCAACCCGGACCTCATCACCGTGGACGTGCCGACGCACTGGTACAACCTCGCGGCGGAGCTCTCCGAGCCGATCCCGCCGCACCTGCATCCGGGCACCAAGGAGCCCGTCGGACCAGACGATCTCGTCGCGCTCTTCCCGAGC
Organism: Gordonia sputi NBRC 100414; assembly: GCF_000248055.1. Taxonomy (GTDB): domain Bacteria; phylum Actinomycetota; class Actinomycetes; order Mycobacteriales; family Mycobacteriaceae; genus Gordonia; species Gordonia sputi. The sequence goes on along the minus strand of NZ_BAFC01000016.1, from coordinate 40,788 downwards.
GGACTGATCGCGCAGGAGGTCTCGACCGAGCCGTACATCGAGATCCCCGAACCGGTGCGCGAGATCTACAAGATGTGGCGGCCGTCGCCGCTCATCCGTGCGCGACGCTTCGAGGAGTCGCTCAACACGGGCGCGCGGATCTACGTGAAGTACGAGGGCGTCAGCCCCGTCGGCTCACACAAGACCAATTCCGCTGTCGCGCAGGCGTATTACAACAGCGTCGACGGTGTCCGGAAGCTCACCACCGAGACCGGCGCGGGTCAGTGGGGTAGTGCGCTCGCGTTCGCGGGTGCACAGTTCGGCATCGACGTCGAGGTCTGGCAGGTGCGCGCGTCCTATGAATCGAAGCCATACCGCGGCTATCTGATCCGCACATACGGCGGCACGATTCACTCGAGCCCGTCGACGTTGACCGAGTCGGGCCGTGCAATTCTCGCGAAGACCCCCGACACCACTGGCAGTCTCGGGATGGCCGTCAGTGAGGCCGTCGAGGTCGCCGCCAACGACCCCGACGCCAGGTACGCGCTCGGCAGCGTGCTCAATCACGTTGTGCTGCACCAGAGTGTGATCGGTCAGGAGGCCGTCGAACAGCTCGTCGCCGTCGAACCCAATGGTGCAGACGTCGTATTCGGTTGTGCGGGTGGCGGTTCCAATCTGGCCGGGTTGGCGTTCCCGTTCCTGCGCGAAAAGATCCACGGCCGGTCGAACCCGAGGGTGGTCGCCGCGGAGCCCTCGGCGTGCCCGTCGATCACGCAGGGCGAATACCGCTACGACCACGGCGACGTCGCGGGCCTCACCCCGCTTCTCAAGATGCACACTCTCGGAATGGATTTCGTGCCCGATCCCATCCACGCCGGCGGTCTGCGCTACCACGGCATGGCGCCCGCACTGAGCCACACCGTCGAGCAGGGCCTGGTCCAGGGTGTGGCGATCGATCAGCACGACGCGTTCGCCGCGGGCGTGCAGTTCGCGCGCACGCAAGGCATCGTGCCCGCGCCCGAGTCGACGCATGCGATCGCGGCGTGCGCTCGACACGTCGCCGACAATCCTGCTGAGCAGGTCGTCGTGATCGGTCTGTCGGGTCACGGTCAACTCGACCTTCCCGCCTACGCGGAGTTCCTCGACGGAAAGATCTGAGCGTGATCACCGCGGGCGTCGACCTCTCCGCCTCGCCCGCGTCGACCGCCGTCGCCGTCGTCGAATGGCGTGAACACGACGTCGACCGTGGTGGGTTCTCGGCTGTACTCCGCGAATTGGTCACTCCCGCAGATGATTCGACGATCCGTGCGCTCGTCGACGGCGCTGATCGCTGCGGCATCGACTCGCCATTCGGGTGGCCCGACGCCTTTGTCGAGTTCGTCAGCGCTCACCATCGTGGCGACACAGCGAAGGAGTCGCAGCTCGACGACATCGCTGCACGTCGCCCGCTCGCATATCGACGCACTGATCGCTACCTGGTCGAGCACGGACTGGGCCGACCGCTCAGCGTGTCGGCAGATCAGATCGCGCACGTAGCGTTTCGCTGTGCGGGTCTGCTCGCCGACCTCGGAGTGTCGAACCGGGTCGACGGCTGGGCCGTCGAAGCGTATCCCGCTGGCGCACTGAAGCATTGGGGACTGACATCGCGCGGATACAAACGTTCGACGCATCGTGATGTACTCGCGGGTCTCGTCGACGACCTGCGAGCGGCGGCACCCTGGCTGGACGTCGGACGCCACGCTGCCCTCATGGCCAGCAACGACAACGCATTCGACGCCGTCGTCACCGCACTCATCGCACGTGCGGCGAGCCTCGGCGGCACCGCACTTCCGCTCGAAGCAGACATGCCGATCGCCCACCGCGAGGGCTGGATTCACGTTCCGACGGGCAGGATCGACGACCTGCGATGACCCGCGGGAGCGTCGGCGCACCCCGGTAGGCGCCGCGGTTCCGGTTGCCCACAGGCGCGGAATCCGAGCGTCTGGGCAACCGGAACTCCAGCAACCGGAAGTTCGTGGCCGACTACTCCGTCGACCAAGCGCTCCGCCGACCGCGCCGTTCCTACACGAGCGCCGCGGTGAGGAGCACGACGATCGTCGTCAACACCGCGGCAGCTGTCGTCATGACGGCCGCCGTGTCCGAGCGGTGCAATGGGGCGGAGTTGTCGCCGAGCACTCGGCGACGCCGACGCCCAATGACCGCGACCACGACGGAGGCGACTGCCGCGACGCCACACAGCGCATAGATCAGAGGCGACGAGCTCGGTCGCAGTACCTCGCGACCGGCGACGAGAAGCCCATTGACGAGAATCGCGAATGACGTTCTGCTCCATGCGAGGTCGGTGCGCTGCGGTTGTAATCCGGCGCGCATCGCGGGGTCGGATCGATCACTCATGGCCGCGCGACGATCAACGCCGTGATGACCGCGGCCGCCGCAATCACGGTCAGAGCGACACCCAGCACCGCGATCAGTGAACTTCTCGGCAGCGGCTGTTCGCGTCGGATCGCGTCGTCGTTCTGCTTCCACCGGATCAGGCCGCCGGCGGATACGACGACGGCGAGGAGCCCGAGAGCCAGTCCGAGTCCATACCGAAACGCGGGGTGCGTCGGATCGGGCAGGAACTGCAACGCGGCGATCGCAGCGGCGAGGAGTCCGAGCGCTGTGCGCTGCCACGCGAGGAAGGTGCGCTCATTTGCGAGTGTGAAACGGTAATCGGGCTCGCGCGCCGGCGGCGAGAAGGGTGACTCGTTCGTGGCGTTCTCAGGCACCTTCCCACTGTGGCCGATCGCCGCTGCCTATGCACGCTCGACGCTCAGAAGCGCCCGGTCGACATTCTCGAGCGCCCGGTCGACATTCTCGAGCGCCCAGTCGGCATTCTCGAGCGCACAGTCGGCAGTGACCTCGCGTCGACGGGGCGTCGCCTCGCGTCGACCGGGTAGGGACGGGGTTTGGCTAGGGTGGTCGGAACCGCGGGTAGAGGTGTAGCCGGAACCGCGGAGGAAGGTGTGCATCGTGTCGAGGTTGTATATCAAGCAGAAGGTCTTCTCGGTCGGCGAGCAGTTCACCGTGTTCGGCGAGTCCGAGCAACCGCGCTACTACGTGCAGGGCAGCTTCATGCGGGTCCCCAAGCACTTCACCGTGACTGACAGATCAGGCGCTCCGATCGCGGAGATCACGAAGACCGTGTTCAGTTTTTTGCCACGGTTCACGGTCGAGATGCAGGGCGTCGAGGTCGCGACGATCCGCAAGGAGTTCAGCTTCTTCAAGCCGAAGTACTTCATCGAGGGTGCTGCGCTCGACGTCTCCGGTGACTGGTGGGACATGACCTTCGACGTGTCGCGCAATGGCGAACGGGTCGCCAGTATTCGCAGGAAGTTGCTCAGCTGGGGCGACACCTACGAGGTCGACATCTTCGACGACGCGCTCGAAGCCATGATCATCTCGCTCGTCGTCGCCATCGACCGCGTTCGAGCCGACGCTTCCAGCTCATCGTCGGCCGCAAGCTGGTCGTCGTAGCGCGCCGGCCGTGCACGCCCACCCAGTGCAGACCTACTCCAGGTACCGGCCGAGGTACCTTTCCGCCTCCCGCGGGGTCTTGGCCTGGAAGCCGTCGCCGACGGCGCGCATCTTCCAGTCCCCGCCGCTTCGCGACATCACGGCCATGAGCACACCGGTGAACGGCATGCCGCCCCGCAGCGTGAAGCGTGCCAACTCGGCGCCGGTCGTGTCGTCGACGAGACGGCAGAAGGCGTTGTCGATCGCCTCGAAGGTCTGCCCGCGGTACGACGTCACGATGAACGCGAGATTGTCGATATGCGGTGGGACAGCCTGAAGGTTGACGCGGATCACCTCGTCGTCGCCGTCGCCTTCACCGGTCAAGTTGTCGCCGGAGTGGACGATCGAGTTGTCGCTGCTCCGAAGATGACCGAAGTAGATGGCCTCCGCGAGCGAACCGCGCGAATACATCATCACCGACGCGTCGAGGTCGATGTTCTGTGACCCGCCGCCGAAGAAGCCGCGCTTGACCGGGTCCCACCCGAGTCCCATGCGCACCAGGGTGAGCGCGACGCCGCCGTCCTTGCGTAACGTCACCTTCTGGCCCTTCACCAGGTTGACCCGCTTGTTCTTGGACAGGCTGATCTCGGTTGGCTGCGGCGGTGAGGTGGGCTGCGGCGGTGGGGCGGCCTGCGGCGGCGCGGGAGGCGGCGTGAACTGTGACGGCGGGGCGGCCGGCGCAGGAGCGGCAGGCGGAGTGGGTGGTGTAGCAGGCGCGGCAGCCGCAGGCGCGTCGTCGACCGAAACCCCGTGGTCCCGAACGAGATCGGCGAAACCGCCCGCGTAGCCCTGACCGATCGAGCGCACCTTCCATCCCGTGTCCCGGCGATACACCTCGACGGCCACGACGACGGTTTCGCTGCTCAGATCGGGGATGGTGAACGAGAATAGCTCGGTGCCCGCGGCGTCGAAGACATGCGCGACCGGCGGTGGCGTCCGACCGAACGACGACGACGCGTCGTCGAGTGTGATTACCGCGCGCACGGCGTGGATCTCCGCGGGTACTGCCGCGGGTGTGATCCGTAGCGTCTGCCGACCGGTGGTGGGCGCCAACGTGACGCCTGCTCCGGTGGGCTGGTTGTAGAAGACGAAGTCGGCGTCGGAGCGTACGCGCATGTCGGGCGTGACGAGCAGGGCCGAGAGATCAACCGGCGCAGCAACATCCACAGAAATAGTCACCTCGCCCGCGGGCAGGGGTGCGTTCTGGCCTTTCGACAACACTGTCGTCATATCGCCGTCCTTGCTTGTCGGGTCACTGCGTCCAGCAACCATTCGAGTATCTCTTCACCTGCCAGTGCACCGGACTGCGACGTGACGGTCACCGTCGGATGCTGCCAATCCAACTCGGCCAACTCGCCGTGCGCGGGCCGAATGCCGGCATCGGCGAACTGCAGCAGGTCGACGTCGAGCCTGCCGTCGCCCGCCGCGAAGACCGGGGCGCCGGCAGAAATCGAACCATCGTCGACGCACCGCCGGTAGACCTCCGCTACCGCTGCGGATTTGGTGACGGCCTCGGGCACGGCGTAGATCTTGCGACCCTGCTGCGAGGCGACCCACCCGCGCTGGGCGCACCACTGCTCCCACTCGGGCAGAAAGTGCTCGGGCTGGCGCTCGGTGTCGACGACCAGGTAGCAGAACAGGTCGTCGGCGGTGCGCAGCGTGCTCACCCAATCCTCTTCTGCCGCAACGGCCAATCGCGCAAGAACTTCATCGAGCGGTGCGGAACCGGCGGCCACGGCGCGTTCGACGCCGCTGCGCCACCCGTGGTCGTCGACGCCGTCGACGAGGATGCGGCCACCACTGCTGACCACGCTGTAGTGAGGTGTTCCTCCGGGCAGCTGAACACGGCCGAACTGTTCGGGCGTGCGGGTGGTCACCGGGACGAAGGGTGCGTGTGCACGCAGATCGGTGAGAAGTGTGATCGCCGAACTCGTCATGTACGAGAGCGGAGCGTCGCGGTAGATCTCGATGCACACGGGCGAGGCGTCGCGAAACTGCTTCTCCCCCATCGCGTCACGCGAATAGATGAGCGTGCGGTCCAGATCGCTCGCCACCAATCCGGTCACGAGTCCTCCTTGATCAGACCCATGCAGGAGTACGCGAGGTCGGCACGCACCTCGACGGGTACCCCGCGTTCGGCGGCAAGGAGTCGAATGTGGCGGTGCTCGGGTAGGTCGTTGTCTCGCACAAGAATTCGCCACGGCACGCGGCGCAGCAGTACCCGTGTGGTCTCCCCGACGCCCGGCTTGACGAAGTTCACCGACGAGAGTCCGTACTCCGCGCGGATCGCCTCCACGGACTCCCAGCCCGCCCAAGTCGGCGTCCGATCAGCGGAGTCCAGAGACGCGACGTGTGCGGCAACATCCTCGCGTACCGCGTCGAACTGCGCCGACACGACGTCGAGGAAGCGGTTCGACATGTCGTGCTCGGCAAGGTGTCGATAGAACTTGGCGCCGTGGAACTCGCCGGCGCCGATGTGGGCGGCGTTGAGAACCGTCCGTGAAATCAGTCCGGAGACAGTCGAATTCAAACATGCCGAGGCGATGAGGAAGTCGTCGCGCGTGCCGAAGGTGGTGGTGGCGAACCCGGGGTCGGCGAGAACGGCCAGTTCGTCGGCGAGGCGTGGACCACCGCTTCGGGCGTAGGCGTCGAGCGCCTCTGTCAGCTCGCACTGGATGGCGCCCTTGCCTGTCCACCCGTCGACGAATACCAGTGATCCGGGGTCGTGGCGGTCGGTGATGTGGTCGAGGGCGACCGTGTCGATGCCGCGGTCCCGGACTATCGAGATCGTGTAATGCGGTGCGGCCCAATCGTGAACATGGTTCAGCCAGCGTCTCAGGAGAATCCCGACCGGCGTGCCCGCTCGCGCGAGTGACACCAGCGTCGGTTCGCGATGACGCTCGGCGATGATCAGTTCGCCGACGACGCCGACTGCGTGTGCGAGTCGCTGCGCCGAGTCGTCGAGGGTGTCGGCGAACAACTGCTGGTATGCGGCCCCCGGCTGGTATTCGATGGGCAGCGACTCCGCGTAATGCGCTGTGCCCGATTGAATTCGGCGTTCGCGTACGGCAAGGTCGGCCTCGAGGTCGAGGTGCGAGAGGTCTTTGAGAAGCCAGGTCACCTCATCGGGTGTGTAGGAGCCGAACTCCGGGCCGCGTAGCTCGGCGTTCCGCGCTCCCTCTGTGGTGACTCGCTGAGCCGTCACGGTGCGCTCCGAGCGTCGCGCAGCGCACTTTGGCCTGTGGCGACGACTTTCGCGACGACGACGTCGTGGCCTGCCGCAGTCATCACGTCGAGCACCCCGCCCGGCGCCGTGAGGTCGGGGGTGTCGGCGGGGTCGTCGATGATCAACACGATGCGCGGAAGGTCGGGCGAGCCGTCGGGGTCGAGCAGGTTGTAGACGAATCGCGGTGTCCCCGGGTCGTGTTCGGGCGCGGTGAAGGTCAGGCCACGGCGCAGCGGATACCCGTCGACGTCGCGGACGAACGCGGGTGAGCGCGTGGTGGTCTGGAACGTCGTGGGGATTCCGGCCTGGGCCAGCCCCTCGGCGATGCAGAGCGGCAGGTACATCAGTTCTTCGTGACCCACCACCACGGTGCTCTTCGACGAGTCGAGTTCGGGCAGCAGTGCTGCCACCGCGTCGTCGACAGCGTTGGTGAATTCCTGTGTGTCCGAGCGTAGGAAGCCGTGACGACCACCCTCGGGCACATCGGTGGGCCACGGCAGCGTCACCGTGATGACCTCACCTCGGGCCCCGAGTGGGTTGAGCTCCGTCGACGGCGTCTCCCACACGGCATCGGTGAGCCCTGCCGGAAGGTCGATGCTGCCCTGCGCGAGCGACACGTACTCGATCCGAACGTCGTTGCCGGACGCGAAATCGTCTGTGGCTTGCCGATGTTCGGGTGATCGCAGGTCGACGAGTGACGCGATCACAAAGTCACGTCTGCCGGTGGCTTCATAGAGCGCGGTGATGGCCCGTAGCGCGGTTGCCCCGGTGGAGATCTCGTCGTCGACGAGGATCAACGGACTGTCGGGGTCGGCGGACAGCACGTCGATCGAACTCGGCTGCAGCAGATGGGTTGTCGCGTGCGAATGGCCCTCTTCGAACGATCCGACGGTGAGCGCGCCCGGTGGGCGCCGACGGGTGGAGTGCAGGTACGCGTGGGCATCGAGCGCATGGAAGACGCAGTGACCCAGACCCGTTGCCGTCTCCGCGAACCCGAGGACCGTCGACTTCTCGGCCGCGTCGGCGCCGATGCGGTGGCGGACGAGCGCTGCGAGGTCGTCTGCGGCCCGTCGGACACGTTCGGGCGGGGTGGGGATGTGTTTGCCGAGGACCGTCGACACGAGCAGGTGTGCCCGCCTGCGATTGCGGCGCAGACCGAGGACGACGAGTTCGTCCATGCTCCAACCGGATTGAGCGTCGACAGTCGTGTCTGCGATTCTCACCCCGAACGTGTCGGCGACCCAGCTGCTCGGGGCGCCCGCGGAGTCGAAGGCGCGCGCTGCGCGTGAACTGGTAGTTGTCACGAGAGATCCATCGCGGTGAGGAGGTCGACGAAGCCGACGCCGGGGTGGGTGACCCCGAACACGGCGGCCCGGTCGATCACGCGCGACGCCCAATTGCGGTGTGGCTTGGACTCATTCATCTTGTTCCGATACGTCGATGCCTGCACGCCGCCGGCATCTGCGGCGAGGATGTCGAGTGCGTCGTGGTACTCCTCGTGGGTCACCGCGCTGAGTGCGTGCACCGCGGCCGCATGGGTCGGGTGGATCACGGTCTTGCCATGCATACCGTTCGCACGATCGAGCGCGATCTCCCGCAGCAGACCGTCGAGGTCTTTGCGTACCAACTGGCTGCGAAACCACACGGCACCCTGCTCCTGGAACGGGGTCTGCCGAAGCGATGGCTTGAACAGTCGCTCGTGATCGGCGAAGTACTCCCAGACCGGTCCGGTGACGATGTGCCCGGCGGAGTCGCATCGTCCCAGCCGGTTGATGATCGAGGCGATCGCGTCGGCTGCGACGCGGACGTCGTAGATGGTCAGGTCGCGGTCGCGGCGGATGCCGAACAGTCCGCACATGTCCGTCGCGCCGATGCGGATGGCGAGCACCCGAGATCGATGCTCGTCGACCGCGTCGGCGATCACCGACAGGTGGTGTTCGCGACTCTCGCGGTGAACGATCCCCGCGGACTCGAGTACCGGCATTGCCCAGAAGTGCCTACCGGCCCGAATACCGGCCTCCCGCACCGCAATCAAGAACTCGTGTGCGTTCTCGGCGTCGAATTTCGGGCATACGAATCCCATGAGCGAGTTCGTCGCGCCGAGCGCCTCGCTGATCGTCGCGATCTGATCGGCCGAGCGGACGCGAACGAACAGCATCATCTCGGCCGCGGCAGTCGAATCGAGTCGACGCAGGGCGTCCACAGCGCTTTCGATGGCGGCGGCCTGATCACCGTCGGCGATCGCGTCTTCGAGGTCGATGACCATCGACACGACGCCGTCGGCGTGGCGGCGTGTGATCACCTCGGCGAGGTCGGGACGCGTCGCGGGCACGTAGAGGGTGGCGCCGAGCGCGATGGCGAGACGGTCGGTGGACCAGGACGTGGAGACCGGCGACGGTTGCGCGACGAACAATCGTTCCCGCGTCGACGCAGGGAGATGACGAAAGTGCCTGGCGCCGTTGCCTGCCCGACTCGCACTCGGCGCATCGGTTGTGAGTGTCATCGCCTGGCCACCTGCCCCCTCATCCGCTCGACGATCTCGACGATGCGGCGCTCAATCTCGGTCAACTCCGTGGAATACGTCCAGTAGTCGGGATGTACCCGGTCGAGGGCACTCCGTGAACGGACAATTCGGTCGGCCTGAGCATCGAGCACTGAACCCCATTCGTCAACCAGAGCGTTATCGACGGCGAAGTGTTGCGCGTCTCGCAGGCGGAATCGCACGCGCTGTTCGAGGGCCCCGGGGTCGGCGCGCACCTCTCGCAGACCACGCAACCTGTCGGCGACCGCATCCACGGCCTGCTCTGCACCGTCGAGTTCGTCTCGCGCTGCTTGCGCCTCGCTGATGGCGAGGTCAGGGGCGTCGGACAGGTGCGATCGGGCCTGTGCCAATCGGTGATCGGCGGCGTCGAGGAACCGGGAGTAGACCTGCTCATTGTCTTGCAGATCGAGCGAGCACTCGAGGCTGAACTCTCTGCGGAGGGTCGAGAGTTCGCCGGGCATGCGCTCCGCGCGGGTCACGATCCCGCTGCGGCGTGTGTCGACCGAGCGGATGACCCGCTGGCCGCGCTCGGTGAGCGACGGCGCATCGGCGAGCGCGTCCTCGAGCGACTGGCGGGCGGCCAGCACGCGTTGAGCGGCTGCCCGCCTCGCGAGCAGGCCCGACGCCGTGCGCTGTTCGGTCAGCGCGGCGTCGAACCTCTCGGTGGCGAGGCGAACGCTGTGCAGCGTCGTGAGGGATGCCGGCGTTTGGGCCAACACCCCGCGCAGCTGCGTCGCCGCGACCTGGGTCTGACGTTCGAGGGATGCGACCTCGTCGACTGCACGCGACGCGCGGCCGAGTTCGGCGGAGTTGGCGGCGGCGAAACGCTGCATCTCGACCTGGAGTGACCGCAACGCGTCTGTGCACCGCGCGAGTTCGCCCCGCGCGGGCCGTGGTGAGTTCGAGAGCTCGAGGTAGCCGCCGGTCGCCTGGGAGTAGCGCTCCCGCAATGCATTCCACTCGTCCCGCAGCCGCGTTCGTGGGTCGATCTCGTGAGCCGTGGCGACCGCGCCGTCGATGCTGCTCAGTGTTTGCTCTGACTCGAGGAAGGCTGTGGTCATCTGCTGGACCGACGCCGCGGTGTCGGCGGGCATGCCTGAGCTGCCACGCTCTCCCCGCTGCCAGAACCTACTGCCCACCGTCTGATGCTATCGACTAGTTTCGTCAGGGTACGACGGGAGGATAAACGTGCAACTGGTACAGCGATCCAAGCGGGTGATCGAGGCGCGACTGAACAACACCTCGGTTCGCGCGCTCTCCGGTTCGATGGTCGCCTACGAGGGCCAGGTCAGTTTCAAATCCGCGGGGTTCGGCGGTGGCGACGGACTCGTCGCCGGGATCAAGCGTCGGGCAACCGGCGAATCCCTGTCACTCATGGAGGCCGGCGGCACCGGCGTCGTCTACTTCGCGCACAACGCCGCGGAGACGACGATCATCGAACTGAGCGGTGAGACGCTGCAGGTGGAGTCGCAGCAACTGATGGTGCTCAACGGCAACCTCCAGACGAACGTCACGTTCGCGGGCATGCACGGCGCGACAAGTGGCCAAGGACTGTTCACCACGACGGTCAGCGGAACAGGCCAGGTCGGCATCGTGTCGAACGGTGGTCCGCTGATTCACCTCGAGGTCTCGCCGCAGTATCCGCTGATCGTCGACCCCGACGCGTTCGTCTGTGCGCGTGGCGCGCTCTCGCAGTCGTTCGTGACCGATGTGTCGTGGCGTTCGGCCATCGGGCAGGGCAGTGGCGAAGCGTTCTCGCTGCGTTGGGACGGAACCGGCGTGGTGTCGATCCAGCCGGCGGAACGGTAGGCGGAGCATGTTCACCAAGGTCAACAGCAAGGTCGTGTCGGTCGACGTCGCGCAGTCCGGACCGGTGGTCGCCCGCAGAGGGGCGATGCTGTTCTACACGGGCGACGTGCGGTTCGCGCCGCATCAGATCGCCGGTGTCGGGCCGGGATCGGGCGGGATGTCGGGGATCGGCGGCGCGATCGGACATCGACTCGCAGGCGAACACGAGTCGACGCTCCTCGCCAGCGGACAGGGAGTCGTGCACTTCGGGTTCCGGGGGATCGAGGTGGAGATCGTCGACGTCGGCAGGGTCGGCGGCTTGATCCGGGTCGAAGCGTCACGCACGCTCGCCTACACGTCCGGCCTGCAGGCGTCCGTGGTGTCGGTGACCGCTCAGGGTGGCGGCGGAGGCGGTGGTGGCGGACTGTTCGGTTCGCTGCGGTCCGCCGCTGCGGGCGCGGTGACAGGCCAGGGCATGTTCACCACCCAGCTCTCCGGTCAGGGCCAGGTGGTGATCCTAGGCCACGGCGGCGTCTTCGAACTCGGGGTCGCCCCCGACCGTCCGCCCGTCACCGTCGATCCCCAGGCGTATGTGGCGGCTGCGGGACAGGTGACCACCACGCTGACGTCGAACGTGAGTTGGCGCAACGTCGGCCGAACCGGTGGCGAAGCACTGCAATTGCAGTGCGCGGGGCAGGGAACCGTGTACGTACAGGCGTCCGAGGAGAAGTTGTGAGCGCACTCAACACCGTGTGGAATCCGATGTCGTTGCCTGTGGACGACAACATCGAGGGCAACGACTATTCGTTCTGCATCGACCTCAACGCCCCATGGTTCATGTCGAAGGGCGCGATGATCGCGTTCTACGGGCAGATGAAGTTCACCTCACTGCAGCACGGATTGAACGGCCAGCTCCTCCACATGGTGGCCCAACAGTTCTCTGCACCTTTGTATCTCGGCGACTACGTGGTGGCCGAGGGGCACGGGAAGCTGATCATCGGCGACCGCGGGTACAACATCAATTCCTACGACCTCGACGACGGCAACCTGACGATCAGGGCCGCGAATCTCCTTGCGTTCCAACCGCAACTGGCGTTGAAGCAGTCGATCGTGCCCGGCTTCCTCACCCTGATCGGCACCGGAAAGTTCCTCGCATCGTCGAACGGCCCGGTCATGTTCGTCGAACCTCCGGTGCGGGTCGACCCGGAAGCGCTTGTGGGCTGGGCAGATTGCCCGTCGCCGAGCCATCACTACGATCAGTCGTGGGTCACCGACCTCATCGGGGCAACCGCACACCGGATGGGCGTGCAGTCGGGCGAGGAACAGCAATTCGACTTCACCGGCAACGGAACGGTTCTCGTGCAGTCGAGTGAGAAGGTTCGCAGCGACTTCTCCATTGTCCGCACCATTCAGGGACAGCTGCCCGGGCTCTCGACGTCGGGTCTGCAACAGATCAACCAACAGGTCTCCCGGCAGTTGGGGCAGCAGCAGGGCTGAGGCGCGGCTGTTGCGGACCTACCGCATAGAACACCAGAACCCGGTTGCGACAACGAATGTCGTCGCAACCGGGTTCTCGTTTATGTGCGGGCTACTTGCGGCCCGCTGTCCAGTTCATCCCGAAGCCGTAGGTCTGGTCGATGTCGCGTTGTGCGCCATGGATATACCGCACCTCGCGGTTGACGCTCAGCTCGCCGCCGTTGCTGGTGAGCATGGCGATGGCACACGAGACCGCGCGGTCGTCCGCGGAATCCAAGCGAACCTCGACCTGCGGTCCGGAACTCGGGAAGAGCGTCACCACGCCGTTGGCCGACGACCAGTTGGGCGTGCCCTTGTAGATGTAGGCGAAGATCAGGATTCGACGGAAGCGTCCGATGTCGGAGAGATTGATGTGCAGGTTCTCGCCGCCGGTGTTGCTTCCGCTGCGATCGTCGCCGTCGAGGAATATGTAGGGCGCGCGATCGAGCGAACCGAACGAATTGCCCAGCGCCTGCACGACGCCCTTGCTGCCGTCGGCGAGCTCGTACATGGCCCCGAGGTCGAGGTCGACGCCCGCCGAACGCTTGAAAAACCGACCTCCACCGGAACCCTGTTCCCAGTTGAGGTTGACGCGCATATTCCCCTGGCCGTCACCCCTTTTGGCGAGCGACACCGTCGGGGTCGACTTGCTCAGCGTCACCTTGTTCATGTTGACCGTCATCGGACTTTCCTTCCGGGGTGGTCGAGCCGTCGGTGCTCGAGCTGGCGTTCTCTGTGTCTTCGTCGGGGTGGTTGCGGCGTCGAATGATGCTGGAGATCAAAGCCGCGAGGATGAGCACCACGCCGACCAGGCCGGTGACCACTTCGGGGACGTGGGTGCCGATCGAATACATGAGGATCAGCGCCAGGGCGCCGATCGCCCAGTGAGCGCCGTGCTCGAGGTAGACGTACTCGCTGAGCGTGCCCTTACGGACGAGGAAGACGGTCAGCGAACGCACGAACATCGCGCCGATGAAGCCGAGGCCCAACGCGATGATGATCGGGTCGGCGGTGATGGCGAATGCTCCGATGACGCCGTCGAACGAGAACGACGCGTCGAGCACCTCGAGGTAGAGGAAGAGGAAGAAGCCTGCCTTGCCTGTCGCCTTGGCGAGCTCGCTCGGACCCGAGCGCGGAAGTGATTCCGATTCGGCGTCGTCTTCGAGTTCCTCCGGGGCGTTGAACAATTCGCCGAGCCCGTTGACCAGGATGTAGGTGATCATGCCGAGGACGCCGGCGAAGAGCACCGTCGAACGTTCGTCGTCGGGTGCGATCCACTCAGCGGTGATGACGAGGATGACGACGGCGACGACAACGGAGAGTTGATCGAGCTTGCCGATGCGTTCGAGCGGACGCTCGATCCACCGCAGCCAGTGGAGTTCCTTCTCCTCGAAGATGAAGCCGAGGAACAGCATCAGCAGGAACATGCCGCCGAACGCCGCGATCTGTGGGTGCGCGTCGGTGATGATCTGCTCGTAGGTCGGGGAGCCGTCGGTCGGCGGGTTGAGCGCGAGACGCAGCGCCTCGACGGGATTCAGCTTGGCGCTCAACCAGACGATCACGAGCGGAAACACCAGCCGCATGCCGAAGACCGCGATCAGCACACCGATGGTCAAGAAGATCTTCTGCCAGAACGCGCTCATACGTCGCAGCACGGTCGCGTTGATGACCGCATTGTCGAAGGAGAGCGACACCTCGAGGATGCCGAGGATGAGTGTGAGGAACAGGGCGGTCGGGCCGCCATAGATGAATGCGACCACCAACGAAACGATCGTGATGGCGATGGACAGTCCGAATATTCGGAAGATCACGGTGGAGCGGCCTTTCTTGCATCACCGAAGTAGGGAGATCGCGCGTCCCGCTGCCGGGTGCACGCAGTCAGACAGCCAGATGCCGCGCCTGTGTATGCCAGGCGCGGCATCGTGACATGGCTGGACGTGGGTCAGACGTTGACGCCGAAGTCGCGGGCGATGCCCGCGAGGCCCGACGCGTAGCCCTGGCCGACAGCACGGAACTTCCAGTCAGCACCGTTGCGGTAGAGCTCGCCGAAGACCATGGCGGTTTCGGTCGACGCGTCCTCGGACAGGTCGTAGCGGGCGATCTCGGAGCCGTTCGCGCGATTGACGACTCGGATGTAGGCGTTGCGGACCTGGCCGAACGACTGACTACGCGAGTCGGCGTCGTAGATCGAGACCGGGAAGACGATGGAATCGATGTTCGGCGGGGTGCCCGCGAGGTCGACGTTGATGACCTCGTCGTCGCCGTCGCCCTCACCGGTCGTGTTGTCGCCGGCGTGCTCGATGGAGCCCTCCGGCGAGCGGAGGTTGTTGAAGAACACGAAGTGCTGGTCGGAGAGAACTCGCTTGTCGGTGCCGCACGCGATCGCGCTGGCGTCGAGGTCGAATTCGACTCCGGTGGTGGTCCGCGCGTCCCAGCCGAGTCCGACTGCGACAGCCGTGAGGCCCGGAGCCTCCTTGGTCAGCGATACGTTTCCACCCTTGGTCAGGCTGACGCCCATGTTTCGTGCCTTTCTGCCGCGTTGTGGCGGGAGCCACTGTCGAATGACGGTCACATCGTAAGTGACAAGTCGGACATAATGCCGACGCGCCCGCCACCCTACCTACGGTTATCCGACGAGAACATAGAAGCCGGCTGTCCGTAGGCCGAGGGAATGATGTCGATCTCGCGTGGCGGAGCGCCGTGGGCCGACGATGGTCGAATAGAGGCGGTGGTCGCACACAGGCGGTGGTCCAATCCGAGGCCGGCTCAGGCTCGCGTGCACCCATCCAGGATGCGGGCGAGTGCGTCCCGCTCGGGCGGGGTGACCCACAGTGAGTACGTCTTCTTGACGCGGATCTGCCGTGCGGCGTATGTGCAGCGGTACGCCTTGGCCGGCGGTAGCCATGTCGCCGCGTCACCCGCACCCTTCTGCTGGTTCAACGGCCCGTAGGTCGCCTGCAGGTTGCGCGGGTCGTTTGCGAGGTCTGTGCGCTGGTCGAGGGTCAGCGCCTGTGCGCCGGTCTGCCATGCGTTCGACAGCGAGACCACGTGGTCGATCTGCACCATCGACGACTCGGCGCCGCGTCGGAAATCGACGGTGCGTCCGCTGTACGGATCGTTCAGGACTCCGGCGACCACCACGCAGTCCCTCGTTCCCGGCGCGAACTCGACGCCGGTGAGGTCGCGCTTCAGGATGTCGTTGCGGGTGTCGCACCCGTTGTGGCCTGACTCGACGTTGACGTCGTCCGACCACGTCTGTCCGAACTGCGACCGCGCATACCCGGTACGCGGCGCCCGGCCCTTGACCGCGAGCTCGCCGAGCGTGGCCAACGCCTCTGCGGCCTCGGGACTGAGCGGCGAGGCATCGATCGACGTTGTGGTTGGCGACGTCGTGGCGGCGCTCGGCTCGGGCGAAGGAGTCGGTTGGGCCGAGCGGGTGTCCGAAGCCGGTGCGGCGGTTTGCGCGTCGGGCGCCGGACCGGTGGCGACCAACACGACGACGACCACCAACACCACCAGCGCCACAAGCGCCGCGACGAGCAGCGGCCACAGTCGCATCCGCCGTCGCGGGGGAGAGGGCCGTTCGGATGAGGGCTCTGGTGTGGGGGCGGGCCGCGTCGTCCAGTGGGAGGTGTCGGGGGGCGACGAGTCGGGAGGGCCGAACGGATTGCTCACTGCGCCAACAGCTTTTTCTGTACCTTGCCCATCGCGTTGCGTGGTAGAGAGTCGACGCGTCGAATCTCTCTGGGACGCTTGTGATGCGACAGCTCGGTGGCTACCAGCCCGATGAGCTCGTCGTCGGGGACTGCCGACCCGACGACATAGGCGACGATTCGTTGGCCGAGGTCGTCGTCGGGAACACCGATCACGGCGACCTCGTCGACAGCGGGGTGTCCGAGGAGGACGGTTTCGATTTCGCCTGCGCCGACACGGAATCCGCCCGACTTGATCAGATCGGTCGACGCGCGTCCGACGATACGGTGCATGCCGTCCTCGCCGATCACCGCGACGTCGCCCGTGGCGAACCAGCCGTCGGAGAGCCAACTCTCGGCCGTGGCCTCCGGTCGGTTCAGGTATCCCGACCCGACCATCGGTCCGCGCACGTGAAGGTCGCCGACGGACTCGCCGTCGTGCGGCAGATCTGTTGTACTGGAATTGATCTCGCCGCTGCGCAGCCGTGTTTCGACGCCGCGCAGCGGCATTCCCACCCATCCTGGTCTGCGCTCGCCGTCGAATCGCGTCGACACGGTGATCATGGTCTCGGTCATGCCGTATCGTTCGACGATCTCGTGTCCGGTCAGTTCACGAATCCTGTCGAACACCGGGACGGGCAGCGGGGCACTTCCCGACACGAGTAGCCGTGCGGAGGAAAGCGACTGCGCTGCAGCAGGATCGGCACCGATACGTGTCCAGACCGTCGGAACGCCGAAGAACATCGATGCGCCGTCAGCGGCCGCGGCGGCGTATCCGGCGGGGGTGGGCTTGACGGTGTGAATCAGCCTGCCGCCGCGGCGAAGTGGGCCCAAGACGCCGAGGATCAGCCCGTGGACGTGAAACAGTGGTAAGCCGTGCGCGAGGGTGTCGTCGGCGGTCCACGCCCAGGCATCGGCCAGCGCGTCGAGTCCCGCGGCGATCGCGCGGCGTGTGATCGGCACGCCCTTCGGCAGTCCCGTCGTGCCCGAGGTGTAGAGGATCAGCGCGGTCGACTCGCCGGGCGGCTCGGGATGCGAATGCCACGAGCGGGCGAAGCGTCGGATCGGGATCACCGGCAGTGGCGTCGAATCGGGTGCGGCGCCGAGCCACGCCTGTGCACCCGAGTCGGTCAGAATGTGCTCGAGTTCGCGAGGACCGGAATCCGGCGGCACGGGAACGATCGGAACACCCGCGATGAGACCGCCGACGACGGCGAGCACGGTGTCGATCGTCGGATGGGCGAGCACGGCCAGTGTGCGTGCTCCGCGAATCCGTTCTGCGACAGCGGTTGCCGCGCCGACGAGGTCTTCGCGTGATGCCACATCGTCGCCGACGGTGACCGCGGCGGGGTCATCGGGGGCGGCGGGGACAAGGTAGGGCAACAACACGTCTCTCACTGTGCCACACCTGCACGCTCACACCAGCAACGCGACTTTGCCGCCCGCGTGCCCACCAGAGACGAGTTCGAGTGCCGCACGCGCCTGCGACAGATGGAAGGTGTGTGCGACCGGAACCACCAGGTCGCCCGCCGCGGCATGTGCGATCAACTCCGCCCGGACCGAATCGCGGTAGGCGGCACTCTCGGGCTGCGTGCCGCCGAGGGCCACGAATCCGTCTGTCTTGGCACGGTCGCGCGCCACGATCGTGACGATGCGTGAACGGTCGGCGACCAACTCCTCGGATGTATCGATGGCCTCGTCGGTACCCGCGGCGTCGAGGGCGGCGTCGACGCCATTCGGGGCCAGCGCGCGGACTCGATCGGCCAGCCCCGGCCCGTATTCGACTGGGAGACCACCGAATTCGACGACCCGCTCAAAACTGCGCGGGCTCGCCGTGCCGATCACGGTGATGCCGCGCAGCAGTGCGAGTTGCAACACCGCCATGCCGACCGCGCCCGACGCCCCGTGCAGGAGGATCGTATCGCCGGTCGCCGCGCGGGACGCTCGGAGCATGTCCGCCGCGGTCGTGCCCGCGAGCAGCAGGTTTGCTGCCGAGGCGTCGTCGACCGTCGAAGGTCTTGCGAACACCTTCTCCGCGGGCACCGTCAGCGCGGTCGCGTATCCGCCATAGACGCGGAATGCGAGGACGTCGTCGCCCGGAGATGCTGCGCCAGAGGCGATCTCGGTGCCCGGCCCGAGTGCCGCTATCACTCCGGACACCTCGTAGCCGATGGGGACGGGAAGGTCCGACGCGGTCAGTGTGTGCTTGAGGTCCGCCGGATTGACACCTGCGGCGAGAACTTCGATGCTGACCTCGCCCGGGCCAGGTGGACGGAGCTGATCGTCGATGAATGCGAAGTCGTCGAGACCCCCGGGGCCGGTCGCCACCCACCGTTGCACGCGCATGGTTCAACACTACTGATGAGCGCGGGGGCGTCGACGCTCTCTCGCGGCAGTCCTGGGTCAGAGTTGCTCGGGCCGCACCCAGCCGTCGCCGATGAGTGCCAGCAGCAGCTCTGCCTTGTTCGAGACGGGTCGGCCGGCGTTGAGGTAGCGCTGCCGCACCCGGCGGTAGTGTTCGCGGGCCGTGCTCTCGGCGATGAAGAATCGGCGAGCCGTCTCGCGCAGCGTTGCACCGAGGACGTAGGCGGTGAGGACCTCGCGCTCGCGTTCGGTGAGGTGGATGCGGGGGATTCGGGGTTGTGCAGACTCCGACTTTCCGGCCAGCGCGGCCAAGACGTCGAGTGCGTGGCCGGGGTCGGTGATGTCGATGCTGCGCGCGTCCGAGACAGGCACACCGATCGCTCCGATCACGGTGCCGTTGAGGGCGCGGATGGATCTGACCTGGGCGATGCGCCGCGCGGATCGCACAATCGTGATGCCGGGGGCGTCGAGTCCGCCGAGTGAATCGGTCGCGTTGTCGAGGTCGATGATGACTGCGCGATGTCCGGCGTCCTCGACGAAGACCGCGAGCGCCGAGTCGATGACGTCGTGTTCGGCGATGATGACTGCCGTGGGGGCGGTCCGTGCGGCATCCACCGCTGCAGTGTCGAGTTCGCTGACGACGTCGGCAGTCATTGAGTTCTCCCCGGAAAATGCGCTGCGCGCGAGTGTGCACTTGATGTACTCGGGCAAACCGAGCATAAAGAATGCTGCCCCCGCCGTCCGCGCAAGTCAGCACTTGTGATGACATTTGTGTGCGAGGATCACGCACGAAAACGCCTGAAGCTGACATCTCCATGCGATATCACGCATGAAAATTATCTCAGCATGCGTAATCGCGCATGCATTTACGACTCAAGAGGGAGCTGCCGTGGAAGGGATGCGCATCCTGATCGCGTCACCGCTTGGGCACGTAGTCGCCGAGCCGGTGCGTGCAGCGGTCGAGGGAGCCACCGTCGTCGTGGCCAGTGACCAGGACGAATTCGTCCGTAGCGTGTCCGGTCGTGTTCGGTTCGACGTCGTTTCCGCCGACCTCATCTGGAATCGCCCCGACATCGAGTGGACATTCGACGGTCTCGACGTTCTCGACGGCCTCCACCATTCCAATCGTCTTGCGCCGGTGCTGTTGGCCACGCAGGGGCACTCCATGGAGATCGATCATCTCGAAGAAGCGCGGCTGCGGCCGGATGTCTGGGGCGTCGTCGCCAAGGCCGACGGATTCGGCTCGCTGATCGCGGCGCTGCGCACCGTCGCTCACGGCGCGAAGCTCGACGACCGGGTGCCCTCGCCGACTCATCCGGCGCTGTACGAGTTGTTCTCCGGCAGGCGCGGGATCACGGCGGCGCGCATGGCGGGCGCCATTGCCGCGGGAAATGCGTCGGACAACGCGACCCTGGCGTCGGTCGCGAAGGTGTCGACGAATACGGCGAACAAGGTGACCAGCCACTACCTCGGTCCGCTGATGCTCGAGCGCGGCGAACACGACGACCGCCTACCGCTCACCCAGGCGTCGGTGTACCGATGGTGCGGCCTGCACGCGCGCTACATCGTGAGCTGGTGCCGACGACACGGACACGAAGACGTGTTGTCGCTGCAGGCGTGAGCGTCGCTGCCTGGTCGTGACACCGGGCTGAAGGAAAGGCCTCAACGAGTTCAGTCGTCGATGTCGACTCCGTGATCGCGCGCCAATCCCGACAACCCATCGGCCCATCCCTGGCCGACCGCGCGAAGCTTCCAGCTCTGCTCGCCGGGTGTGGTGCCCGGGCGTCGATAGATCTCGGCGAGAACCGCTGCGCGAACTGACTTTTCGACTGCCGGGACGAAGCGCCAACGCATCTCACTACACGACATGGTGACGTCGATGGCATTGAGCGCGGAGAAGTCGAGCCGCGAGGCCGTGTCCATTGTCGCCACGACGAGTATCCGGGCCACGTCTGGGCGCACCGCCGATGCGTGAACGGTTCCGGACTCGACGAGCCCGCTCTCCTGCAGCCTCTTTCCGTTCAGTCGGACACTCTGATCCGGCGCGACGTGGTGGTTGTAGAAGATGAAGTCTCGATCGTCCCGGACGTGGCCAGAGCTGTCGAGAAGTAGAAAGCTCAGGTCGACGTCGGCTCCTGACGTGTGGAGAACTATGTCCATCTGGCGGACGCCGGTCTCGGGTATCTCGACGGATTGGCCTGCGGCCAGTTCCGCCGCGGCACCTGAACTCTCGGAGGCGTACTCCCTCGTCGGCATCGGCATCGGCATCAATGGCATGGAGTTTGGCTGCGGAAAAGCAACGGGCAGTGAGGATCGCGATGCGAACCACGTCTCGAAGGTGATCAGGGCGTACGGATCACGAAAGGCAGGCGCCTGCCCTGATATGTCCATCGGGTTGCCGAGAGTCTCGTCCCATTCTGCAAGAGCGTTCGAGGATTCGGTGTCTTCGGCCGACGTGATCAGTTCGACCAGTGCTGGGACTGAATCCACGTCGAGTGGTTTGAGAGTCGTGGACAGATTGCCGGACGACGTCGTCCGGACGCTGCACTCGACGTCTTCGCCGATATCGAAGATGCGAAAGGCGTCATCACGACTACGCCACGTTGCACCTTCG
Organism: Gordonia sputi NBRC 100414; assembly: GCF_000248055.1. Classification (GTDB taxonomy): domain Bacteria; phylum Actinomycetota; class Actinomycetes; order Mycobacteriales; family Mycobacteriaceae; genus Gordonia; species Gordonia sputi. Next base: position 19,513 of record NZ_BAFC01000016.1, on the reverse strand, counting down.
ACGGCTGATCGGCTCCACGAACCATAGAGCACGACGCCGAGTCGTCGTGAATCGGAAAACCTGCTGATCACAACAACATTGAGACGAGATACCCCTGGAGCAACCGCGAACGCCTCTCTACACGTGGCAGCAACGTTGGACGCGAGGATGTGGAGCCACCAGCGCACTCTGTCGCGCTTGTTCAGGAGTTTGAGTGTTGGCCGACCAGCGGACGTTACAGAGGGTGTTTGGTCTGGCAGGGCGTCGATGTCTTGCTGTCGCATGATGATCGACAGGGTGGTGCCGTCGAGTCCCACTGCGCAACCTGCTGCTGGATTGTCGGCGAAGGCCGCGTTCACCGTCTCGAGCACGGTCATTTCGTCGTTGCCGCTCAACGCATTCCACCAACCGTCGGCATGCGATAACAGATCCGCGTGAATGGCTGCGAGACGGGTGGTCTCCGCGGCCGCGTAAGCGTTGGCGTCGGCTTGGGCAGCTCCGCGTGCCGCGGACCTTTGCGCCCGTGCAAGGCGACCGACACCGCGCAGGTGCATGGCTTCGGCCTGGGCGAGAGCAGCCTGCACGTTGACCACCGGAGGTGGCGGTATCGCGGGCCGGGAAGCGGGGATCCATTGATCGAGGTGCACGCTCGTCGATGACCTGCGCAGGTCCCGCAACTGCTCGATGGCAGCGTCGCGTTCGGCCTGTTGCGCTGCGCGTTCTGCAGTGCGTGCAGCTCTGGTCATCTGTGCCGCGGAGGGACCGCGACTACTCGCGCCGCGCCGCGACGTTGTGCGACCGGATCGCCCCCCGACGGATTGGTAGGCGTAGAAGGGGCCGAGTCCAGTGGACACCCCGGTCCGCCCGCTACCGAAATGCACACGCGCCGCGCGAGGGCCCACCGATGCGCGGACACCGCGGGTCGACACTCGCACGCGCATGCCCGGCACGCCGACGCGGAATCCCAACGACATCACGCCACCTCCTGTGCATTCGCGGAGTTGTCCCACCGCTGCACACCGATATAGCACAGGTCGAGAGGCGCACCTGCCGGTTCAACCCCCACACACGACGATGCCCCTCGGTCCGGGAGTCGGACCGAGGGGCATCGTGTGGCGTGACGGTGTCAGACCGTCGAATCAGCCCTCGATGAACGTCTCGAGCTGCTGGCGCGCGACGTCGTCGGCGAGCTGCTCGGGCGGGCTCTTCATCAGGTAGGCCGAGGCAGGCAGGATCGGTCCGCCGATGCCGCGGTCCTTGGCGATCTTCGCGGCGCGCACGGCGTCGATGATGATGCCTGCCGAGTTGGGGGAGTCCCAGACCTCGAGCTTGTACTCCAGGTTGAGCGGCACGTCGCCGAAGGCGCGTCCCTCGAGGCGGACGTAGGCCCACTTGCGGTCGTCGAGCCATGCGACGTGGTCCGACGGTCCGATGTGGACGTTCTTGTCCTCGACCTTGCCGGCGAGCGAGCCGGTCAGGTTCGACGTGACGGCCTGGGTCTTGGAGACCTTCTTCGACTCGAGACGCTCACGCTCGAGCATGTTCTTGAAGTCCATGTTGCCGCCGACGTTGAGCTGGTAGGTGCGGTCGAGTGCCACGCCGCGATCCTCGAACAGCTTCGCCATCACGCGGTGGGTGATGGTCGCGCCGACCTGGCTCTTGATGTCGTCGCCGACGATCGGCACGCCTGCGGCGCGGAACTTCTCGGCCCACTCGGGGTCGGAGGCGATGAACACCGGCAGTGCGTTGACGAAGGCGACGCCCGCGTCGATCGCGCACTGTGCGTAGAACTTGTCAGCCTGCTCGGAGCCGACGGGGAGGTAGGAGACCAGGACGTCGACCTCGTTGTCCTTGAGGGTCTTCACGACGTCGACGCCGTCGCCGTCGGCCTCGGTGATGGTCTGCAGGTAGTACTTGCCGAGACCGTCGAGGGTGTGGCCGCGCTGCACGGTGACACCGGTCGGCGGGACGTCGGCGATCTTGATGGTGTTGTTCTCGCTCGCGAAGATCGCGTCGGAGAGGTCGAAGCCGACCTTCTTGGCGTCGACGTCGAACGCGGCGACGAACTCGACGTCGCGCACGTGGTACTGACCGAACTTGACGTGCATCAGACCGGGGACGGTCGCGTTCTCGTCGGCATCCTTGTAGTACTGAACGCCCTGGACCAAGGATGAAGCGCAGTTTCCTACGCCCACTATGGCCACGCGCACCTTATTGGGCTCACCCATGGTCGGGTTCTCCTTCTTTTTCTCTGGGACCGCGAACGTCGCTGGACCCTGGAACGTGGGTTACCGCCGGCGAGTTGTGTGTCACCGGGGCGGTGTCGAGCGCAGCCGATTCCGGCGGCTCGGGTGTTTCTTGTGTCCCGTCGCGACCCGGCTGTGGGGTCGCGTCCGGAAGTGTGTGTTCTGCGGCGATGAGCTCGTTGAGCCAGCGCACCTCGCGCTCGCTCGACTCGAGGCTCAGCTCGTGCAGTTGGCGGGTGTAGCGATCCGACGCACGCGTCGCGCGGGTGACGAGTTCGCGCAATCCCTCACGCCGTTCCTCGACCTGACGTCGACGCCCTTCGAGGATGCGCATCCGGGCCACCGCTGGGGTGCGGGAGAAAAAGGCCAGGTGGACGCCGAATCCGTCGTCGGTGTAGTTCTGCGGTCCGGTGTCGGCGACCAGCTCGTTGAAGCGGATGCGACCCTTCTCGGTCAGTTGGTACACACGTCGACCGCGACGCACCTTCATGCCCGCGGGCGTGCTCGCCTCGTCGATCAGGCCGTCCGCCTGCATCCTGCGCAGCGTCGGATACAGCGAGCCGTACGAGAACGCCCGGAATGCGCCCAACAACCCGGTGAGGCGTTTGCGCAGCTCATAGCCGTGCATGGGTGATTCGAGTAGCAATCCGAGAATGGCGAGCTCCAGCATGGTGCGCACCTCCTCGGTGATCTCGTGGCTGATCGCGCACGCAGAGGGTGTCCGATGGGACCACACGGCATGTCGCGTCGATGTGGTTTCCAATGTATCGCACCGATATAACTGTGTCGACGGGGGAGTGTCCACAACATGTCATGCCGGTGACCTGCGGGCGACGCGCGGGGTGGCGAGTGTTGACGCGGCGCGCGTCCGCGCAGACGTCCCAGAGCGTGACGACGTACGCTGAAACACGTGCGCCAGATCGTCGACTACGCCTTGCAGCGTCGGTCCCGACTGTCCGATGTCCACTCCGGCCGGACAGCCGTCGCCGACGTGTGCGACGCGAATCCCTACCTGTTGCGCGCCGCGAAGTTCCACGGGCGCCCGTCGTCGACGCTGTGCCCGATCTGCCGCAAGGAGCAGGTCACGCTGGTGTCCTGGGTGTTCGGCGACCGGCTCGGCCAGGTGTCGGGGTCGGCGCGTACCGCAGAAGAGATCGCCTCCCTCGACGCGACCGCCGAAGAATTCACCGTGCACGTCGTCGAGGTCTGCCGTACATGTAGCTGGAACCATCTGGTCCAGTCGTACGTTGCGGGTCTGCCGCCACGATCGACACGACGTCGTCGTCGGGTGGCCGAATAACGGTTGTTTCCACGTTCGTCGACGAGAGATACGACGCTCGTCGGCGTTCTGACTTTGTGGTGTGGGCCGCAGGTTTTTTGCCGTGCCAGCGCCGCATACGTCACAGTGGAGTGGGCTCGATGCAATGGAGAAGTACTGTGAGGAGCGGTAAACCGACCATGGTGGCGGTTCTGACCTCGAACAACACGGCACAGGCACGCGTGAGCGCGACCTGGGTTGCGGTGCGGAAAGGTGATCGATGAGCGGGACGGAGTCGTCGCACGGCACGGGAAAACGGCCGACCCGATCGGCCAAGAACGATGCCGAGCAGACAACGCAGTCGCGGCATCGCGTGATCGCCTGGACGCTTGGCATTCTCGGTGGGTTGGTCCCCGCGGTGATCCTGATCGGCATTCTCGCCTTCGCGATCACCTACGCGACGGTGACGGTGCCCAGCCCCGGCGACATCAAGCAGAACCAGGTCGCCTTGATCACCGACTCGACGGGCAAGACGCTGGCCAAGGTCGTGCCGCCGGAGGGTAACCGCACCGACGTCAAGATCACCGACATCCCCAAGTCGATGCAGGACGCGGTGATCGCGGCCGAAGACCGCCAGTTCCGCAGCAACGAGGGCTTCTCGGTCACGGGCATCGGGCGCGCGGTGGTCGGTCGCTTCACCAACAACGCCGACGCCGGTGGTGGTTCGACCATCACGCAGCAGTACGTCAAGAACGCGCTCGTCGGCGATGAGCACAGCTACGAGCGCAAGTTCAAAGAGCTCGCGATCGCGACCAAGATGTCGGGACAGTGGTCCAAGGACGACATCATGGCCGCCTATCTCAACACCATCTACTTCGGGCGCGGCGCCTACGGTGTGTCCGCTGCCTCGCAGGCCTACTTCCGTAAAGACGTCAGCAAGCTGACCCCCGAGGAGTCCGCGGTGCTGGCAGCGGCGATCCGTTCGCCCTCCTACTACGACCCCGCCGTCGACAAGGTCGCTTCCGAGGGTCGCTGGAACTATGTGCTCGACGGCATGGTCCAGATCGGTTCGCTCAAGCAGTCCGAGCGGGCGTCGATGCAGTATCCGAAGGTCTACCCGCAGCCCGCGGCGGCCGTGGAGACGCCCGGCCCCAACGGTCTGATCAAGCGTCAGGTGATGGCCGAGCTGAACAAGCTGAACATCTCCGAGCAGCAGGTGCGGACCGAGGGTCTCAAGATCACCACCACGATCGATCCCAAGGCGCAGAACGCCGCTGTGCAGGCCGCGTGCCGCGAGAACAAGATCTACTCGTGCGACAACGGGGTGCTCAACGGCGAGCCCGACAAGATCCGCGACGCCGTCGTGTCGATCGACCCGAAGACCGGTGGAGTCCGCGGCTACTACGGTGGCGACGACGGCCAGGGTTGGGACTACGCGCAGGCTGGTCTGCAGACCGGATCGTCGTTCAAGGTGTTCGCGCTGGTCGCGGCACTGGAGCAGGGAATCCCGCTGTCCAAGGTGTACAGCTCCGCGCCGTACCAGACGTCGACGGGTCTGACCGTCGAGAACTCCGACGGTGAGAGCTGCGGGTCGTGCAACCTCGCGACCGCGATGAAGATGTCGCTCAACACCGTCTACTACCGCCTGATGATGGACCTCAAGGGCCAAGCGCGCGCTGTCGCCGACGCCGCGCACACGGCGGGCGTCGCCGAGTCGTTCGGCGACATCCAGAAGACGTTGCAGAACCCCAACGGTGAGGTCGAGGGCGGCGTCGTGCTCGGTCAGTACCCGTCGCGGGTCATCGACATGGCGTCGGCGTACGCAACGCTGGCGGCGTCGGGCGTCTATCGCGAGCCGTACATGGTGCAGAAGGTCGAGACCTCGACCGGTGAGGTGCTCTACGAGCATCAGCAGAACGACGGCAAGCGGGTCTTCCCTGCCAAGGTCGCCGATAACGTGACCTCGGCGCTCGAGCCGATCGCCGCGTACTCGAATGGCAACTCGCTCTCCGACGACACCTACGGTGCACGTCCGTCGGCGGCCAAGACCGGTACCGCACAGCTCGGCGACACCGGGCAGAACAAGGACGCGTGGATGGTCGGCTACACGCCGCAGCTGTCCACGGCCGTCTGGGTCGGTACCGACAAGGGCACCGCGCTGACCAACTACGGCGGGTCACCGGTGTACGGCAGCGGGCTTCCCGCCCAGATCTGGCGTAGGTCGATGAACAACGCCCTCGAGGGCGACCAGGTCGAGCAGTTCCCCGAGCCCGCGGCCGTCGGTGGTCAGGCCGGTGCACCGACCGAAGCGCCGACCAGCACGTACAACCCCGACTACAACAACTCGCCGCGGACGCGTACGCAGCGGGACAACACCCCGCAGATACCGCAGATCCCGGGCAACGGTGGCGGTGGCGGAGGTGGCGGAATCACCCTCGCTCCCGGCGTGACGATCCCGCTCCCGGGTAATCCGGAGCCGGGAAACGGCAACGGCACCACCGGTAACGGTGGTGCGGGAAACGGCGGTAACGGCGAGGGCGGTACCGGCGGCACCGGCAACGAGGGCGGAGTCACCCCTGAGCCGCCGGTCGGCTGACCGTCGCTCGTCGTCGGGAAAGCACTTCGACGACGCCGCGTCGGCGCAGCCACAGCAGCGATCGATTCCTGACGGGGTGATCTCCGGCGGGGTGATGTCCGACGGTCAGATCGTGGGCGGGGTCGCCAGTCCGGTTGCCCTGTCCGACGATGCCCGGGTCGACGACGCGCGGGTGATTCCCAGCAGGACCGACGTCGTCGTCCGAGATGCGAGTCGCGTGATCGGCGGTCCGCTGGGAGCGCACGGGGCCGTCGGGCGCAGTCGACGTTGGACACCGATCCGCGTCCTGTTCCTGCTTTCCCTGTGCGCGTTGGCGCTCAGTTGGTACGGCAAGGCGGGCTGTCTGCAGCAGGCTCCCGCGACGTCGGAGGCCAACGATGCCGGACATGCGATGCGGCTCGACTGGGACAACCAGCGTCAGTTCACCGATCTCTGCTACTCCGACGTGATCGCGCTCTACGGCGCCGAGCAACTGGACAAGGGCGCGTTCCCCTACAAGGCCTCGTGGACCCAGCAGGACCAGAACGGCAACACCATCACGCGGTACATGGAGTACCCGGTGCTGACCGGCCTCTACATGTACGTCGCCGCGCAGGCTGCGCAGGGATGGCAGTGGTTGCACGATCACCTCGGGATACCGGGCGCGCTGAGCGTCGTGTTGTTCTTCGATCTCGTGGCGCTCGGTCTCGCGCTGTTCTGGCTCGTCGTCGTCTGGGCGACCGCGCTCACCGCCCGCACGCGCATCTGGGCGGCGTGGCTGGCTGCTCTCTCACCGCTGGTGATCGTCCACGCATTCACCAACTTCGACGCCATCGCTGTGGCTATGGTCGCGGTCGCGATCCTGGCCTGGGCACGCAACAAGCCGTGGCTGGCGGGGTTGTTCATCGGTCTCGGGGTCGCGTCGAAGTGGTATCCGATCCTGCTGCTGTTCGTCCTTCTCGTGCTGTGTCTCCGAGCCAAACGCGTCACCGACTTCTTCGTCGCGGCGTCGGCGGCGGTACTGGCGTGGGTCGTGGTGAATCTGCCGATCCTGCTGCTGCATCCGCGCGGCTGGTACGAGTTCTTCCGCTACAACGGTCAGCGCGGCGCCGACTCCGACAGCCTCTTCCGCATCCTCGCGAAAGCGGCTGGTTTCACATGGAACATCACGCTGCTGAATGCGGTCAGCCTCGGCCTGCTTGTCCTGATCGCCTGCGGGATCGGCTACCTGGCACTGCGCGCGCCGACCCGACCGCGCCTCGCGCAGTTGGCGTTTCTCATGGTCGCGGGCTTCCTGCTGGTGAACAAGGTCTGGAGTCCGCAGTACTCGCTGTGGCTTGTGCCGCTCGCGGTACTGGCCATTCCCCATACGCGACTGCTGATGACGTGGATGGTGATCGACGCCCTGGTGTGGATTCCGCGGATGTCGCTGTTCCTGGATCCGTCGCGCCGCTGGCTCCCCGAGGGGTGGTTCACCCTGGCCGTAGTCCTTCGCGCGCTGATGGTGGTCGTGCTGTGCATCGTCGTGATCTGGCAGATCTACCACCCCGTGGACAACCTGGTGCGTCGAGACCGACGCCGCAGACCGCTCGACGATCCGGCGGGCGGACCGCTCGACGGAGCTGCCGGCGCGTATGCGACCGCCGATCCGGCTCGGCTTGGTGCGATGCCAGAAACTTTCGGTGGAACCGGCAGGCGGGTTTCGACGTCCTAGGGTGCATGACAACACCCGACCTTCCAGCTCCCACCGAACTCATCGAATGGGCTGCGCATGCCGACCGCACCGCAACCGTCATGACCGACACCGTGCAGATCGACGGCAACTGGTGGCGCGACGCGCTCGTCGCCGCAGGCCTCCCCGACGTCGGGATCGGCTCGTCTCGCTCGCGTGCCGAGTTGTTCGACCTCGGCACCCTCGCGTCCACGAGTCCCGACGCCGCCCTCACACTGCTCTGGAACTCCGTCGCGTTCTGCACCGGGCGCGCCGTCTCCGACAACCGCAAACGCATCACCGCGGTGAGTGCCAATCGCAGCCGCGTCGCCCGCGTGCTGCAGGAGGCGGCTGCCATCGCGTCCACCGATCCGGACAAGGCCTACGACATGCTGCGTCCCGGACGCACCAACCGCATCGACCGGCTCGGACCGAGCGGCTTCACCTGGTACCTCTACTTCGCGGGAGCGGGCGCCGCCGACCATCCCTGCCAGGTGATCGAGCCCGCGGTGGCACGCGCGCTGCGTTGGGCCGGATGGGACAGCCTGAGCACCACCAACTGGTCGGCCGACGAGTACGTCGCCTACCTCGGCCTGCTACGACGCTGGCGCACCGAGATCGGGGTCGAACGACTCGACGTCGTGGTCAACGGTCTCGTCGCGATAGCACCGCCGAGCGGGTGGGATTACGGATGGCAGTCGTGGCACCGCGACACGTGGCCGCAGGAGCCACACGACAGATGGGTTCCGGGGCCGCTGAATGCCGACGATCTCAAGCTCGTCTACCACTGGATGGGCATGCTGTCGGAGATGAATCCCAACTCGACTGCGGCAGAACACTTTTCGAGGATCGGAGCGAAGATCGTGCGGGCCGTCGGAGATGTGGGTGAACCGAGCTACCAGCGTCACGACGAGTTCGGACGATACCGCGACGGACGGATCGGGATGTCCTATCCGTGACGTGAGATGCGCTGCAGCAGAGCATCTCTCGCTGCCGGCCAGTCGTCGTCGGTCATGGCGTACTGCGCGGTGGTGCGCCACCCGTCGGCCCAGCGTCGATGTTTGCGGAGGAGTCCCTCGAACTCGGCGCCGAGTTTCGCGATCGCCGCCCTAGACTGCGCGTTGTTCTCGTGCGTGTGCCACACGACGCGTACGGCGCCGCAGTCGACGAAGGCGTGGTGCAGCAGAAGGTATTTCGCGGTCGGATTGACCGCGGTGCCCTGCGCCGTCTCGGCGTAGAAGGTGTACCCGATCGCGACGGAGAGGTTGGCGTGGTCGATGTCGTAGTAGCTCGTCGAGCCGACCAGCCGTCCGTCGCTGTTGTCGATGACCGCGTAGGCGATGCGCGCATCGTCGGCGTGTGCTGCGGCGATGTACTCGCGTGCCGACTGCTCGTCGCGTGGCACCGATGTCCAGGCGAAACGCTGCGGATCGTCGACGACCCGTGCGAGTGCGGGAGCGTCGTCGAAGGTCAAGGGGCGCAACGTGACCCGGTCGCCGACGAGCGGGGCGTCGCCAAGCCATTCGTTCATGTCGACTCCTCTACGACGACGTCGCGAGCACGGGTTCGGGGTCGTCGGATGGCCGTGGGCGCGGAGCGACCATGGTGGCCAACGGTTCTCGCAGCGGGGCACGGACGAACGCGAAGATCAGGTAGAAGTGGATCGCGGCGGTCACCCAGACACCGATGTTCACGCCCGCCATCACCCACCACTGCATCGGCGCGTGCGCCGTGTAGATGCCGAACAGCCGGAAGATGGTGGTGTCCAACAGGAAGTCGGCGATGAGGTAGGCGATGATGATCGGCCAGCGCGTCTTCAGGAGCACGAAGAACGGCAGGAGCCACAGGGTGTACTGCGGTGAGTGGACCTTGTGGAACAACATGAATCCGGCGAGCATCGCGCCCGAGACGCCGATCCACGGATACGTGCCCGACTGCAGGTATACGCGCCAGCCCAGATAGACCGCGAGCGCGAAGGCGCACAGGATCAGCAGCGGCGACAGCATTCCGACGAGTGAGTTGTACGTGTCGGTCTGTCCGCCGGTGAAATGTCGAAGTCCCCAGTACCAGATGGAGTTGGTGTCGACGTCGGACTTGCGCTTGCCCTGAAACGAGAGCGCGGCCTTCCAGCCCTCGAAGCCGACGATCATGAACGGCAACTGGATCACGAGCACGGTCACGGCCGCCGCCGCGGCCGTCATGATCGCGCCGGTCCAGTCGAGATCCTCGGTTCGACGACGCGCGTCGATCATGCCGCCCGCGCCGCGCGTCAGCACGTACAAGGCAAGCGGCAGCGCGAAGAAGCCCGGGTAGAGCTTGAGGCAGAAGCCGATTCCCAACAGCACCGCCGCGAGCATCGCCGACGTTCGTAGTGAGAGTCGACGGTCGCCGGTCCGCGGATTGGTCGACGCACCCCACGCCATCACCGCGACGGCTCCGACCGCTGTCGCGACGACGGGCAGCTCCCAATTGTGGAAGGCGTAGAGCACCAGCGGAGGGGTTGCGGCCCACAGGAGAACCCACCAGCGGGTCATCAACGCCAGCATGATGGTGATCGCGAAGGCGAACGGGGCGAGCAGCAGCGCGGAATGCTGGAAGAACTCGGTGTCGGTGTGAGCACCGATCGCGCCGAGGTACATCAGCATCCCCGACAGCACCGGGTACTCGACGACCCCGCCGAACAGGTGACCGTTCGGTCCGATCCCGCCGTGGATGTACGGGAAGATGTGGTTGTTGATGTCGCGCCCAACCCACAGATACATCAGGTCGGAGTAGCAGGGGACCACGGCGTCGACGTCGCCGACGGGGAAGTGATGCGACCGGCCGTCGGGAAAGAACGGCTCGCCGCCGCACTTCACCTTGAGGACATAAGACCAGTACAGGGCCACCGACGTGAGAAGGAGTGAGACCAAGAGGATCAACGCTGTCTCGCCTCGACGAGACAGCGTGTACTGCCCGAAGCCCATGGTCGGAGAGAAGCGGAGCGCGGGCATGGCCTACAGGGTAAGAGATGGCGGGCCCGTGGTCTGCGTCACCTACCCGCCTGCCGGCGTCGCCTCAGCGGGTCGAGCCTGTGCACTGCAGCGCGATTTCGCTGGTCAGGGGTGCCCCGTGTATGGTGGAGCGGTTGCCGACGCAGGCGACCCTCCTGCCACGGACAGTCCGTGGCCGATGAGCCCATAGGAGGTGATGTGGTCTTATGCGTCACTACGAATTGATGGTCATTCTCGATCCGAATCTGGACGAGCGCACCGTCGCCCCTTCACTCGATACTTTCCTCAACGTTGTCCGTAACGACGGCGGCAAGGTGGATAACGTCGACATCTGGGGCAAGCGCCGACTCGCGTACGAGATCTTGAAGCACAGCGAAGGCATTTACGCTGTCATCGATCTCAACGCCGAGCCCAAGACGGTCAGCGAGCTCGATCGTCAGCTGAAGCTCAACGAGTCGGTTCTGCGCACGAAGGTTCTGCGCAAGTAACCCACAGATCCCTGATCGACCGAACGAATCCATCGATCTCGTCGGTGTCGACACCTAGGGTTGAACTCAACTCGCGGTGCACATCGATTTCGACGAGTGCCCACACGTAGACCTAAGGGGAAACACATGGCAGGCGACACGGTCATCACAGTCATCGGCAACCTCACGGCTGATCCGGAACTCCGGTTCACCCCGTCGGGTGCGGCTGTGGCCAACTTCACGGTGGCGTCGACGCCGCGCACATTCGATCGTCAGACGAACGAGTGGAAGGACGGCGAAGCGCTGTTCCTGCGCTGCAACATCTGGCGTGAGGCCGCGGAGAACGTGACCGAGAGTCTGACCAAGGGATCCCGGGTCATCGTGCAGGGCCGTCTCAAGCAGCGGTCGTACGAAACCCGCGAGGGTGAGAAGCGCACTGTTGTTGAGCTGGAGGTCGACGAGATCGGCCCATCGCTGCGATACGCCACCGCGAAGGTCAACAAGGCCTCGCGCGGTGGGGGCGGCGGCGGAGGCTTCGGCTCGTCCGGCGGCGGAAGCCGCGGCGGCGGGTCGGGCTCGGGCCAGCAGGTTGCCGACGACCCGTGGGGCAGTGCACCCGCGAGCAGCGGCGGAAACTTCGGCGGCGGGGACGACGAACCCCCCTTCTGAACCGCGACGACGCCCCTCATGTGAAAGAGGCGTCCTCGCAACAACTTTGGAGTAAGTACACATGGCAAAAGCTAAGAGCACCCGGAAGGTGCGCGTCGAGAAGGTCACCAAGACCAAGGCGTGCTCCTTCTGCAAAGACAAGAAGGCCGACATCGACTACAAGGACACCGCGCTGCTGCGTCGTTTCCTGTCAGATCGCGGCAAGATCCGGTCGCGTCGCGTGACCGGCAACTGCGTCCAGCATCAGCGCGACGTCGCTGTGGCCGTCAAGAACTCGCGTGAGGTGGCACTACTGCCCTTCACCTCGACCGCCCGATAAGCCGGAAGGGGATAACGACATGAAACTCATCCTCACCGCTGCCGTGGAGAACCTCGGCGAAGCAGGCGACACTGTCGAGGTCAAGGACGGCTACGGCCGCAACTTCCTGCTGCCCCGCGGCCTGGCCATCAAGGCCACCCGTGGTGCCGAGAAGCAGGTCGAGACCATTCGACGCTCGCAGGAGGCCCGCGAGGTCCGTGGCGTCGAGCACGCCAACGAGCTCAAGCAGGCGCTCGAGAACCTGTCGAGCATCAGCCTCACGGTCAAGACGCACGATTCGGGCAAGCTGTTCGGCTCGGTCACCGCTGGCGATGTCGCCGGCGCGATCAAGTCCGCAGGTGGCCCCGCAGTCGACAAGCGCAGCGTCGAACTGCCCAAGGGACACATCAAGTCGACCGGCACCTTCCCGGTCGTCGTGAACCTGCACCCCGACGTCACCGCGACCGTTCAGGTCGACGTCGTCGCTGCTTGATTTACCCGCTGCCTGATACGCAGTAGCTGTACACCGGTCGAGAGCCGGGCGGACATCGTTCCGCCCGGCTCTCGTCGTCTCTGAGGCTGTTGGCTTTACATGGTTCATGAAATGCGTACTCGTAGGCCGCGACGAGGACGTGCAGTCGCGAAAGTGGGGTAGGTGGCTACCCGATACCGCGAGGGCTCGCGCTCGTAGCGTCGTGGTCAGCGAGTTCCCCGGGTCCAGCTCGGTGGTGGTGCCCGACGTGGTGTGCCGGTGCAAGGGATTCGCGTACACAGCTCTGCAGTCTCATCTCGGAAGTCACCGCCATGCACACTCTCTTCGGTCATCAGATCCAGCGCCATCCCGTCGCCACGATTCCCCTGCGCGGTGAGACCCGGCCGGCCCAGACTCACACCCAGGCCCAGCCTCACACCCAAGCCCGGACCTCCGCGGCGCCCGTCGTCGTCGGAGTGTGTGGAACGGACGAATCGTATTGGGCGGTCGAGTATTCCGCCCGCGCGGTCCGCTCCGAGGCGCCGCTCTACCTCGTCAGTGTCGTCGCTCGGCAGCGGGCGAATCCGCACCGCAGTCGCGAGGAACGACGGTGGCGAGATGAGTTGGGCGCCGACGCATATCAGCTCGAGGAGCTCTCGGTGATCCATGAGGTTCAACGACGTGCGCGAGAAGTCGCCTGTGCCGCAGGCGCTTCCGATGTCCGAGCCCTGGTGCGCAGCGGTAAGCCCCACGTCGTGTTGGCGCGGGAGTCCCGCGACCTCGATGCGGCCGCAATGGTTCTCGGGTATGCGTCGGGGCCGGGTCGATTGGCCCGACGGCTTTGTGCCACAACGGATGTCCCGCTCCTGGTGGTCAACAGGGGTGTCGATGCGGGTTACCTGCTCACCGCTACGCCACGTGGTGTGCGCTCCCTGCGTGAGCGGCGTCCAACAGGCGTCCCCGCGACTGGGGAGTGACGGTAGGGCGGCTTGTCAGCTCGGCGGCGCCGGCACCAGCGGTAGCTGACTCGACGCCTGCAGCGACGTCGGCAGGTAGCGCGGAGCGGGATTGCCGCTGTGCGCGGTGTCGTCGGCGGGGTAGTAGAACTTGTGGAATCCGGGCGAGAAGATCAGCGCCCGATTGCCGGTGCGGCAGGCGACCTGGGTGGCTGAGGGCACCGTGCAGGTGACGCCCGCGATCGTCACGCGTGTGCCCACATTCAGGCGCGGCGGACGGAAGCCCGACGCCGAGCCGAAATGGTACGAGGTGCCGGTCAGCAAATCCGGCTTGGGCACCCACCACGGCCCCTGGGCGTCGGCGGTGATGGCTGCACCCTGGACGCCGGGAGGTGCCGTTGCGGGGCGGCCCTGACAGCCCACCGAGCGGAACGTCGGGCCGATCTGGCAGTTCCACCGGCCGGTGGTGAAGAACGACCGTCCGTTGTCGTCGTAGGCCAGCGAGCGGAACGGCGTCGGATCGACAGGTGTGTAGCGCGCGAGGTCGAATGCGGCGGGCAGCGGTGGCGGTGCTGCCTCAGCCGGAGATGCGTTCAGTAGCGGTACGAGAAGTGCCGCAGCGGCCAGGAGCCACGACGCCAGACGGGAGCGAGACATCTTGTGGCGTCTGTGGGTCGTCGGCACGGGGCCAGTCCACCACATCGCGGCGTCGGACGAGGGCGAAACTCGGACAGTGGCGGTGTGCGCGGCGCGGCGACAGCGAATCGCCGCGACGAAACTGAGCTGTTGCGCAGGTCACACCCACTGTTCACTGCGTTGTTGCCCGCTGGTGGTTGTCACCCGCCCACAACACGCCCGACTGTGAGTTTCCCAAGACACGCCGAGCTGAGAAAAGTTCTTTGTTGTGGAAATCGCGCACAGTGTCTGACCTGCAGAGATCGAGTTGCGCACGCATATACTCCCCAACGTTCTCCACAGCGGCTGCACAACTGACGCGGGGTTGCGCGCGAGCCGTCCACAGGCCATCCACAAGTTCGTCCACAAGCGCGTTTGAGTGCGACGAGACGAACTCCTACTGTCTTCCATCAGTGCCGATGGTGTTGCGCGTCGCGATGTGCGGTCCGACATGTCAGACCCCTCGGGTATCAACAAAGACGACTCAGCCAGTCGGATTCCGGGGGACGGCCGATTCGTCAGCACACCGCCGTGTCGACGAGTTTGACGGTTGGGGACGTCCATCGTCAGGGTTCGAGTTCGAAAGGTTGGCACACGTGGCAGTTGTCGATGATCGCGGTCACGGTGCGGCGCGCGATTCCGGACGACCCGACGAGCCCGACATGCCGGTCGAGGAATATGGCCGGCAACCGCCGCAAGACATGGCGGCCGAGCAGTCCGTCCTCGGCGGCATGATGCTCTCGAAAGACGCGATCGCCGACGTCATCGAGAAGATCCGCACCAACGACTTCTACCGACCGGCACATCAGGCCGTCTACGAGGCGATCCTCGAGCTGTACGGCAAGGGTGAACCCGCCGACGCCGTCACGGTCGCCGCAGAGCTCGAGCGCGCGGGCGAGCTGCGCCGCATCGGGGGCGCCCCCTATCTGCACACCCTGATCTCCACCGTGCCCACCGCGGCCAACGCCGGCTACTACGCCGAGATCGTCGCCGAGAAGGCCATTCTTCGACGCCTCGTCGAAGCAGGCACGCGCATCGTGCAGTTCGGCTACTCCGGTGCCGACGGCCAGGATGTCGCCGAGGTGGTCGACCGCGCACAGGCCGAGGTCTACGAGGTCACCGAGCGGCGTACCGCCGAAGACTACGTGCCGCTCGAAGAGCTGCTGCAGCCGACGATGGACGAGATCGACTCCATCGCCTCCCGCGGTGGCATTTCGCTCGGTGTGCCAACGGGTTTCGCCGACCTGGACAAGCTCACCAACGGCCTGCACCCCGGGCAGATGATCATCGTGGCAGCCCGCCCGGGTGTCGGCAAAGCGCTCTCGCTCGATACTCCGCTACCGACCCCGACCGGCTGGACCACGATGGGCACGGTGAGCGTCGGCGACGAGCTGATCGATCCGCACGGTAGGCCCACGCGCGTCGTTGCCGCGACCGAGGTCATGACGGAGCGGCCGTGCTTCGAGGTGGAGTTCAGCGACGGCAGCGTGCTCGTCGCCGACGAACAGCACCAGTGGGTCGCAGAGGTCGACGATGAGCGCCGTACCCTCACCACCGCCGATCTGCGAGTGCACGTCGGGTGCGCCATGGTGCGCAACACCGAGCCACTCGAGTTGCCGCGCAAGAACTTCGCCTACGGTCCGTATACGGTTGCCGCACTTGCGGGAATGGCATTCGACGACCCCGAGATCGGTATCCGCATCGACGCCGAGGGCGATGTCGACGTCATGGCGCTGATGTCAGATCTCGGTGGGCGAATTCCGTATGAGTATCTGCGCGGGTCGATCGCGCAGCGTCGAGCACTGCTCGCCGGCCTCCTCGATGCCCGCGCGAGCGTCGATGAGGACGGATGGATCATCGTTCCGGCCGCCACCCGACACATGACCGCAGTCATCGCCGACCTCGTCGCCGGACTCGGCTACACATACAAGAGGTCGGCGACCGGCTGGCTCCGGGTCGACACGGGCGACGACGACGTCTTCACCGTTTACCACAAAGCGTTGCGCCACAAGGAACTTCGCATGCAGTCGGGAGTTCGACGCGTCGTCGCCGTTCGTCCGGTCCGCAGCGTCCCGGTGCGGTGCGTGCAGGTCGACAACGACGAGCACATGTACCTCGCCGGTGAGGCCATGGTGCCGACGCACAATTCGACGCTCGCCATGGACTTCATCCGGTCGTGCTCGATCGGCCATCAGATGACGGCCGCGATGTTCTCCTTGGAAATGAGCAAGGTCGAGATCGTGATGCGACTCCTCTCGGCAGAAGCCAAGATCAAGCTCGGCGACATGCGTGGCGGTTCGATGTCCGACGACGACTGGACGCGCCTCGCACGTCGAATGGGTGAGATCTCCGAGGCGCCGCTGTTCATCGACGACTCGCCGAACCTCACCATGATGGAGATCCGCGCCAAAGCTCGACGCCTCAAGCAGCGCCACGATCTGAAACTCGTTGTGGTGGACTACATGCAGCTGATGACGTCCGGCAAGAAGGTCGAGTCGCGTCAGCAGGAAGTCTCGGAGTTCAGCCGCCAATTGAAGCTGCTCGCGAAGGAACTCGAGGTTCCCGTGGTCGCGATCAGCCAGCTGAACCGTGGTCCAGAACAGCGCACCGACAAGAAGCCGCAGGTGTCGGACCTTCGTGAATCGGGATCGCTGGAGCAGGACGCCGACATGGTCATCCTGCTCCACCGCCCCGACGCGTTTGAACGCGATGACCCGCGCGCGGGCGAGGCCGACATCATCGTCGGCAAACACCGCAACGGTCCTACTGCCACGATAACCGTTGCGCACCAACTACATCTGAGCCGCTTCGTGGATATGGCGCGAGGGTAGTCGGTGCTGCCGCTATCACTACTTAGGCGAATATGCGGGCCAACGAGACTAGTTCAACACATGGATGGCCTCCGGCTATGTATCCAGGTCTTTGAGTAGTTCTGACCTGCCGCCGGGTGCACTACCAAGCGTCTCGTACCTGCTCACGAGGTCGAGTTGCCAGGGCTGAGCGGTTGCGACAACTAACTCGTCCCAAGACTGTGCACTTGGTATTTGCGATGCGCGGTACGCGTCATTAACAACAGTTGCCGCTAGTGTTCCCGTCCGGAGAAGGGCTGGGATGTTTGCATGCCTGATGTGCGAGGGGTGCGCAGCGCGGAGATAGTCACCCGCCATGCTGTGGGCCGCGATCTGGGCTGCCACCTTGCCGAGCGATATTGCAGATATCAGACTGTGCGCAGCGAGTAGCAGCTCGGTACGTCGGCGCTTCTGCGGCCAGTCAAGCTCTGGTGAACCTGTCTGCGTGAGAGCCTCGGCGTGGACGTAGGTACGGATGATCACCTCAGTTGCGATGACAGTCATTGTTGGCGTAGCGATTCCGCTTCGCACGTTCCAACCTGTCCCTTGACCGAGTCCACTGTAGGCGTGAAGGGCGAAGTCCCGCACCAATTGGTTGTCACTCTCGTACAGCAACGACATTCCAGGGATCGGCAGGCTCATCGGAGTAACGACATCTGCCAACAAATGCTGCCCAAGCCGCAGCGCAGCCTCGGTGAGCGACAGATTGGGTAGGAACACCCCACCTTGGAAAACCGGGATGGCTTGCCCGTTCTGCCAACGGATTCCGCGGAACTCGCCGTTCATGACCTGCCTGATGGCTTCGATCGGTCGCGCAACATCGTGACCCGCTGACTTGACCCGGTGCGCACGTCCACCGAACCCGGGCCCCATGTAGTCGATGGGCAGTCGCTTCCCCGCTGATTCCCAACGCTGTACGGCGGCGGACTCGGTGAGCGTCTTCAGGTGATCACGCACCGCGCTGTCGATCGTCGAGTCGAACCAGGAACAGAGCAACCCGACAAGTCCTGCGGCACCGACGGCGAGGTAGTCCGACGATCTCCAAGAGAGGCGATGCTTGGTTTGCCAAAGCTCCCATGCCTCGCGCTGCGCTTCAGTCAAAGCTCCGTCGAGGTCGACCTCTTGCCAGGACCGTCGCAGCCTGAGGTCTTTGTTGAAAGACGTGAGCTCGTCGTAGGTCTGGTGGTGCGGGCTCGTCTCCAGACTCGCCGTAGGCCCGGATTCGCTCAAAGCTGCGTTGACGATATCGTTGAGTTCGTCGAGTCGACGCGATTGCGTGTCAAGGTTAAGTTCAATTTCGTCGTCGCTCATCTGCTGGTCATTTCAGGAATTCGGTCGCGCACAACCTCGAGTGTTGCCGTCGCGGAACGTATCTCATCGAGTTCGACTTTCAAGGATTTGATCTGACTCTTGAGGTCCTCATTTTCTTTTTCAGTGGCAGATTTTTCTTTCTTCAGTGTATTTATCTTCTCGACCAGGAAACTTGTGGTGTCACTCATGTCATTGATTCGCTCCTGCAAGCTTTCCACAACTCGCCGCATCTTCTCTTCGCGATTTGGAGACTCCACGAGGACCATGCGAGCAAGTAGGTCGAGCTTGACAGCTTCGGCGGCGACCGTCCGTGACGCAATCGGACTGAACCGCGTTCCAGCCGCCGCGGCGCCTGCGAAAGCAACTCCTCCAGCCCCAGTCAACAGAAGGGTCCCGCCTGCTACACCGAAACCGCCAGCGGCGAGTGATCCGCCGCCGAGGGCGGCCAGGCCGGCGGAGGTCGCAGCGGCTCCGGTGAGTCCCATGGTTCCGCCGATCGCAGCGCCTATTGCTGGGGCTGCCCAGCCCGCAGTCGCCACGCCCACCCCTGCTCCGACAACCGTTGCGGCAGCGACTCGACCCCATTTGATCGACTTGCGCCGGAGTGCCTTCATCAGGCTCTCGAACTCTTGCGTTGCCGCCTTCAGGTCGCCCTCACGAAGCCCGACTAGTTCACTCGCCGCCTCGTTCAGGCCCGATTCTCGGGCCTTCTTCTCCCAGTGGGTTCCGTCATCCCACGGACTGAACGTCAGCAGCTCCACAAGCACCACCAGGGCCGCCGAGCGCTTCTCTACCTGACCAGCCAACCCAGTAGCTAAGCCAGCGAAGATCTCCACCTGCTCCCGTCCATTGCGAGTTCGGAATCCAGCAAGTTCCTGGGGCACCCAGTCGAGTTGGTCATCGGGAACAGTGGCAGCGTATGCGTCAGAGACAAAACGGTAGGAAGCTCTTCTCTTGCTTGCCCGCACCTTGGGTTTGTTCGCCGCATCAATGTCCTCTAGCAGCATCCGGGCTTGCAGGGTGCAGACAGTGAGCGTCTGCAGCGGACTCAGTC
>NZ_BAFC01000017.1 GCF_000248055.1 Gordonia sputi NBRC 100414 | reverse complement strand
TGACGGCGCTCATCGAAATTCCCCAGTGATGCTCATCTGAATTCCCCACCCGTGTGGCACCGCCAGAGTAGGCGGGCCTCCCGTGATGCTGATGGTCTCTGACCACTCACCAACTATCGCGGGAGGCCCGCTTTCATGTTGACACGGGAGAACGATGTGGAAGTACATGCACTACACAAACGGGGGTGGACGATCTCGGCGATCGCCCGCCACACCGGGCACGACAGGAAAACCATTCGCGCCTACCTCAACGGTGAGCGCAGCCCGGGCGAGCGTAAGAAGTCGGCGGCGGATCCGTTCGAGCCGTTCCTGGCCTACGTCACCGCGCGTCTGGTTGAGGACCCACATCTGTGGTCACGGACGTTGTGCGACGAACTCGAGGACCTCGGCTACACCCAGTCCTATCCGACATTGACCCGCCAGATCCGGCAACGTGGCCTGCGTCCGACATGTGAGGCGTGCGCCCTGGTGACGGAGCGGGCGAACGCGGTCATCGAGCATCCGCCGGGTGAGGAGACGCAATGGGATTGGGTGGAGTTACCGAACCCGCCGGACGAATGGGGTTGGGGTTCAACAGCATTCCTGCTTGTCGGGTCGTTGGCGCATTCCGGCAAATGGCGGGGCTACCTGGCGCCGGATATGACTCGCCCGCAGGTGATCGCCGGGATCGACCGCATCACCCGCCGACTCGGCGGGGTCACCAAGTCGTGGCGATTTGACCGGATGGCGACGGTTTGCCACCCGTCGACCGGCGCGTTGACCGCCGAGTTCGCTGGCGTGGCCAAGTATTACGGGGTCTCGGTCGATGTGTGCCCACCTCGCAGAGGCAATCGCAAGGGTGTGGTGGAGAAGTCCAATCACACTGCTGCACAACGCTGGTGGCGCACCCTTCCCGACGAGACGACACCCGAACAAGCGCAAACCAGCTGCGACACCTTCTGCCGCACCCGCTCGGATGCACGGATGCGCCCGACCTCTGATGGTCGGGCGAGTGTGATCACGGTGGCCGCTCGCGAACCGCTCAGCGCCCCACCAGCGGCTCCGTATCCGGCCACGCTCACCGAGATGCGCACGGTATCGCGCCAGGCGCTGGTGGCGTGGCGCGGCAACCAGTACTCGGTGCCGCCGGAGGTGGCGATGAGTGAAGTCACCGTGAGCGAGCGGCTCGGGGACGGACACATCGACATCGCCACCGATTCGGGCATCGTGATCGCGCGGCACCGCCTCGCCACGCCCGGGTCGGGCGCCCAAGTGCGTGATCACGGGCATGTCGTCGCGCTGGAGACCCTGGCCAAAGCCGGCGCCTCCAGCAGCCGTCGGCCGCATCGCCGCAAAGAACGTATCCCACCCGGCCAGGCCGCCCGAGACGCCGCAAACACACTGCGCCACAACACAACCAACACCGACGATACCGGCCCGCAGGCATCGATCATCGACATGAGCGTGTACGAACGCGCCGCACAGAACAGGACCCACCTCCCATGACCACCAACACCAACACCGACACCGACAATGCTGGGCTGGACTCTTCGAATAGTGTTGGGCCACAGTCACAATCAGCGATCTCGGTCTACCAGCAACTACGCGGACATCTCGCCGTCCTCAAACTCGACGCCGCAGCCGAAGCCCTGCCCCAAGTCTTGGCGGCCGCCAGCGAGCACGAGTGGTCGATGACCCAGACTCTCGAGCACCTGCTGGGCATCGAGGTCGATGCCACCGAAGCCCGACGGCTTGCCGGGCGGTTGCGGTTCGCGTGCCTGCCCACCCCGGCCACGTTGGACGGCTTCGACTACGACGCCGCGCCCGGCGTGGACCGGGCGCTGATCCGCGAACTCGGGACGTGTGCCTACCTCGAATCGTCGACGAACGTGCTGCTCATCGGCCCGCCGGGTACGGGCAAGACGCATCTGGCGGTCGGGCTTGCGAACGCCGCGGTCCACGCCGGCTATCGCACCTATGTGACCACCGCCGCCGACCTGGCCGCACGCTGCCACAAAGCCGCGATCGAAGGACGTTGGGCCACCTGCATGCGATTCTTCGCCGGACCCACCTTGCTCGTCATCGACGAGCTCGGCTACCTCCCATTGCCGGCCGAAGCCGCTTCAGCCTTGTTTCAGGTTGTGGCGCAACGATATTTGAAAACATCCATCGTCATCACCACCAACAGGTCCGTCGCCGAATGGGGCGAAGTGCTCGGTGACACCACCGTCGCCGCAGCCATGCTCGACCGGCTGCTGCATCGCTCCGTCGTGCTCAAACTCGACGGCGACTCCTACCGGCTTCGTGACCATCACGCCCGCACCCACAGCCAGCGCACCGCCACCGCACCCACCAGAAGGTCGCTACAGTAGAAACCGCCCACGGGTGGGGAATTTCAGTGAGCACACCTGGGGAACTTTCTTGAGCCTCGTCAATG
>NZ_BAFC01000018.1 GCF_000248055.1 Gordonia sputi NBRC 100414 | reverse complement strand
CCACCGCTGATCGAGCTTGTCGAGATCACTTCCCAAGCGCCCCGGCCCGCCGGGCGGCCGCCGGGCCTAAATGTGTGTCGTATTGAAGGATGTGGCTGCTGCAGCACACACATCCTTCGATTGGACACACATTTAGGTGCGGCTCGCTGCCACCGCTGGTCGGGTGATCTCGACAAGCTCGATCAGCGGTTGGCGAGCAAGCCCGATCAGCGGTTGGCGATCAGCGGTTCGCGAGCAAGCCCGATCAGCGGTTGGCGAGCAGCGGTTGGCGATCAGCGGTGGGCGAGCAGGGCCCGATCAGCGACGGCCGACGACCGTCAGCTCCGCACGACCATCACGGGAGCGTTGGCCTCGCGCAGCACCTTCTGGCTCGTCGACCCCAGGAGCAGGCCGGTGAAGCCACCGCGACCACGGCTGCCGACCACGATGAGCGACGCCTTGTCGCCTGCGGCGTCGAGCACGGCCTTCGCCGGGTCCTCGGGAATCACCTTGCGCTCGATCGTGACGTCGGGGAAGTCCGACGCAAAGCCCGCCAGCCGCTCTGCGAGTGCTTCGACGGCATCCTGCGACATACGAGTGACCTCGTCGGGATCGATTCCGTAGCCGTGCAAGGCGTCGACGTCGAGCGGGGTCCAGGTGTGCACCGCGACGAGCGGCACGTTACGCAACGACGCCTGGCGGAACGCCTCCTTGATGGCAGCCTCGCTCACCGGCGAGTCGTCGATGCCGACGACGACAGGTCCGTCGGTGTTGCCCTCGCCGTCAATCACGACGACGCGACCGTGGTGGTGCGCGGCAACGGTCATGCTGACGGAGCCGAGGAAGAGTCCCTTCACGCTGCCGAGCTTGCGTGTTCCGACGACGATGAGTGCGGCGTCCTTGCCGAGTTCGAGCAGGACTCGGGCTGCGTCACCGTCGACGATCGACGTGTGGATGGTGATGTCTGGAGCAACTTCCTTCGCTGCGGCGGCAGCGCTCTGGACGGCGTCGGTGGCGTCCTGCCGAATCGCATCGATCACGTCCTGCGGGATGATGAGTCCCGGAGCGTAGTCGCTCGTGCTCGCGTCGTAGACCCCGACCAGCTTCAGGTCGAGGTGTTCGAGTTCTGCTTCCTTCGCAGCCCAACGGACCGCTGCCGTTGCCGCTTCAGAACCGTCGACGCCGACGAGAATCGCGTTCATCTGTTCTCCAACTCCTCACAACTGTCTGCTCAGTAACCCTCACCATCCATCGTGCCCGCCGACGGTTGCGAGGGCAATGGAAGAAAGTCCTGAAGGTGTCAGCAGAGCCTTCGGCGGTGATCGGCGGATGTACGGTGGATGAACCGCCGCCCAAATCCGGAACAAACGGCACCTTCACCCGAACTGATTGGTGGTGACCCAAAATGACTGGGCCGCAAGACAATTTGCCCAGCGATCGAGATGGTCGGAACGAGGGCGAATCCACCGGCAGCCCATCACCGTCCGAGCCGAGTGAGTTCCGTCGCGCAATGACGTCAGTGGTGATCACGGTGCTTTTCACGGTCGCCATCGTGTTAGTCGCGGCCGCGTCGTCGGACGGCCTGCAAACGCTGTTGCTCGTCGTCGCCCCGATTGTCGTACTGATCGCAGCACTGTCGACAGCGGTACGCACGTACCGGGTCTGGCGCGCCGCCGGCCGCTGGCAGATCTGGCAGGGCGCAATGTGGTTCGAGTTCGCCTTCTTCGTCATCGTGCTGTTCGGCACGGCGCCGCTACTGCTGGCGGATTGATACTCGACACCAGGCGGCAGGACCCCTACCCCGCCACCGGGGCGTGGCGGCGGGCAGGCTGGTTGCGGCACAACCGGATTCGACGGTCCACCCGGATCGTGGGCTAGCGCGCGGGTCGGGTTGGCGCGCGGGTCGGCTGACGCGGTGGTCAGGTGACACAGCGGTCAGGCGGCGTCGGCCAAAGGCGGGTCGACGTCTCCGGGCGGATCGACGCCGCTGAGCCGGTTGGGGCCGCCGAGGCGGTCGAGGCCTGGTGGAGCCGGACCTGTTGGCGCGTCTGGGCCTGTGGGTGGCTCGGGGTCGGGTGGATCAGCGAGGTTCCATTGGATGTCGACGCGCGAGCTCAGGCGCAGGGTGTCGCCGGTGGGCATCGCGTCCGCCAGTGCGAGCTCGACGCCGGTGACCGTGTGGCGTGTCGTCTGCCGGCTCGCAGGTGGCGGTTCTTGTATCGAGGGTGGCGATGCCATCCAGGCGCCGACTGCGTCCGCGACGATCTCGGCATCGGCTGTACCTGGAGGCCGCGCGCCGATCTCGGTGTCGGCTGTGTCCGAGGCGAATTCGGCCCCAGCCGCTTCGGCGACAAACCCTGTACCCGCTGCGTCCGGGACGTTCTCGGCCGCAGCTATGTCTGCGATCGCGTCACCGGCGGCGCGTGCTGCGGCGGCGGCTTCGGTGCTGGTGTGTTCGGCGGTGAGGTAGTCGTGGAAGTCGGCTTTGACGTCAGCGACGCGGTTGATGCGTTCGGGATTGGCCGGCATGCCCGGTTTAGCGTTGAGCCGCCATGCAACACGTCCGGTATCAGGGCCCTCGGTGATCATGCGGGTGGTGAATTGGCCGGGTTTAGGACCAACCCTGCGGTTGTGCACATCACACGCCGGGACGAGTTGGTCGATGTCGGTCAACCCGCCGTCGGCCCAGTCCTTGGCGGCGTGATGCATCTGCACCCTGCTCGCGGGTTGGTTACAGCCGGGGGCGGAACACATCTTCCCGCCCGCCGAGGCGAACGATGCGAGTCGTTGCCCCAGCGTGGCGATCCGTTTCGACCGACCAAGGTAGAGAGGGATGCTGGTGTGTTCACCGAACACCGCCAAATACTGGCTCGCCCCGGCGGAGGCGGCCATCTCGATCACATCGCCGATCGGCAGCAGTGTTCCGGATGTGGTTTGTGCGATCCCGGCCTGTGCTTCGAGTTCGTGCAGGCTGGTGGTGACGATCACCTGGATCGGCAATCCCCGATGCGTGTTGCCCAACATCCCGGATTCGAGTACCTGCCCGAGGAGGGCGGAGAAGGCGTCGTGGTTGCGTTGGGCGGGTGAGCGTTGATCCCGCAGCGCCGCCGCCGCGACCTGCTCCGCATTCGCGGTGGTGATCGGACCGACAGGCGACTCGGGGTCGTCGGGGTTGTTCATGCCGGGTTTGGCCCACGAGTCGAGCACGGTGTCCAGCCGGGCTCGGGCGATCGGATCCAAATCAGCAGTCAACCGCGACATCAACTGCGCGTTTTGCCGGTTCACCCACAAGCGGCGTCGCCGTTTGCGGTCTTTCGGGTTGG
This sequence comes from Gordonia sputi NBRC 100414, assembly GCF_000248055.1. Taxonomy (GTDB): domain Bacteria; phylum Actinomycetota; class Actinomycetes; order Mycobacteriales; family Mycobacteriaceae; genus Gordonia; species Gordonia sputi. The sequence continues at coordinate 20,736 of NZ_BAFC01000018.1, read as the reverse complement.
TGAGTGTCCCATCCGGATCGAGATGCGCCAACAATCGTGAACCGAGGTTGGTGATTTCGGCGGGCGTGAACTGGACCGCGTAGCCGGCCATCTGTGCTTCGGCGGCAGCTTTCGTCTCGGCGGACACCTCACCGGGGATGGCCTCCAACACCTCGAGTACCGCGCGGACGTGTGCGCCGGCGACGCGTCCTTCCACGACGTAGCCGGCCAACGTCGGACAGGAGGGCGGGAGGCGGTCGCCGCAGATGGTGGTGAATGAACCGGTCGCCGCGATCACCCGATACCTAGCTGCGGGATCACCGATATGCAGACGCTGCCCCATGAAGTTGCGAATATCGCGGAACCCCAAACCGTGGGGCAGGTCGCGGTCGGACGCTTCCACAATCAAACGATCGGTGACCGCACCGGCCGTGCGCAACGCCAGGCGTTCGGCCTCGACGGTGGCTTCGACGAGAACGTCGTCGGACACCAACGACACATCCACGGCAGCCAACTCATCCAACACCGCTGCCAGGCGTGACAGCTTCTCCGCCACCACCGCATCCCCAGAACCCACCGCAGCAGCAGCCAAAACCGAAGGCGCGCCACCGCTTTCACTGCTGTTGCGTTTGCTGTTGCTGTTCACGTGCCGCCACCCCCGCCCCACGTCGTGTCGAATATGTGTTCTACACTACCCGGCAATGCGGACACTGTCGAGGAAAATCTCGAACACAGGATCGAATCTGTGGATGGCCGCCAACCCAGTGATCCGTGCCCAGGACCAGCCTCCTGGCGTGCCGCTCCCACTACGCCCTTCGCGTGTACAGCCGCCCTATACGCTCTACACTTCCCGCGGTGTCGACGACGCGCGTAGTGCTGGCCAACAGCTCGTGCGACACGCTCTCGATATCGATGACGATCAGCGGATAGTGTTGTCCGCCATGTCATTCCATGGTCGAGATCGCGTCGCTCGACATCGCGTTGATCGCGGTCGCGTCGTCGGACAGTTTGCAGACGCTACGGCTCATCGTCGTACTGATCGCAGCGCACCATCAATAGTGGTACGCACGTACCCGATCTGGCGTGCCGGCGACCGCTGGCAGATCCGGCCGGCGCAATGTAATTCGAGTTCACCTTGTGTCGTCGTGCTATCCAGCACGGCACCGCCACTGCGTCCTCTGCCGCTACTGCTACTGCTACTGCTACTGCTACTGCTACTGGCTCAGTGATACTCACGGCACCGGCCGCGGTGCGGTGTGGTCGGTCCACTGCGCGCCGTTCCAATAACGCACCAAAACCGCGTCGGCCGACTCCGGATACCAGCCGGGCGGCACAGACGGCGGCGGTGGGATGATCTCGATCGAAGCCGGTTCCGAAACTCGCGGCTCAGGAGCCGACGCAACCGCAGAAGCTGACGCAACGGCATGCGCTGGAGCGACGGCAGCAGGCGCAGCCAAGGTCTGTCTGGGTGCAGCGGCCTTCGCGACTACGATGGCATCGAGCTTTTCTCGAATTCGATCGACCACCGCGATACCGTCGCCCTTGACCACACTCTTGACCTCGAGGACCTTCTCCTGCGAGACGATCGCAATCTTCCCGAGCACCATTCCCGGCGACCAATTGATCGAAGTGATCGATGAAAAATCGGCCGCCTCGACCACGAGTTTGGTCCTGCTGTGGAAGGTGAATAAGACCCGGGAATCGGTGACGGTCAGGAGACCGGTGTGGAGCTCGTATAAGCCGGTACAGGCAACGTCAACCTTTTCGTCGATACCCAAGTGCGTGGTCAGGTAGGCGATCTCGACGTCAACCCCCGATTTCGTATCCATCGCCGCCTTCATCGCCGCGACGTCGGGACGCAGTGCACGATCGCTCGCAGTCGCCTTCTCTTCCTTCCACGCTTCTTTTCGCTGGTTGGCCTCAACCCTCTCGGCTTCTTTACGAACTCGATCGGCTTCTCTACGAACTCGATCCTCCTCGCTCTTCGCTTGGGTCTGCTGAGTCCTCGACTGCACCGGGGGCGTCGAGACGGCAGTCGGTTTGACGAAGCGTCGAGCCGAGTTCACGTCGTCAATAAAGGGTTGAATGTTCTTTCCCGCACTCAGGCCGAACGCATTCACATCCTGGTATCTATCTTTATCCCAGCCCACACGATCAGCCAGCACGAATCGAACCCACCCAATCGTGAGCGCTCGAGGTTCTTTGATCTCTATATCCCTGATCGCCCCGAGTGGGATAACCCACGGCGATGACATCTTCTTGTGCTTTGCGGTGCCAAAACCTCGGTGCGTGAGTGTGAGCGTTGCCGCGTCGGTGTCGAGCACCGCAGTGCAATCGGAGCCTTCATACGTTACGACCGACATCCGCATCCTCCTGGATCGATCCACATCCATCACCCGCGAGACGTCGTCGCCCCCGGCGTGCGCTCCGGTGCTGTCTCGGAGCGGTGTCGGAATCGTACATGTGCGGCATCGTCACCCCTCCACGACCACACCTATGACGACCGCCCCCGAATCCTATGCCCGCAGACCCGCGTACTTCCGCCGGAAACGTTCGACGCGTCCCTCGGTGTCGACGACCCGCGCGGTGCCGGTCCACAGCGGATGCGACGCGCTCGTGATGTCGACGACGATCAGCGGATAGTGTTGTCCGTCAGTCCATTCCACGGTCTCCGTCGACGTCGCGGTCGACCGGGTAAGGAATGGCGTGCCGGTCGCGGCGTCGCGGAAGACGACCGGGTGGTAGTCGGGATGGATGTCAGATTTCATGGGAGATCCCCTTTCTCGGAATCGTTGCGCTGTTGATCGGTGTCGAGGCCGTCTGTGATGGAGAGCAGCCCTGACCCGGGATGCGTGCTGTCGGCGCAGGGGTCCTCGTGCCGGGTGCCGAACGGGTCGTCGTACTCGCGCCAGGCATCCGGCCCCTCCGCCATTTCGACGTCGGTGAGCGTGGCGGCGTGCAATGCCTCGACAATCTCGGTGACGTCGGCGCGGTGCGCCAGGATCGTCAGCGCGTTGTGACGGTCACCGAAAGTCTCGTCCCACCGAAGCGCCGCCATCGCGAGACGAGTCTCCTCGACGTCGGAACGCTCGTCGGCCGACATCGCCGCGAGCCACTGCCCCGCTTCCTCGACCCGTAGCGCCCCGCCGGCGGACTCCAACCAGAACACGTCGTCGAATCGGGTGGCCAGCCACAGCCTCCCGCGAGAGCAGATCACGCCGTCGAGCAGATGGTCGAGGGCGTCGTGCAGGCGCGTCGGATGGAAGGGTCTGTCGCTCTCGAACACAGCCATCGACACGCCACATTCCGTGGTCAACGGTGGAGTTCCGCGCAGCAGCGGGTCATGCGGACCGAAGACAGCGCCGCGTCGGGCGGTCGGGCCGATCGCGCGCAGCAACTGAATCAGAATGCCCGGCCGGATGGGTCGTTGCGGCAACTCCATCACGATCGGAGCACCGGGCGCGAGGCGACGCAAGACCTCCATCAGCCGCGCCGACGACCATGCATCGCGAAACGCCGGGTCGGCGCCCGCGAGCACCAATGCGTCGGCGAAGGCGACCTGACCAACCGCCACCTGAGCCAGGGTGCGATCGTCGTCGGCCACAGCAGAATCCAACTCAGCAGACCACTCGACTAGCCCCGCCTCGCCGAGTGTGACGTCACCGCTCGCGGCGTCGAGCCACTCCATCTCCGACACGCACGCGATGGTCGCGTCGACGGCGACGTCGTACCCCGCGGGAGCGTCGACGAATCCCGGCATGTCCGAGCAGACGACATGCTCGATCGCCCAGCACAGCGCCTCGGGTTCGATGAGCGGATCGAGTTGCAGCACAATGCGTTCCACCGTTGATCGCTGATGGAGTCGACGCAGTAGCGGGAGCAGGTCGATCCGTAGCGTGCACGACACGCATCCGTGCTCGAGCGAGATCTCGCGAATGTCGGTGTGCTCGACGCCGTCGAGGTCGATCGTGCGTGTCGTGCGCAGCACCCGACCACTGGGTAGCGACGAGAGGTCGTGGTGGACCAGCGTGGTCCCAGCCATCGCGAGCGCGTCCGTGGTCCGCGCCACCGCGTCCCTGTCGAGCCCGGTGACCAGTGTCATCGGAGTGCGCGGTATCGACGGCCGGCGTCGTGCATCAGTTGGATCGGCCTGCACAGCCTCGCTCCTTCACGTCAGAATTATTGGCAACAATTTCCATTTAGCGTGTCGCCACGATAGCGTGGAATACCGCACTAACGCCAATCGTTTCCAACAAGGAGGTTGTGCCGTGGCAGCACGATGTCAGGTCACCGGGAGAACGCCGGGGTTCGGCAATCAGGTGTCGCACTCGCACCGAAGGACCTCACGCCGCTGGAACCCCAACATCCAACGACGCCGCTACTACCTGCCCAGCGAACGACGTTTCGTGACGCTCGACGTGAGCGCCAAGGGCATCAAGACCATCGACCACAAGGGCATCGAAGCCGTGGTCGCCCAGATTCGCGCACGAGGAGAGAAAGTCTGATGGCTCGCAACGAGATCCGACCCATAGTCAAACTCCGGTCGACGGCCGGAACCGGCTACACCTATGTCACCCGTAAGAACCGCCGCAATGATCCCGACCGCATGGTGATCCGCAAATACGACCCGATCGCCAAGCGTCACACCGAATTCCGTGAGGATCGCTGATGGCCAAGAAGTCCAAGATCATCCGCAACGAGCAGCGTCGTGAGACCGTTGCCCGCTTCGCCGAACGACGTTCGGCACTGAAGCGGACCATCGTCGACGCAGCCGCAACACCCGAACAGCGCGCACAGGCGCAGCGCGACCTGCAGGCGCTGCCCCGCAACGCGAGCCCGACGCGCATCCGCAACCGCGACGCCGTCGACGGCCGCCCGCGCGGCTACGTCGGCAAGGCAGGCGTGTCGCGCGTCCGCTTCCGCGAACTCGCCCATCGCGGCGAACTACCGGGCATCCACAAGTCGAGTTGGTGAGTACCGTCGAAGGTGTGGGCGCTCACAGCGTCCACACCTGCGGCCTACCACCCATTACCCACTACAGAGGACATCACCCATGGCGAAGCGAACACCGCGTCGGCCACGGCCAGGCGCCGACACCAAGCCCAAGCAGACGCGCAATCAGCTCAACGCGCTCAACATCACCGAAGTCGACTACAAGGACGTGAACCTGCTGCGCAAGTTCCTGTCCGACCGCGGCAAGATTCGCAGCCGACGCGTCACGGGACTGACCCCGCAGCAACAGCGCCAAGTGGCCACCGCCATCCGCAATGCGCGCGAAATGGCGTTGCTGCCCTTCGTTTCTCAGCGCTGACTCGTCGCCGCTGCGGAGTCTTCGGTTCCGGTTGCCCACAGGCGCGGTATCCGCGCGCCTGGGCAACCGCAACATTCAGCGAGTCACGATCCGCGCTGCATGTCGAGGCTGATCTCCTCGGCGTCGAGTTGCCCGAGCGCGCGGCTCAGAGCGGACGAACTGTAAGTCCCCTGACTGCGCAGCTTGAGCAGCTTCTTACGCTGAGCGGCGATGATCTCTCGACGCGTTCGTCGGATCTGCACGCGTTCTTCGAAGCTGAGGCCGTACGGCGTGCTCGCGCCGGCGGGGACCACACCGCTATTCGGATCGTCGGCCGAACCATCATCGGAATCGGTGACGGCGCCGGCCTCGGCGTCTTCCTCAGCCTCGCGGCTGACCTGTTCGAGTCGCGGTCGTAACCACGGGATCTGTCTGACCGTCTCGGACTCGGCCATCACCTTCTGGGCGGTCGCGTCGAGTTCTGCACGAAGCCGTCGACGTTCAGCGAGCATCGATTCGCTGTCGTCGCCGATCTTGAGCGTGCGGATCAACCAGGGAAGCGTGCCACCCTGGATCAGCAACGACGCCGCCGCGACCACGAATGCGACGAGAACCAGCAGCGGCCTGCTCGGCGTATCGTCCGGCAGCGTCTGAGCTGCGGCCACCGTCACCACGCCGCGCATTCCGGCCCACACCACGATCGCCGACTCCTTCGGGCCCAGCGGCGCTTCGGTGTAGTAGTCGATGTCGGCGAGGGTGCGCGTGATCCGCGAATTGATACGGGCCGCGGTGTCCGTGGAGACGGGCGGCATGTCGCCCGCCGCGAGTTTGGTGGCGTCGCGGTGGCGGCGTCGTCGAGAAGCCCTGCGCCACCACTGCCGACTCCGACGTTCCTGGTCGCGGTCGACGTCGTCGCTCGGCGTCACCGAGAAATCCGCGAGCATCGGGCGGAGCCGATCACCGCGTCGTCGCTTCCTGTCGAGCCACCACGCCAGCGGCACGACGTACAGGGCTCGCACGAGCAGCGCGACGCACAACACCGACAGCCCGATCCACACCGCGTTCGGCACGCCTTCGTGGTCGTTGTGGACGTCGGACATGAGGGTGAAGAGCTCGAGACCCATCAGCAGGAAGACCGCGCCCTCGGCGATCAGCTCGACGACGTGCCAGTTCTGCATGTCCGAGATGCGGTGCTGCGGCGTGAGATACCTGACCGCGCCCGCCCCGGTGATCAGGCCCGCGGTGACCGCGGCGACGAGACCCGACGCTCCGATCGCCTCCGCGGGCACGTACGCGATGTAGGGAACGGTGAACGAGATCGCCGTGTTGGCCGTGGCGTCGCGCATCCGCGACCGCACCCACAGGTTGGCGACGCCCACAGCTGCACCGATGGCCACCGCGCCCGCAACAGCGAAGACGAAGTTCAACGCCACGCCCCAGAACGAGATCGTGGCCGCGGTCGCCGCGACGGCAGCACGTAGGAGTACCAGCGCCGATGCGTCGTTGAGCATGCTCTCGCCCTCGAGGACCGCGACGACGCGCGACGGTACGCCCATCCGCTTGGCGATCGACGTCGCCACCGCGTCGGTCGGACTCACGATCGCACCCAACGCGACACCCGTCGCCAGCGAGATGTCAGGCACCACAAGCGTCAAGAACCACCCGACGACCACGGCACTGAGGATCACCAGCACCACCGACAGCGTGCTGATCGCGGTGAAGTCCCTGCGGAAGTCCATCGTCGGCATACCGATGGCCGCCGAATAGAGCAGCGGTGGAAGCACTCCGACCAGAATCCACTCGGGATCGACGTGGAAGGCGGGCACGAACGGCATGATGCCGATCACCGCGCCGACGAATACCAGGACAAGAGGTGCGGGAATCCGCAGGCGAGGGGCGATGTCGGTCACCAGCGCGATGAAGAGAACCGCCGCAACAACGATCAGCACCTTTTCCATCGCACCGGCCCCTTTCAGAGACTGTCGCCCGCCACTGAAGAACAATTCCACCGAAAACTGTGCCATTGACTGTTGACAACAATTTCGGTGCCACTTACCGTCGAAAGCCTACGGTGTGACACCCCACACTGTCGGCTGTGCTCACGCACCACTTGCATCTCGCGGAAGGCAATTCTCATGACGAAGGCACTGAGGTACGACCCCGACGAGACGGCGTCGAGCGACGCCGAGCACGGGCTTCCCCGCGCCGAATACGAGCAGGTCCTCGACGACCTCTCGTCGGCGTCGGTGCACCGAAACTTCGACCCCTACCTCGACATCGACTGGGACGCTGCGGACATGGACGTCGTGCCCGACGATCCGCGCTGGGTGCTCAACTACGAGGTCGACCCCATCGGCCGCCACCCCTGGTATCAGGAACAGCCGCTCGACAAGCAGATCCGCATCGGCATGTGGCGACAGGCGAACGTCGCGAAGGTCGGGTTGCAGTTCGAGTCGATCCTGATCCGCGGCCTGATGCAATACAGCTTCAAATTGCCCAACGGCGCCAAGGAATTTCGCTACACCACGCACGAGTCGAAAGAGGAGTGCAACCACACGCTGATGTTCCAGGAGCTGGTCAACCGGATCGGCATGGACGTTCCGGGCGCCAAGCTCGGCTACCGACTGATCTCCCCCGTGGTGCCGCTGGTGTCGACGACGTTCCCCACCATCTTCTTCTTCGGCATCCTCGGCGGCGAGGAGCCCATCGACCATCTCCAAAAAGACTTCCTGCGCATGCGATCCGACCTCCACCCGGCGATGGCGGCCGTCATGCAGCTACACGTCGCCGAGGAAGCACGGCACATCTCGTTCGCGCATCATCACCTCCGCGAGAACGTCGCCCGCAAGGGCCGCTTCCAGCGTTTCGTGCTCTCGCTGATGTTTCCCCTGGCCATGCGCATCCTGCTCGGCGCGATAATGGTTCCGCCGCGTGGATTCAGGCGTGAATTCGACGTCCCGCGCGACGTCATGCGCGACATCTTCTGGCGCGCCGAGTCGTCGAAGCGTGTGCGCCGCAACGTATTCGGTGATGTGCGGATGCTCGCCGAGCAGTGCGGCCTGATGAATCCGGCCTCCCGCGCAATGTGGCGAGCACTCGGGATCTCGGGCCGTTCGTCACGGTTCCGCAGCGAACCGACCTACACCGCGGCCTGAGCCCGATCACTCAACCCCTGCCACCGAAAGAGTAACGGGCCCAACATGCCACATGTCGTGACCCAGTCGTGCTGCGGCGACGCCTCGTGCGTCTACGCGTGCCCGGTCAACTGCATCCACCCGACACCGGACGAGCCGGACTTCGCGACGTCGGAGATGCTCTACATCGATCCGACGACCTGCGTCGACTGCGGGGCATGCGTCAGTGCGTGCCCGGTGGGGGCGATCGTTCCGTCGCATCGAATCCCGTTGGGGCAGGAACGTTTTGCCGACATCAACGCACTCGCCTACGCGGCCGAAGGACAGCTAGGTCTCACCGACGCACGGTTCCCCGTCGACCCGGTGCAGCGGCTTCCACTCGCGCCGATCGAGCACCCGCGGGCACTCGATTTCGACGAGCCGGTGTCCGTGGGCATCGTCGGATCGGGGCCGTCGGCAATGTATGCGGCAGACGACCTGCTCCGCCACCGCTCCGTGTCGGTGACGATCTACGAACGTCTCCGACGCCCCTTCGGCCTCGCCCGCTACGGCGTCGCCCCGGATCACACCCGAACCCGCAAAGTCATCGACCTGTTCGACGACATCGCCCGCAATCCACGAGTCGAGATCCTCCTCGACACCGAGGTCGGCCGTGACATCACGCTCGACGACCTGCGCGCACGGCATCACGCCGTGATCTGGGCGGGAGGTGCGCCGACGGATCGTCGCCTCGAGATCGAGAACATCGACGCTCCCGGCGTCGGATCGGCCACGTCGTTCGTCGGTTGGTACAACGGCCATCCCGACTTCGCCTCGCTCGATCCCGACCTGTCGCACCGCAGTGCGGTCGTCGTCGGGAACGGCAACGTCGCACTCGACGTCGCGCGCATCCTCGTCGGTGGTGCGCAAAGACTGGCCAAGACGTCGATCGCCCCTCGTGCGCTTGCCGCGCTGGAGTCGTCGTCGATCGAGCAGGTCACGGTGCTCGGGCGTCGAGGTCCAGAGCATGCCGCCTTCACGTTGCCCGAACTCGTCGGCCTCGCCGACAACGGCGTGCGAGTGGTCACCGACCCCGCCGACTTCACAGACGTGCCCTTCGACGACCTCGACGCGGTGGCACGGGCCAAGCTCGAACTCCTCGCAGAACTGGCGACCGACGAGCCCGTCTCCGGTCGCCACATCCGCCTCGCGTTCCACCACACACCGCAGGCGGTGTCGGTCGACGGCTTCGGCGCCGCTGACGGACTCGTCGTCACGAACACAGGCGGCACCCACACGACGACGCTGCCCGCGGGACTGATTCTCACCTCAGTCGGGTACCGCGGTCGGCCTGTCCCCGGACTTCCATTCGACGCCGCGCGCGGCGTGATCCCGCACGACCAAGGACGCGTCGTCGACGAGGGTCGTCGTGTGCCGGGGATGTACGTGACCGGGTGGATCAAGCGCGGGCCGTCGGGCTTCATCGGTACCAACAAGACAGACTCCGGCGAGACCGTCGCTTCGCTGTTGGCCGATCTCGAAGCCGGTCTGCTGCCGCGACCGTCGCACCAACAGACGCGGGGGTCACGCGCAACGCTCGTCCGGGCCGGCCGCTGATCGGTAGATTTGCGGGCATGAGCCCTTCAAAGCCGACTCAACAAGCCGAATACGACCGCACGACGACCGAGGCGAACCTGCCGCTGCTCGCGACGGAAATGCGTCTCGGCCTCCGCGAGTACGTCAAAGACGAGGGGCTAAAACTTGACGATCAGTCCCCCGCGTGGGTCACCCGCAGTTCGCAGTCGGTGAAGCCGGGTCCGCTGGCGCCACAGAGCTCAGAACCCGACACCGACGACACCGATTTCGGGACGCTCGTCGTGCTGACGCCCGCGCATCTGATCGTCGAGGTGGTCGGGTCGAGCAAAGGAGTCGTCGTGACGTCTGTGCCATTTGCGCAGGCCACGCTGTCGCCGACGGACGCGTTGTCGACCAATCCTTCCGAGCGTGGGTTCACGGTGTCCGGCTTCGACGACGCCGGGCCGCTCGGCAACACCTGCCACATCGGGCTCGGACCGGAGTCGGAAGCCGACGACTGTTTTGCCGCTGTGCGTTCCGCAATTTTCAGTGCCGCCGGTATCTGAATCGACGCAATGTCACAATTCGGTTTCCTACGTTCGAATGACACCGACTGAGCGTCGCATAGACATGCGCTCACGAGTATCGTCATCCCGCGACGGGGGTGGCCTTGGGGATGAACAACACACTTTCACGGTTTGCTTATATCGATGCAGCACGGTCGACAGCTCAGAACTTCGTCGACCTCGTGTGCAGCATCGACAACCCAGACGCGTCGCTGGGAAGGCGGTCGAAGTGGACCATCGCAGAGTGTGTCGGACACGTCGCCAGCGAGCCCTCCCGCTACCTTGACCTGGCATGTGGCGCCACAGCGTGGCCGAGCCGCCCCTCTGATCTCAAGGACATCTACGCAAAGCAGATCGCGAATCTGACCACCCGTGACGTACACAAGCTCGCGGCAAGGCTTCTCGACGACCTCGACGAACTGTTGGATCTGGTCGGCCACTTCGGTGCGCGGGTGCCCGTCATGCCCGTCGAAGGTGATTGCCGCGGAGTCCGCGCCGACTCCGCGCTCGGCATACTGATCGGGAAAATGACCGTGCACGGCCACGACATCGCGCGAACGGTCGGCGCCCACTGGGAACTCGACCCCGGTGTCGCACCGCTGGTCGCACGCGGACGGCACCAACTGTTGCCCTGCTGGATCGATCATCTCGGCGAGGCGTCACCCGACGCCACGTTCGAGATCCGATTCCGCGGGACCGACGAGCGCTTCGTGTACCAGTTCGCCGACGGACACCTCGAGATCAATCCCGACGAGCACGCCGATCCCGATCTCTACGTGAGCGTCAAACCGGCTGCGGGCGTGCTGATCGGCTACGGCCGCATGTCTCCGATACGTGCGCTACTGACAGGACGAGCCATGGCCTGGGGTCCCAGTCCATGGCTCGCTACCCATCTTGTCAAGCGGTTCGCGCCGCTTGATGCCTGACGCGACCGCCGCCGCGCTGCTGTCCACGACTCTGCGTGTTCGAGCCCTGCTGACCACGCGGCTGACCGCCGCGCGCCTGGCCTGAGCCGCGCTGGCTCGAGCTACCCTGCCCGGAACTGCGCTGGCCCGAACCACGCTGGCTCGACCCGCGCTGACCCGAACCACGCGAGCTCTGCGCGTCGCGGGGTCCGCCGCTGCGGCGTCGTGCACCGTTGGCGCCACCACGACCACGTCCACCGCCGGCTCCCTGACGGGACTGTGCGGCAGGGCGGGCGGGCTCCGGTGTCGGCTCGACTCGCTCGGCGCGTGCGCCGACGAGAGCGTCGACCTCTGCCGAGCTCGGGCGCACCCGAACCGGCTTGACCTTGATCGCAGCCTTGCCGAGCAAGCCGGCAACGTCGCGACGCTGATCCGGCAGGCACAGTGTGACGACATCGCCCGCGTTGCCCGCACGCGCGGTGCGGCCGGAGCGGTGGAGGTACGCCTTGTGCTCGGCGGGCGGGTCGACGTGGACGACGAGCTCGATGGCATCGACGTGCACACCGCGCGCGGCGACGTCGGTCGCCACGAGCACGCGCACACCGCCCTCGCCGAACGCCTTCAGGTTCCGATCACGTTGCGGCTGAGACAGATTGCCGTGCAGGTCGACGGCGGGGATGCCGTCGGAGGTGAGCTTCTTGGCGAGCTTGCGCGCCTGATGCTTGGTACGTGTGAAGAGGATTCGACGTCCCGTTCCCGATGCGAGCTCGGCGACCATGGCGTTCTTGTCGGCGTGCTCGATCTCGAAGACGTGGTGCGTCATAGCCTCGACGGGCGACGTGGCCTCGTCGACCGAGTGCATCGTCGGATTGTCGAGGAAGCGCTTGGCCAGCTTGTCGACGCCGCGGTCAAGGGTGGCCGAGAAGAGCATCCGCTGTCCGTCGGCAGGCGTTGCGGCCAGGATTCGGGTGACTCCGGGAAGGAAGCCCAGGTCGGCCATGTGGTCGGCCTCGTCGATGACGGTGATCTCGACGTTGTCGAGACGAACGATGCGCTGCTGCATCAGGTCTTCGAGTCGTCCGGGGCATGCGACGACGATGTCGACGCCGCGCCCGAGCGCCTGCTCCTGACGGGCCTGCTTGACGCCACCGAAGATCGTGGTGACGGTCAGGCCGACGGCCTTCGCCAGCGGCTCGACCGCGGTGGCGATCTGTGTGGCCAACTCACGCGTCGGCGCGAGGATGAGGCCGGTGGGCGCGCCGGGGACGCGGTCGACGTCGAGCTCGGCCAGTCCGGCGACCAGCGGGATCGAAAACGCAAGTGTCTTACCGGAACCCGTACGGCCGCGGCCGAGGACGTCGCCGCCGTCGAGTGTGGCGGGAAGGGTGTCGGTCTGGATGGGGAAAGCCTCGGATTTTCCGTCCGCGGCAAGGACTTTCACGATCTCGGCAGGTACGCCGAGCTCGGCAAATGTAGTCATGTAAAAGGTCTCTCTACGTGCTCATCAGCACTGCGGACCACGGTGGCCTGTGCTGTGGTGGCGAAATCGCGGGTGCGCGAAGTCGTTTCGCCGTATGAAGTCAAAGAGCGGAGGTCGACCCCGGGCTATGTGGGGGACCCGCCGCGAGAATTGCGATCTACGACGCGTTGGCTATGTCTGTGCACGCCAATAGGTTCACCTTACGCGAGGCCGTCCGAGTGAGCGAATCATGGTGAGCGCAGTCACGTTTGCGCCCCGAAGTGGTTGCGGCGGAAATGTCAGAAAGCTTCGCTGACCAGTACCGCGAATGTGCCGGGCTCCAGTGCGTCGAAGACATGGTCGGCATCTCCGGGATACGAGATGTAGTCGCCGGGCCGAAGCTCGACCGGATCGTCGAGGGGTCCAACCAACGCCCTCCCCGCAGACAGAACGACATGTTCGACGACGCCGCGCGCGTGCGGGCGAGACACTTTCGGCTCCCCCGGCTCGGCGCGCAGCAAGAAGATGTCGCGTCGCGACGACGGCGAAGCCGCGGACAACAGCGTCGAGATGTACTCGGCGGTCGCCGACGGAATGGCCGGTCCGTCACCGAACCTGATCACCTCCACCCGACGCGGCGGGGTGTCGACGAGGTCGGAGAAGGTCAGGCCGAGCGCCTCACTCAGCGCCCAGACGGTCTCGATGCTCGGGTTACCAAGACCCTGCTCTAGCTGCGACAACGTCGATTTTCCGATGCCTGCACGCCGTGCGAGTTCGCCGATCGACAGGCCGACGCGCGCCCGCTCACGCTTGAGCGCCGCTGCGATCACCGCGGTGGGACCCGACGCCGTCGGATCGGCCTCGGATCGACCCGCAGCGCCACCGAGGTGGTCGTCCGGCAAATCGTCCGAGTGTTCATCTTGACGAACAGTACCCATATGTTCATCATAGTGGTCATGCGTTCGTCATGGGAAACACTCGGCTACGACACGCTGCGCAGCGTCGCAGTGATGGCGCTGTCGGTGTTCGTCATCGGATGCTCGTACGGCGTCGCCGGTCACAGCGCAGGGCTCAGTTGGTGGCAGATCCTGACCATCGCCTGCGTGGTGATGGCGGGCTCGAGCGAGTTCGTTTTCGTCGGCATTCTCGCCACCGGCGGACTGCCCATCGTCGGCGCTCTGGCCGGCCTGCTCGTCAATACCCGCAACCTCGGCTACGGTCTGTCCGTCGGGCCGTATCTCGGCTCTGGCATGCGCCGACTCGTCGGAGCACACATGGTGAACGACGAGACGGCCGCCCTGACCGCCGCAGCACCCGACGCCGAACGTGCGCGTGCCGCCTTCCTGTGGTGTGGGATCGGCGTGCTCGTCTCGTGGCCGGCGGGCTCAGCCGTGGGTTCTGCTGCGGGACAGGTCATCTCGAGTCCCGAGACACTTGGACTCGACGCCGCGTTCCCCGCACTGCTGGCCGCACTGGCTATTTCGGCACTGCGCGCACAACGTTCCGAGCGCGGCAAGCTCGGCGCGTCGCTGGCCCTGGGTGCCGTGATCGCCGTTGCCACAACGCCTTTCGTCCCCGCGGGCGTCCCGGTCCTGATGGCTCTCGCCGGGCTTCTTGCCGGCGTCCCACTCCCCCGCCGCAATGCCGACCGCGCACTGGATACTGCCGAGCGTGCGCTCCATCCCTCCGACAGTGCGCCTCGTTACGCCGAAAGTGCGCCTCATACCGCAGCCCGTGCGTCTCGTTATACCGACCGTGCGCTCCATACCGCCGAGCGTGCGTCGTGACGCACGGGACGCAACTGTTCATCGGCGTCGCGGTGCTGGCTGCGGGTACCTATGCTCTGCGGTTGGCCGGCCCCCTGTTGCGCTCACGAATCACCGTGTCGGAAAAAGTGCGCGCGCTGATCGACCGCGCCGCGCTGGTACTCCTTGTCGCGGTCGCCGCGACCGGCGCTCTCTACGCCGGGCAGGATCTGTCCGGATGGGCGCGGCCGGCGGGAGTTGCCGCCGGGGTGGTGGCCGCACTGCTCAAGGCACCGCTGATCGTGGTGATCTTGCTGGCGGCAGGTGTTGCCGCTGGGCTCCGGGCCATTGGCGTTGCGTGAGCTTGCCCAGGCCCCGATCCCAGGGTCGGCGCCGCGCAGAAAACCACACCCCGCGCAGCGCGCGCATGTACCGGTACGTGCGGAGCACCGGAAGGCTGTGGTTTTCTGCGCGCTCGCTGACTCCGCCCTACGCCGACCTGCGCCCGAAGCACAGATGAGTGATCGGACTTACTCGCTCGCGGTGTTGCGTGAGCTCGCTCTTACTCGGAGCACAGGGCGTGTACTTTTTGCACGCTTGACCCAAATCCCCTCTCCGCGACCCGGACACGACGGCATTACTGGTTCGAATCCCCCGGCGCGAGAGCTTGTCGTCAGCACACGAACGCCCGAAGATCCTTGAGTTCGCATCGATCTACCGAGGGATCTCACACATGCGTAAGCGCCCGACTCCACGCGTCCTGTCCATGCTGCACTCGACGCACCGCGACTCTCGTTCGGCGCCAAGCACATCCTGCGGGCCTGGCCACCGCGGCCACCGGCAACGCCCAGGCAGTGGCCGACGGATACACCTTCGGGAGCTGGGGTACCGCTCCGCACATTTCGGAGTTCTCACCGTCGGGCGAAATGACGTACGACGCAACGCTTCCGGTCGGCACCTATCGCGCCTACCTCGACACGTGGTCGTGATCGGAACGGCCTGAGCCGTAATGCTTCATCAGCTCCTGAGATCGACTCCGCCGACCGCTCGTCCGGCGAGTAGCGCCACAAGCTCGCTCGCTGGACGAGAGACCACCTCGCTGCCGTCACCGAACGACCACGCGAGATCGGTTGCACGAAGCGTGCGATTGCCGACATCCACTCCGAACTGTCGACCTGCGATTCCATCCGCGAGCGAGTCGAGGACAATCAGCGTCGCGTCATCAGACGAGCTGCGCGGCAACGTATTCGGAACGGTGATGTCGGCAGAGTGGATCACCGCGTGAGTCAGCGCGCCTGCGGCTCCACCTCCAGGTGGCGCCCACCCGGCCATGGTGTCGCCGCGCAGGTCGTCGAGTAGCTCGCTGAACGGTCGGCGCGCGTCACGCTCCGCGATCGTCTGCGACAGCTTTTCGAAGTCGCCATCCACCGCGGATAGCTCCGCCATGAAGGCGGGCCCGTCGTAGCGTGCGGCCATCGTCATATGTGCAACGACGTGCCGCACGCGCCATCCCGCGCACAGTGTTTCGGCGTCGGCAAGAGCGGCGCCACCGCCCAGCGACTGCGCGCCGTCGTCGAGGAGATCAGCCAACGCGGACAGTTGCAGGCCGACGAGCGCCTGAAGGTCGGTGGTCGAGATGTTCATGAGGGTTCTTTCGGTTGTCGGGCAAGGTCTTCGACGTAGGTGACGCCACGTTCGAGCGCCGTCTGCCAACCGGCCCTCGCTTCTGGTGTGCGATATTCCGGTGGCAAACCTCGCTGATGGGTGACGACTTCCGTTGTGCCGTCGCCGAGGTCGACGAATGTCAGCGAGGTGTGCACTCCGGAGTCCACTTCACGCCAAGCCAAGAACCGCGGTGCCTCCACGTCGGTGTACTCGGCGCGCATCCGGTACTCCGAGCCGTCGACGTCGTTGACCATCGTCGTCTCGAAGGCGCCACCTGGGCGCAGCTCGACGACGATCCCCTCCAGCGGCGTCGACGTCCCCGTCGGACCCCAGAAGTGAGTGAGGTGTTCGGGCTCGGTCATACACGCGAAGACGAGTTCCCTTGGGGCACGGTAGATCCGCCGCACTGTGAAAGTGTCGTCAGCCATGACCTTTTCCCTGTTCGACGATGGACGACAAGTGCTCGGAGAGCCTGTCGTGTCGAGCCACCCACTCGTCGCGACGGCCTGCGAGCCATCGCTGGGCGGCGTCGAGTCGATGGACTTCCAGATGGCACGGGCGTGACGTACCGATCCGCGTCCGCGTCACGAGGCCGGCGTCTTCGAGTACCTTGACGTGCTTGGAGATCGACTGCTGCGTGAGCGTCGACTGTTCGGTGAGCTCGTTGATCGTCGCGTCGCCCCTGGTCAACGTTTCGACGATGGCCAGCCGCGTCGGGTCGGCGAGGGCAGCAAATGTGTCGCCCAGTTGAGCTGTCATCACCACTCACTTTCCATCTTCACTACTTATCAGTTGTACACGTTATGAGTAGTATAGGACGACGCAAGCGTGTTGTCACGCGGGCATGCCGCACGCAAGCTCAGGCGCCATAGGCGGCGACGAATGCTGCTGCTGCCGCGGTGGAAAGCCGTTGACGCTCAGCGCTATCGGGCAGGTCGTCGGGCATGAACTGGGCTCGATCCAGCGCGGACCCAAGCGCCAGATAGGCGAAATGCGCTGCAGCAAGACGACTCTCGTTGACGACGAGCAGCCCTGCGTCGATGTACGGCTGCAAACATTGCGCCACGACTTCGACGCCCTGCCCCGGCCCATAGTCGTAGTAGCTGCGGGCGAGATCCGGAAAGGCGTCCGCCTCGGCGATGATCAGTCGACGCAGGGACAGCACCCGCGGGTTCAGCACCGCATCGAGGTACACGAGCGCGACGCTGCGGAGCCGCGTCTCGAGCGCTCTCGACGATGTCGCGGCCGAATCGCCGAATGCTGATGTGAGCGTGGCTATTACCGCGTCCGAGTTCGACGCCACACCTTCGACGATGTCCCGGAACAGACGCTCTTTGTCGGTGAACTGCTTGTAGACGGTTTGCTTCGACACACCCGCCCGCGTCGCCACTTCGTCCATGCTCGTTCCGCGAAACCCGTTCCGCAGGAAGAGTTCCGTCGCGGCGTCGAGAATCGCCTGCCGTTTACGCTCGGTCCGCCCCGGCGTCGGCTCGTCGTCCTTCTCGCTCATTCTGCGTCAGCCAATCGTCGGAGTACTGGACAGTCTAGTTCCATCCAACCTATCATCGGTACACCCAGCGACCCCGAGGAGAGCCATGACCACATTTCGTACCGTGCTCGAGGCAACGGGCGGCAAGAACGTCGGGATCGTCGTTGACGAGGACGTCGTGCTCGCCTTCGGTCGTGGGAAGCGCGTGCCCGTCATCGTCACCATCGACGGCGATTACACATACCGCACGACCATCGGCGTGATGGGTGGGCGCTACCTCGTGTCATTCAATGCCGAAACGCGCAAGAAGACGGGACGCGGCGCCGGCGACGAGGTCGAGGTGGAGCTCGTCGTCGACCCAGACCGGTAGAGAACAGCTCAGCCGAGCGCCATCCGTAGATCCCACAGCGGCGCATGGGGTTCCATCTGCCACTGGCGTACGGCGTTGAGGCGGATGATCCGCGTGGTGCCCAGAATCAGAAGTGCAGCGAGCGGTAGTTCGGCGAGGAACGCGGTGAGTAGCGAGACCCATCGGTCGTCGGGGGCCGCGGTCATGATGTCGAACCAGGCGTCGCAGATGAGCAGGATTCCGGTGGTGAATCCCGCGAGCACCAGCAGTTGTCGACGCAGGAACGCCAGCACCGCCGTCGCGGTCATCATGGTGACGAGCAGGACGTCGAAGCCAATCCAGGTGACGGACCAGTTGTGGGCAACGTAGTCGACCGGCAGGGTCAGCCCGAGGAAGACGATCCACGGGATGAGCGCCGTCGCGCCGATCGCCATCACACCGATGCGCACGCGCCGAATCCTGCTGCGCACAACCGGGCTCGGCGCTATCCCGTCGAGCGGGCGGGACAGTCGGGCAATCAGATCCCGACGCTGCTGCGCAGTCAGAGCTGCGATCTCGGCGTCGGACAGGATGTCATGGCTCATGACCATCACCTCTCGGAGCGGACGATTCCGTCTTACCCGCTCGGGAGCCTCATCTGCCAACTACGCACCGGTTGTGCCGAAGAGTTGCTCGTAGCGTTGCTTCGGCTCGAGCGTGAGTCCGGACTTCACAAGCTTTGCCCAGTCGTCCGCCAGCACTTCCTGCTCTCCCGACTCGATGGCGTCGAGGCCGGCATTTGCCAGCTCGGCGGGTGAAAGCTTGGGCGCGTCCATGCCCTGAGACATGTCGGTGTCGACCAAACCCATGTGGATGGCCGTGACCTGCGTGCCCTGCGCGGCCAACTCGAGTCGGGTGCTGTCGGTGAGCATCCAGGCTGCTGCTTTCGACGCGGCGTACGCGCCGGCGCCCGGTGCGGTGAACCACGACAACGCAGACACGACGTTCAGGATTGCTCCCCCACCATTCGATTCGAGGATCGGCGCGAACGCACGGGTCACAAGCAGCGGCCCGTAGAAGTTGGTATCCATCTCGCGACGGATCGCTGCCTCATCTCCGGACACCAGCGGCGTTCCCGTGGAGATGCCCGCATTGTTGATCAGCAGATCGACGTCGGTCGCCGTCGCGGCGGCAGCGGCGATGTCGTCGGGATTGGTGACATCGAGCGAGATCGCCTCGACGCCGTCCGCGTGGATGGTGCCGGCGTCGCGAGCCGCCGCGTAGATCTTCGACGCCCCGCGGCGCTTGAGTTGTTCGACGAACGCCGCTCCGATTCCCCTGTTCGCGCCGGTGACGAGCACAACCGCACCCTCGATGTTCATGATGGTTCCATTCTGTATCGATCGCTAGCTTATTGACTCAGCCACCGTAACACATTCTGTAACGGTCGCTATGTTATTGTCGGACCGTGGCAGGCCGACCTCGGAGTTTCGATCGCGACGCCGCCCTGCTGGCGGCCGTCGAGGAGTTCTGGCGTTCGGGATATGACGGCTCCTCCATCGCGCGGCTCACTGCCGCCATGGGCATCACGGCACCGAGCCTCTACGCGGCCTTCGGCGATAAACAGCACCTGTTCGACGAGGCGTCGGCGCTCTACTTCGACCGCGCGATCGCAGCAGTCGACGACGCAACCGCGCTGCCGACCGTCGAACAGGCGATCGCCCGAATACTCGACGACACCGCACACGCGCACACCGGACCTACGACGCCGCCCGGCTGCCTGATGCTGACCGAACCGCGCCTCGGTGCGCAGCGGGAAACCTTGCGGGCGCGCCTACAGGATCGACTCGACCAGGGCATACGCGACGGAGACCTCGCCGCCACAGTCAACAGCGATCAGTTCGCAGAGTTCCTCGTTGCCGTTCTTCGCGGAATGTCGGGATGCGCGCGCGACGGCGGCTCGACCCAGGACCTCCTAAACATCGCCGACACCGCGATGACGGCGCTGCGGGCGGTGAGCACCGCAGCAGAGAAGTCTGCGTGAGCTCACACGTTCAAGAACACCGATGCCGCATGGACTCGGCAAGTTCGCGGTCGAGGCGATCGCGCGTTCGGGTTTCCGAAACCCCTAGCCCCACATGATTTGTCCACTCGCCGCAGCTCCGAGTAGATGCTGGAGCCGTGGGACTGTCTGCCGGACACGGATAGTGGGCGCTCGAGCCAAGGCCCAAGCCGTTCGCCCGGATGCCCTCAGTAAATGGTTGATGCTGGATTCGGACCGTCTCCGTACCGGTCAAATCGAACGTGCCAGGCCCCAGGCCTATAGTCGCCCATGCGCAGGAAACTATTTGTCTCACCGCCAGGATCATCGATCCCATCGAGATCTGGTCGCCACAGTAGTGCGACATCTTCATCTCCCGTTAGTGCGCCAGGAACCTCATCCCAATCGAAGTCGGGTCCAGCGTCGTTCTCTCCGTCGGGTACTCCGTCATCGTCGTCCCATTCCGGACCTAAAGGAAGGCTCCGAAATTGCCGCCGCAGCACGCCCTGCTCGTCAATTGCATCGCGTGCAACATCAACCCACCCCCCGTTACAGCAAGAGCCTCCTCCGCGGGCGTGCGC
>NZ_BAFC01000019.1 GCF_000248055.1 Gordonia sputi NBRC 100414 | reverse complement strand
GCCGGTTGCGGTGTCTCGGCTCCCTCGCTGCGGGTGGTCTTGCGTGTCTTCAACCGTGTTATCCCTCGCAGCGCATCAGCTTTCATCAACCTCTCGACGGTGCAGCGGGCCACAGCGATACCGTTTCGACGTAGCTCGGCATGGACCTTGCGGGCACCGTAGACCCCGAGGTTGTCGGCGTGCACGGTGCGGATCTGACCGAGCATCTCGCGGTCACGAACTGCTCGTGGCGCCTCGGTCTTCTGTGGGCTCAGGTGGGCCCGGACTGTGGACGGAGCGATCTGGGCGTCCGTGTCGCGCAGGGCCGCGCAGATCGGATCGACTCCGTGTTCGTCGCGATAAGCGGCGACGAACTCCACGATCAAAGC
>NZ_BAFC01000020.1 GCF_000248055.1 Gordonia sputi NBRC 100414 | reverse complement strand
AAGCTCGAGTGCGGAAACGTCATCTCATTCGGAACGCCGAGCAAGTGCGTGAGAGATGTCTTGCCTACGCTTCAGCATTCGCGTCGGCCGATACCAAGCCCGCAGAGCCAATGACATGGGAACAAGCACTCGATCAGCTCCTGGACCTCGACAAATTGGTTTCGAGCGACGTTGCACTGTTCCTTGCCGTCTCGCCGGGTTCGGAACAAACGGCAGTGCCCGAAGACTTTGGCACCGAAGAAGCCGCCGAGTTGCTCGGCGAGTTGTTCAGTCAGGAGCTTCCCCGCGCACGGGATTTGGTCTCGGAGCTTCAACGGCAGCATCCAGGTGCGGATAAGGAAACGATTGTCCGAATAGTCAAGCGCCAGTTCATGGTCAAGCTCCAGGATGATCTCCATTCCGACCAGCCAAATCAACGAGTCGTTGAGAGCGTAGCTTGTCTCACAATGGCATTCGCGATCGTAAGGGGCGTTGTACCGCACTCGGGACCCGAGTTCACTGCGCTCGGGGAGCGGATTATCGCGGGCACCACCAAGATTACGGCAGTGTATGGAAGAGCTAATGCCGCGCAATCCGCGGTTTTCGGCGGTGTCACCGCGTTCGCAAAGTACTTTCAGAGAGACCTCGTCGAACTGGTGTTCAACATGATGACCGCGCTCAAGCCCGGTCAGGCTGGAGTCGCTCGAGATCTATATAAGGCAGCGAGGTCGCGAGTCTGGAGCGCTCGATACAACAAACGCGTAGGTGCCGCGGCGGGGATGGGTGCCGCCGCAGCTTTCAAAAAAGGAATCGATGTCGGCGCACCGCGTTTGATCGTGCGTTATGTCGACCGCGCGATGCGCTGACGCAGCACTTACCTCAACTGCAGGGCAAGGCGCAATTACGTCGCAGTGACGGTTTTTACCTAGTAGACAAACCGCCATTCGAGGCGACTACGCATCGGCCGCTCTGTCAAGACTCGCCGATCGGGTGAAGAAGAATACAATTTGCCAATCTCGGTGATCATGGACAACAACAATGTGAACGTGCGAGAGGAGTGGCGGATGGCGACGCCGCCGACCTGGGTCTCGTCATTTCGGATGAGACTGAGCGCGTCGAGCTCTATCAAAAGCTGCGCCGAATTGATCACCGACCATTCCGCAAACCAGTGTTGCCCAATGACCTCGTGGCCGGTGGACGACGTCGTTCGCGACCTTCCCACGCGGGTTCGCCCGTCCGACATGCTCAAGTGACAGGTCGACGTCGGGGGAGCCCATCCGCCAGCCAGAGCGACGCGGTACCGGCCACCCGCTACAGGTCGTGGCCCGCCTGCGCGCGCTCAGGAGAGTGTGTGACGGTGGCTGATTTCGCCACGCCGCGGTGATGATCGGGAGTCAGCGCTGCGGACGCATGGTGGCGTGAGCGTCTGCGAACTCCCATACGTCGTGCACGAGGCGGTCCGGCGTCTCGACCTGGGGGAGGTGACCTGCGTTGGCGATAACGTCGAGACGGGCACCGGGGATGGCCGTGGCGTACCTCCGCCCGTGGCTGATCGGCACCATTGCGTCTGCCGCACCCCATACCACCAGCACAGGTGCGGTGATCTGTGAGAGCCGCCCGAGTAGCGTACGGTCGCCCATCTGCACTCCCGCAAGGGCACGCAGCGTGGCCTTGTTCGAAGCCATATTTTGCTGCACGGCCGCCGGCAGTGTAGCTGTGTCGAGTCGGTAGTGGTCGGGGTTGTAGTAGCTGATGTCGGTCACCTCGTCCATGGTGAGGCTGAAGAAGTCTTTGGTGGGATCATCTTCGATGATGAGGCCCACAGCATTGACGAGTACGACACTGCTTATCCGAGAGTTGTGGGCGAGGGCCATTTCCGCTGCGGTCCACCCGCCAACAGAATTGCCCACCACGGTCACGTCGTGGAGGTCGAGTTTCTCAATCAGCGCAAGGTGGACCGCGGCGAGGTCTTTGATGGTGGTCAATACGGAAGGCCGCGGGGTGCCGTCGAACCCGGGATGGACCGGAGCGATTACGCGAGCGTCGCGGGTGGTGGCCAACAGTTTGACGAATTCGCGGACCGAGTTTGAACCTGCGCCTCCGTGCAGCACCACGAAAGGGTGGCCGTGGCCGTGTTCGATATAGCTGACGGGTGTGATGCCGGCCTCGGTGCTGACAAGAGCGGTCTTGGTGGTCACTGGTGCGTTCATGTCGTTGTCTCCTTCTCGGCGGGTCGTGCGTGTTATCGATGGGGCAGATGGCAGTCGAGAGGTTCATAAAGTGCCTCGGCGACACCCGCATGCAAACGCCACAGTCGTGCGAACGGACACACTCCCTGCCGTAGTTGTCCGCATGGAACCCCGTAGGCTCGTGACACCAGCTTATATCAATATGTTGATATAAGCATGCTGAGCAATGCGCGACCGGGCGGTAAGGTTTGCTGGTGTCTTCGATGCAGGATGTGGCGCTGCTCATCAAGCGGCTGCAGAACCAACACCACAAAACACTCGACGCTGCGCTGGGCGCCATAGGACTTACTCTGGTTCAGTGGGACGCGCTGCGGCACCTGTCGCAGCACCCCGGAGCATCGCTACACGCCTTGGCGCAGTTGACCTTTCAGTCTGACCAAGGGTTCGGAACCCTGGCTGCTCGAATGGAGGATCGCGGCCTGGTTCAGCGGGAGGCAGGCAAGGGTCGCACCGTTACCCTGACGATGACCGCGAAGGGGCAAAGCCTCCTGGCGGACGCGGCGCACGTAGTCGACCACACATTGACCAGCACACTCGGTGTGCTCACCCAGGGTGAACTCGATGACCTCCACCGGTTACTTGACGAGGCACTCCGTCCCGCTAGCACCTCGTAACCGCGCAGCGGTGCTCCCGTAGTCGACGTCTAACGAGCCGGGTTCCGGTCGTCGCTGCGGCATCGACGCGCACGTACGCGATGACGCCCCACCACGCGAACCCGAATA
>NZ_BAFC01000021.1 GCF_000248055.1 Gordonia sputi NBRC 100414 | reverse complement strand
GCGCCGTCGACCGGGCGTCGACCTCCAAGCTGGGTGCGTTGGCCGTCGACTGTGTCACCAGCTGCGAAACCCGGTTGGTCGTGCTCGACGACCTGCACTTCGTGGACTTCAAGCATCGCAACGGCATCGAGGTGTCCAACCACCTCAAGGGTCTGGCCAACGAGATGGCGGCGACGTTCGTCTACGTCGGAGTTCAGCTCGCCGAGAAGCGGTTCTTCGATGAAGGGCAGCTCGGGGAACAGGCCGCCTACGCGCAGACCAGCCGCCGTGCCACCCGCTGCCCGGTCGTCCCGTTCGCGGTCGATACCGATCCGGGGCTGCGGAGTTGGATCACCTGCTCCGCACGTTGGAGGGGCACATCAAGTTGGCCGACGCCCACGAGGGGATGCTCGTCGAGCAGGCGAAGGTGTTGCACCGGCGCACACAGGGCCGGATAGCGTCGCTGACCAACCTCATCGACCGCGTCTGCTACCTGGCGATCGCCTCCGGCACCGAGACGATCACCCCGGAGTTGATCGCCGCGACCACCATCGACAATGCCGGCGAATCCGCCGCCCGCACGGCCTGACCCCACACCTTCCACCGCGCCCCCGGCGGCGCGGCTGAGGCCGAGCCGGACTGCATCTGGCAGAGGCAATGGGCGCACCCGTTGCTTCCGATCCGCCTGCGGCACCGACTGCGGTTGCAGACCCGGTGTCCCGGTTGCGGGCAGGTGCCATTCTCCGACACCACCTGGCTCGGCAGCCACGGCCCGCCATGGCACTGCCCCCAACGGTGTCCGCGCGAGAGCGCCGATCGGAAGGTGCGTCCGTTCTGCCGGCACGACTTGCGCGACGCCACCGTAATCGAGGCCAACGACGACCTGTGCACGGCCCAGCGGTATCTGACCGCGCTGGCCGAGGCCACCGACATCGACGATCCCACCTCCCGATACGACAGGACGGCCGCGACGACCCGATTCGAGGCCTTCTGCGACCTCGCCGCCGACAAAGTCGGCATCGAGGCCCTCGTCACCCTCGGCGCCCATCAGGAGCGTCAGCAAATCCGATGAGCACAGGACAGTCCACCCAGTTCGTGGCTGACCCGAAGTTGAAGTTGGTATTCCCAATTTTGTGTCCCAAGGACACGCGGACGGTAATGCTGCTCAACGCCTGCGATACCCGCAACGCTGCGGGCCGGACCGCCCGCAACACAGATCCCGCCCGCCCCGTTTTGGTCGTTCTTGGAATAGTCGTTCAGC